>JAJZCB010000011.1 GCA_021846285.1 Bacillota bacterium
TTGTCATCGAACATAATCTAGATGTGATCAAGACAGCGGATTACATTATCGATCTTGGACCAGAGGGCGGCGACATGGGCGGCCAGTTGGTCGCCGAAGGCACTCCGGAAGACATCGTCAAAATCGAGCGTTCCTATACTGGACGTTATTTGGCTCCAGTGCTTCGACGGGATCTTCAACGAGCGCAAGCCCGTTGTTCCTCTGTTTCCTAAGGTGAGGGGGGAATGTTTTGGCAAGCATCGAAGACTTCGCGGCGCTTGACATACGGATTGGCGTGATTAAAACGGTTCGTCTGCATCCGACAGCCAGAAAACCGGCGTATCAACTGGAGATTGATTTTGGTCCGCTGGGGGTAAAATGGAGTTCCGCACAACTGACTGCACTGTACAGGGAGGACGAGTTACTCCATCGCCAGGTCGTTGCAGTCGTCAATTTCCCGCCCAGGCGAATTGGCGGGTTCACGTCTGAGGTACTGGTGCTGGGCGCAGTCAAGGAGGATGGAGCAGTCATATTGCTCACGCCGGAGCGCACGGCGCAGCCTGGTGATCGCATCGCATGACGTTTTACGAGTGGATGGGAGATCGAACGGTCGGCATTCATGGACTGGACGCGCGGCAACGCAGGCAGCTGATGCTTGCTCCTCGTCCCGATGCGGTTTGTGACGTTGTCAGCGGTCCGGAGGATCTTGTGATCTATCTTCGGGATCCGCTTGTCGATGATGAGACAATTTCCGCGTTTATTGAGCAGGCGCTGGATGCAGCCTCTGGTTCCGAGATGCAGGCATTGCGCTGTCACACATTTGGCGTACGCTATGGTGGACCCGATACGGATGTGGCCGCAGTGGCGCAAACCATGGGGCTGTCTGAGGAACAGGTGATCGCGCTGCATACGAATTGTCTGTATAGGGTGGAGGCTACCGGATTTACGCCTGGGTTCGCTTATCTGGGTTACGTCCACGAGAGTTTGCGGATGAATCGCAAGGCCGTTCCCAAAATGGCCGTGGCGCCAGGAGCGGTGGCGATCGCTCATCACTACACGGGGATCTATCCACGCGAGTCGGCGGGAGGATGGTGGATCCTCGGTTATCTTCACCCGGTCGATACGAAGCGTCTGTGGACGCTTCACAGCAGTCAGCCAGGCTTGCTTCAGGTGGGAGAGACGGTGCAGTTTTACCCGGAATGAGGTGTGGGTGTTGGATACATATCAGGAGATTGTGCGTGTACTGGGGGACCGTTTCTGGATTACGTCTGAACTCCCGGAGTATTTGCGGTCCCGATCGATCATCGAGCTGGAGAATGGCGTTGCTGATGGGGAGCGCGTTTGGTGGGCATTCTCCCAAGAGAGTGGAGGACATCTGTACATTGCCGCGTTGCGCGGGCAGGTGAGTTCCTCCGAACTGTACCTGTTGCGTCTTGTGGTGGGCGCTATGCCTGCTCACCAGGAAGAACTGGCGCCCGCGTGGATGACGCACATCACGACCGCTCTGCGGGAACCGCCCGAGGCGTTTTCTGCAGCCATTCGCATTGAGGATGACATCGAAAACGTGTCGGTGCCGTGGAATTGGCCCGTGAGTCTCGTGACGCTGCGACCGTACGAACGCAGCGTGCAGGATGTGGCCGCAGATATCCGAAAAACATTGGAATCACTGGCGGACGGTCCTGATCTCACCCCCTACACGGTGATTGATTCGACCCTGATTGTTGCGGTATTTCCTCACCCGCACCATGACAGGCACGGATCGGAGGAAGGCTTTGGCGAAGATACGGCGAGAGCGCTTGTCGACGGCCTTGCCTCCGAATCGTTTATTGACGTTCGCGCCGTCTGGAGCCATCCCTTGCGCAGTTTTCCAGAAGTTCTGCGCATCGTGAAGCGCATGCTATACTTGACTCAGACTGCCGAGGGGTTGGCGCCTGAACAGCGCGTGCTGTCCTTGCGTGGATTGGGGGCTTATGAGTTGCTCTTCGCCGTCAAGCCACAGTTTCAGCAGGCGTATGCGGATCATGTCCTGCCAGCTTCGGCGCTGCTTGCGCTGGGCACAGAACTGGAACAAACCGTCATGGTGTTTGTGCAATGCGATTTAAACGTGAGCGAGACGGCCCGCAGACTCTATCTGCACCGCAACAGTCTGCTGTATCGGATTGAGCGGATCAGGGATATGACCGGCTATGACATTCGCCGCTTTGAGGATGCGGTCACTGTGTGGAGCGCCATTCTATTTAAACGCCTGTAGCATGTTCGCGGATGCGGATTCACTCAGAACGGAACAGGGAGAGATCAGCGATGCAAGCGATAGAAACGTCGGCTGTTCAGGCTACGCTGGACAGGTTTGCCAATCAGGATGTTTTTATTCACCTGGAGACCACAAACGGGGCCTACGCCGCTCATCGACAGGAACAGACCATGGCTGTCTGCGCCTTCATTCGCAACGGTTTGGTCCGCTATCATCGGGGAACCGTTGCGGGGATTGGTCCCTACCGGGTCGGATTGAAGATGGAACAGGGCTGGATCTATGCCGAGGGTCTCACAGACTGGGAACTGGACGAACAGGGGCGACTGCTGATGGCCGGACATGATTCGGATGGCAGACTTGCCATAGCGCTCGAACTCAGCACAGAACCCTTTGGCCTATAGAGGTTGTTCAAAAAGGGTCGAGAACTCTGCGGCGCAGGGCTTCGGCTTGTGCTGGACATGCGTGCTCATGTACCTACTTCGTACACTCCGCGCGCATGTCCAGACAACACCCAACCCCTGTTTGCATCTTACCTCAACCCTTTTTGAACAAGCCACCTATAGACGGTTGGACCACTTGAACAGAGGAGGAGTGAATGCCTGTGGAACGGCATGTGTTAGTCGTATTTCCGCATCCTGACGATGAATCATTCGGCGCCGCAGGCGCCATCGCGCTGCATACCCGGGCGGGCGCACCCGTCACCTATCTGTGCGGCACCCTCGGAGAGATGGGGCGGAACATGGGCAAACCATTTTTTGCGACCCGCGAGACGCTGCCGCTGGTTCGAGAGCGGGAACTGTACGATGCCTGCGCGGTGCTGGGAATTGACGATTTGCGCCAGATGGGTTTGCGCGACAAGACGATCGAGTTTGAAGATCAACAGGTACTCGCCGCTCGCATTGCCGCGGTGATCGAAGAGATTCAACCTTCACTCATGATCACACATTATCCGGGCCACGGAGTGCACCCTGACCACAATGCCCTTGGCGCCGCAGCGATCCGCGCCACAACGCTCATTGCGCCAGAGCGGCGTCCCGTGATCCACGCCCACGCCATCTCCGCCAATCGTGAAGAAGCGCTCGGGCGGCCGGATGTGGTTCTCGACCTTGCAGATGTACTTGATGTGAAATTGGCTGCCATTCGGGCGCACCGTTCCCAATCCGAGGCCATGTTGGCCGAGCTTGAAAAGGAATTCAACCGTGATCCCGCCGTCAGAAAGCGCGGAATGCGCAACTGGCGTCAGGAAATGTATTGGACGTACCACGCGTGACGCTTCCAGCCTCACGCGAGTTCCATCCGCTGACCCGGAATCGAGGATCCGGAGGGGTCGCCGCATGATCGCACGTCGGTGGCGATGTGCCCAAACCTGTACGCTCGATGTTTGTGTACGTTGCCATATGGAGCCGCTGACTGGTCCGGGCTATACTATTGATGCAGTTCCATCCCAGATCACGGTATTTGAAAGGAGATTGCCTGGTTTGGCAAACGTCACATTATCGCGCGTCTACAAGCGCTATCAGGGTAATGTTGTGGCAGTTACCGACTTTAACCTGGAAATAGCGGACAAGGAATTCGTTGTTCTGGTTGGACCCTCCGGTTGCGGCAAATCGACCACATTGCGTATGATCGCTGGACTCGAGGAGATTTCGGAGGGGGATCTGATGATCAGCGGGCGGCGGATGAATGATGTGGCGCCCAAAGATCGCGACATCGCGATGGTGTTCCAGAACTATGCCCTATATCCCCATATGACTGTCTATCAGAACATGGCGTTTGGCCTTAAATTGCGGCATTTTCCGAAGGCTGAGATCGACAAACGCGTGCGCGAAGCGGCGCAGATCCTGGATATTTCGCATTTGCTTGCTCGCAAGCCAAAGGCGTTGTCAGGCGGCCAGCGGCAACGGGTAGCTCTGGGGCGGGCCATCGTGCGCGAACCTCAGGCATTTTTGATGGATGAACCGCTCTCCAATCTTGACGCAAAACTTCGGGTGCAGATGCGCACCGAGATCAGCAAACTGCATCAGCGACTGCAGACGACGTTTATCTATGTGACGCACGATCAAACGGAAGCAATGACTATGGGCGATCGCATCGTCGTCATGAAAGATGGCTTTATCCAGCAGGTGGCCACTCCTCAGGAGATTTACAATCATCCCAGGAACCTGTTCGTAGCAGGTTTTATTGGCTCGCCTTCCATGAATTTTGTCACAGGCAGGATCGAGGAATCTGGCGGAACGATCAAATTTGAAGCGACAGGCATGTCGCTCACAATCCCTGAAGGCCGTTACGAGCTGATACGGAGTGAGAATTTGATCGGTAAAGAAGTGGTGCTCGGCATCCGTCCGGAACATATTCACGATGAACCGATGTACCTGGAGACCTTTCCTGGCGGTGTCTTTGAAGCCGGTGTGGAAGTTGTGGAACACATGGGATCGGAAATGTACTTACTGATGGATGTGAGCGGACAGCAAGTCACGGGTCGCATTGTTGCCCGGGGTGATGTCAAGGCCGGCACACGATTGAAGCTGGGGATTGACATGAATAAATTCCATATTTTTGACAAAGAAACGGAAGAGGCAGTATTTTAATTCACCGTCCATTCGGCAAGCGCTGGCTTGGCGGGGCCTCAGGATCAGGAAGCAAAGATTTCGGATGCAACAAGGATTTGGCGTCTGGCACTGTATATTATGGTCGATAGCCGATAGGGCAAGAGTGGGGAAATCCTCTTGCCTGTCGGCTTGCTGATTTGGGATGGTGGACACCGATTGGACAAATATGTGACGGTTGCAGAATTGATCGAGGAATTTTCACTCGAGCTGATCTCCGGGGAAACCGGATTGCAGCGACGTGTGCGCACTCCGGAGATCAACCGCCCTGGATTGGCCCTGGCGGGATTCCTGATGCACTTTCCGGTTGAGCGCGTGCAGGTCCTTGGGCGAACAGAAATGGCGTTTCTCTCTTCGATGTCAGATGAAGAAGTGAATCGGCGCGTTACCGATCTTTGCCTGGCCGGGCCTGTACCCTGTCTGGTCGTGACAAGGGAACTCGAATTGCGCCCCGCCCTGAGGTCCGCGATGCAACAGGCCATCGTTCCGCTGTTGCGCACCACATCGTCAACACCCAAATTTGTAGGACAGCTTACTACATTTCTGGATCTGAGGCTGGCTCCCGAAACACTCGTGCACGGGGTTTTGGTGGATGTGTATGGTATCGGCATCCTGATGACAGGGGCCAGCGGCATCGGCAAGAGCGAAACCGCCCTGGAACTGCTGAAACGGGGACACCGGATGGTCGCTGACGATGCTGTCGAAATTCGTCAGATCTCCGATGACACTCTGGTTGGCACAGCGCCGCCTCTCTTGCAGCATCTGCTGGAGATTCGTGGACTTGGTGTGCTGAACGCCATGACGCTGTTTGGGGCTGGGGCAATCCGCACCCACAAGCGAATCGAGATGATCATCGAGCTCGAAGCGTGGCAGGATGATCGTTCTTATGACCGTCTGGGACTGGATGAGGAGAAACGAAGAATCCACGACATCGAACTCACCTGCTTGACCGTGCCTGTTCGTCCTGGGCGCAACCTGGCGATCATCATCGAGGTGGCGGCGATGAACCAGAGGCTGAAACGCATGGGGTACAACGCTGCGCGCGAATTGTCTGAAAAACTCATGTCGAGTATGGAAGAACAGGAATACTAAGCGCGACATCAGTTTCCAGAAGGAGGTCGCCATGCGCAGGCTGAATCGGTTTGTGTTGCCCAGTGACGGCAAGGGATCGTATAACCCTCTGTATCGGCTGTATGAAACCGTTCCCGCCCATAAGGTGGCGTGGACGGTTTGTGTCAATCTGGCAGCGAGAATCATCCCCCATATCGGTCTGAAAAATTGGGTCTATCGCAGATTCTTGGGGATGCGCATTGGCAGCGGCACGGCGATTGCCCTTTACGTGATGATGGACGCGCTGCATCCCGAATGGATCACCATCGGACGCAACTGTATTGTCGGGTACCACACCACGATTCTTACCCACGAATACCTGATCGATGAATACCGTTTTGGTCCTGTGGTCATCGAAGACGAAGTCATGATCGGCGCCAATGTCACGATTCTCGCGGGTGTTACCATCGGTCGCAGAGCGATCGTCGGGGCAGGGTCTGTTGTGACTCGCGACATTCCTCCGGGAGCATTTGCCGCGGGCTCCCCGGCCCGCGTCATCCGTTCCGGGCAGGATGACAGCCAGTAACGCTGCTGCCCAACGGAACGTATGTTGTGCCCGCTCTCAAACACCGCTGCGCCGAACTCGCTCGGGCACAACATACGTTCCGTTGCGCATACGGGCAATCCAAGCGCTCCTGTGCTGATCCGGCTCACGATGGCGACCAAGACAGAGACATCACAAAACAAATGGCTCCGTGACGAACGACATGGCTCCCTGACTGACTTGACACGCACTTGCTGCGATGCTAGGATACGTGTAACGAAATCCTTTAGTATATTAGCAGACTAAAGCGTTGAACTGAGGTAATGGCGCATGCAGAGCGACTTTATTGAACGGCCCATCGGCACTCGCGACTACGCCGGATGTGAGATGACCAGGAAACGCGATATTGAAGATAGATTGATCAGGGAATTTGAATTGTGGGGCTATCAATCGGTAGAGACCCCGCTGTTTGAGTATGCGGAAACATTCGCCCGGGGGTTGCATCGGGATGAGGATGAGCGCCTGCTCAGGCTGTTTGATCGGGAAGGTCGCACCATCGCGCTGCGTCCAGAAATGACCACTCCGGTCGCCAGAGTCGCCGCCACTTTGTTGGCGTCGGAGACACTGCCGCTTCGTCTCTGTTACTGCGCCAAGACATACAATGGTCGCGGCGGACGAGTGCAGGGGTCTGTCGAGGTCACGCAAGCCGGAGTGGAACTGATCGGAGACAGTGGTCCGGACGCGGACGCGGAGATCATCGCTCTCATGGTGGGCAGCCTTCGCGAGACTGGCCTGACGGAATTTCGCTTTGCATTAGGTCACATGGGATTCGTACAAGCGCTTTTTTCCGTTCTTCCCCCGGAACTGCGAACTCGCCTGAGACATGCTCTGATCGCAAAGGATCTGGTGGCTTATGACGCTATTCTCGCAAGCGAGACGCAATCGGCGCCTGCGGGTTGGCTTGAGGCGTTGCGCGTCATGCCGCGAATTCGCGGGGGAGTGGACGCCATAGAGCAAGCCAGATCAATCGCTTTTGTTGAAGCGGCTCAACAGGCCTGTGATGAGTGGCAGGACCTTCTGGCGGCGTTGTCCGAACATGAGGTGGCAGACGTGGTGCATCTTGATCTCGGGCTGTGCCTCGATCACGAATATTACACAGGGATCACGATCGAGGGGTACGCGGATGCTCTCGGACAACCGATCGCCTATGGGGGCCGGTACGATGCGTTGCTCGCGCAATTTGGTCGTCAGGCTGCGGCGACTGGCTGCGTCGTACATGTCGAACGAGTGCTGGCGGCGCTCGATGAGTCGGGGTGCGGAGTTCCTGTGGACCGCTTGTACTATGGCGCGGGGACACGGCCAGTGGCGTTGGCTGTCGGGCGCGAATTGCGGCGACTCGGCCACCGGGTTGCGGTCGCCGGCATCACGCTGGAGCAGGGCGTGGATGAGTCCGGCGTCACGGACACATGGACACCGACGGATCCGAGCGGCGCATGGGCTTGTCTCGCCGCAGGCGGAACTTTGATCGCGAGCGATGAGGAATTTGCGGTTGTCTGCCAAGAGATCGTTCGCGTCCTCGGACAGGAGGGTGATCTGCGATGCTGACGATAGCATTGGCGAAAGGGCGCATTTTGGACGCTACAGCACGGGCGCTGGCGAGTGCGGGGTACCCGGTTCCCAACGATTTGGCCGAGTCGCGACGGCTCATTCTGGAAGATGACAGTCGAGACGTGCGCTATTTGCTGGCAAAGCCGGTGGATGTGCCTGCCTATGTGGAACACGGCGCAGCCGATTTGGGGATTGTCGGGAAAGATGTGTTGCACGAAAAACAGGCGGACGTCCACGAATTGCTCGACTTGAGGTTCGGCGTCTGTCGTTTGGTTGTGGCGGGTTGGCCCCATACGGATGTGGGCGCCGTAAAACGGGTGGCCACCAAATATCCTCGCTTCACCACAGACTATTTTCGTCGATTGGGGCGGCAGATCGAAGTGATCGATCTGCAGGGAAGCGTCGAATTGGCTCCGCTCATCGGGTTGGCGGACTGTATTGTCGATCTCGTGGAGACTGGTCGCACCCTGGCGGAAAACGGGCTTACCCCACTCGCCGAATTGGGAACAGTGTCCGCGAGACTGGTGGCCAACCGTCGCAGCTATCAATTGCGCGCGACTGAAGTAGACGCGTTCGTCGAGGCCTTACGGCAGCGTTCAGGGGGTGCAGCGTCGTGATCGTGATCGTGGACTACGGGGTCGGCAATCTGCGCAGTGTGCAAAAGGCGTTTGAGAGTGTCGCCTGCGAGGCGGTGATCACCTCAGATCCCGCGCAGTTGGCGACAGCGTCAGGTGTTGTGCTGCCTGGAGTCGGAGCTTTTGGCGACGCCATGGTGAATCTGCGGCGCCGGGATCTGCTTTCAGCTTTGCGGGCTTTCGCAAAGGGCGGTCGCCCACTTCTTGGCATCTGTCTGGGGATGCAATTGCTTTTTTCGATGAGTGAAGAACATGGCGAACACATCGGACTGGGGTTTATCCCTGGCAGAGTAAAGAGGATGCGCGGAGATTTCAAGATTCCGCATGTCGGTTGGAATCAACTGTCGATGCAGTCCGACCATCCTCTCCTGACAGGTGTCGAACGCGGTGATTACGCTTATTTTGTTCACAGTTTTTACGTTGAACCTGTCGATGCGTCAGTCATTGTGGCGACGACATCGTACCATCAGGAGATTCCTGCCGTTGTTGCGCATGGCCATATATTTGGAATGCAGTTTCATCCCGAGAAAAGTTCTCATACCGGGCTCACCATGCTGCGCAATTTTGCCGAGTATTGCGGTATCGCCCGAAAGGAGGAAGACGCACATGCTGGTTCTTCCAGCGATTGACCTGTACGGTGGACTCGCCGTGAGGTTGCGGCAGGGAGACTTCAAAAAAATCACCCATTACGGCGATCCGATCGCCGTAGCGCAGAGATTTGCGAACAGCGGCGCCACTCATCTTCATATGGTGGATTTGCAGGCTGCCAAGAGTGGACGGATGACATCAGACACCGCAGCGATCGTCAAGGCGATTGTCGATCGGACCGATCTGCGGGTGGAGATCGGCGGCGGGATTCGGTCGCTGGCTGACGTCGAGCGCTGGCTGGAGTACGGTGTGTGGCGCTGTGTCCTGGGAACGGCGGCCGTGCAGTCCCGCGATCTCGTTCAGAGGGCGATTGACCGATACGGAACGGCAGTTACAGTCGGAGTGGACGCTCGCAGCGGGTCGGTGGCAACATCTGGGTGGCTGGAAACGGAACCACTGTCGGCCCACCAATTTGCGACTGAATTGTATGACCTGGGCTTGCGGGAATGCATCTACACAGACATCTCACGAGACGGCATGTTGAGCGGCGCCAATGTGGATGCGGCCGTCGATCTGGCGCAGGCGTCGGGGCTGCAAGTCATTGTTTCCGGGGGTGTACGAAACCTGGATGACATATGCGCTGTGCGCGCTCGGGAAAATCAGGGGCTGTCCGGGGTGATTGCCGGGAAAGCCATTTACGAAGAAACACTGGATGTGACTGCGGCTCTGCGGGTGGCCGAAGGACGGTGAGACGATGCTGACAAAGCGGATTATTCCCTGTTTCGATGTTGCCAAAGGACGTGTGGTCAAGCACGAGTCGTTCTTTGGCAACAGACGCGACGCCGGCGATCCCGTGGCCCTCGCGAGGCAGTACGACAGTCAGGGCGCCGATGAACTGGTGCTGCTCGACATTTCTGCGACGCATGAGGGTCGTTCCATTTTGCTCGACATTGTAAAGAAAACCGCCGAGCAGGTGTTCATCCCTTTCACCGTTGGAGGCGGTCTGGCGAGCGTCGACGATGTCCGCGAAGTCTTGCGGGCGGGGGCGGACAAAGTGTCACTCAATTCGGCGGCGGTGCGCGATCCAAAACTGATTGCTGAAACCGCGCGCCGTTTTGGATCCCAGTGTGCTGTAGTCGCTATTGACGCGAGATATTCTGCCGAACGTGGAGATTGGGAGGTGTTGATCAGCGGCGGCAGAATCGCCACCGGTTTGTCTGTGCTTGAATGGGCAAAAAAGGCGGAGCAACTGGGGGCTGGCGAACTCTTGCTGACGAGTTTTGATCAGGATGGACAACGCAGCGGTTACGACTTGGCGTTAACCGCCATGGTTTCGGACGCCGTCCGCATTCCCGTTATCGCGTCAGGCGGGGCGGGCGCCAGGGAGCATTTTTACGATGTGCTGACAGCGGGGAAAGCAGATGCTGCGCTTGCTGCCAGTGTATTTCACTTTGCCGAAACATCTTTGCCGGAGGTAAAGGCTTATTTGCGTAAGAGGGGGGTGCCGATTCGTGAGGTTGTTTCCAGCCTTGACAGGTAATGCGCTTGCCACCGTTCGTTTTGATGAACAGGGATTGGCGCCTGCCATCGTGCAGGATCAGGTTTCGGGCGCGGTGCTGACACTTGCTTATATGAATGAAGAGTCGCTGGCGCGCACTGTGGAAACGGGCGAGACATGGTTCTACAGTCGTTCGCGACAACAACTGTGGCATAAAGGAGACACGTCCGGGAACACGCAAAAGGTCATTACGATTGACACGGACTGCGACAATGACGCGTTGCTTGTGGTGGTGTCCCCAGCGGGACCCGCGTGCCACACAGGCCGATTTTCCTGTTTTGACGGCTTTCTGGAATCAGATCGTCAGAAATTCGGGGGAACAGGAACCGAAATACTCGCATTGCTGGAGGACAGAATTCGGCAGCGAGAACAGGAACGGCCAGAAGGTTCATACACGACCTATCTATTTGATAAGGGCATCGACAAGATATTGAAAAAGGTTGGCGAGGAAACGGCTGAGGTGATTATCGCAGCCAAAAACGACAGTGTGGATGAATTGCGCTATGAGACGGCGGATCTCCTTTATCATGTCATGGTGCTGCTGCGGGAGCAGACTCTGCCTTTACAAGATGTGCTGACTGAACTGGCGCGCCGATATGCGGCAAGATGAGTTGACGCAAATAGGCAGAGTATGGTGTGACTGCTGATCCAATCATGTTCAGCAAGAGGAAAGAGCCGGGTTCCCGGCTCTTTGTTATTCCAGTTTTGGTTTCTTGGAGTGGTTACTATTGACAAGGCGAGGTTTAGATAGATGTGCTACGATATAACTTGCGCTCAATGACTCTGCCAACGGACAATTTCAAGATTCGAAGTATTGCACTATGAACATGAATTTGCTAGGCTAAGTGACGAAATCGAGGTGATTACAATGTCGGCGTTATTGGAAGTGTCAGGACTTACGACAAGCTTTCTCACTGCGAGCGGCTATCTTCCCGCTATCGAAGATGTCAATTTCGCGATTGAAAAAGGTGAGACGCTGGGTATTGTCGGAGAATCCGGCTGCGGCAAAAGCGTAACTTCACTGTCCATTATGCAGTTGCTCAGTTCTAATGGAAAGATTCAAAAGGGCTCCATTTTGTTCGAAGGGAAACAACTGGTCGGTTTGAAGGATACCAGTATGCGCAAGATTCGTGGCAATGACATCGCCATGATCTTTCAGGAACCTATGACCTCACTTAACCCTGTACACAAGATTGGCAAGCAGATTGGCGAGTCTTTGCGCATTCACCGCGGCCTGAACAAGGAGCAGTCGAAACAAAAGGCGGTCGATCTGTTAAAACTGGTTGGCATCCCAAGGGCAGAGGACATTGCGGATGAGTATCCTCATCGTTTATCGGGCGGCATGCGCCAGCGCGTCATGATCGCCATCGCTATGGCCTGCGACCCTAAACTGCTGATCGCGGACGAACCGACAACGGCTCTTGACGTAACGATTCAGGCTCAGATCCTCGACCTCATGAGGAAACTGAAGGCGGAGCGTGAGATGTCGATCATGCTCATCACTCACGACCTGGGAGTCGTGGCGGAAATGTGCGACCGCGTCGTTGTCATGTATGCGGGTAAAGTGGTGGAACAGGGCGCCGTGAGAGATATATTTCGCAAACCGACTCATCCCTATACGATTGGCCTGTTGAGTTCCATTCCGCGTCTGGAAGATAGACAACAACGATTGTCGTCGATTCCAGGCAACGTACCGAGCATCGAAGTGATGCCCGCTGGCTGCCGGTTCGCTTCTCGCTGTCCGCATGCCACACAGCGCTGCGCGGACGATGAACCGTCGCTGCTCTCTGTTACAGATAATCATCAGGCTCGTTGCTGGCTGGTTGATGAGAAGGGGGTGGCAGTGTGAGTGAGGCATTGTTGCAGGTGCGCAATTTGAAAAAGCATTTTCCGATCAGAAAGGGCGTCATGCGGCGCATATCCGGTCAGGTTCGCGCTGTTGACGGAGTCAGCTTTGAGGTGGGGGCTGGTGAGACGTTTGGGCTGGTCGGTGAGAGTGGATGTGGAAAATCAACGGCCGGACGCAGTATTTTGCGATTGATCGAACCAACGGCCGGGCAAATCCTGTTCGGCGGTAAAGACATCCGCAAATTGCGCAAAGGGCAGATGCGCCTGATGCGTCGTGAGATGCAGATTGTCTTTCAGGATCCCTACGCATCCCTCAATCCACGGTATACCGTGCGACAGATTCTTGAGGAACCGATGATTATTCACAGTCTCTTCCGTTCCCCGGCGGAAAGACAGAAGCGGGTGGCCGAGTTGTTGGAAACAGTCGGTCTATCGGCCAGCAGGATGGATCGCTACCCTCATGAATTCTCGGGCGGACAGCGTCAACGGATCGGGATCGCACGGGCGCTCGCGGTCGATCCGAAACTGATTATCGCAGACGAACCTGTGTCGGCCCTGGATGTGTCGGTTCAGTCGCAGGTGCTCAATCTCCTTGACGACCTCCAAAAGCAGTTGAACTTGTCGTATGTGTTTATTGCTCATGACCTGAGTGTCGTCAAGCACATCAGCGATCGAATCGGCGTCATGTATCTGGGACAGATTGTGGAGCTCGGGGAATCGGACCAACTCTATGAAAATCCGCTGCACCCCTACACGCAGGCTCTTCTATCGGCTGTTCCCATCCCCGATCCGGAAGCTAGACGGGAACGGATCATTTTGCAAGGGGATCTTCCCAGCCCGGCCAACCCGCCCAAAGGATGCTACTTTCATCCGCGTTGCAAGGATTGTATGGAAGTTTGCAGGACTCAGGCTCCCGAGTGGAAAGAGGTCAAACCCGGTCGCTTCGTTGCCTGCCACTTGTATGATTGAAGATCGAGGAGGTGCAGTATGGCTCACATGATGGCTGATTCGTCACCGACGACGGGGTTGAAGCAGCGACTGGCGCATCCGCCGACCAAGGTGCGAAGTAAGTTTGTCCGTGTGTTGAGGGCGTATCCGCTGGTGTTTATTGGCGGTTTGATGGTGCTTGCCCTGATCTTTGTCGCTGTTTTCGCGGACAAGCTGGCGACGTTTAACCCGAATTTTCAGTTCGCAAACGGTCTTGCGCCAGATGGAGCGCCTCTGGCTCCCAATCATACGTTTATCATGGGAACCGATGATCTGGGCCGGGACGTATACAGCCGCCTGTTGTTTGGCGCTCGGGTGTCGCTGGAAGTCGGCGTGTTCGCCAGTCTCATCAGTCTGTTTATCGGCACGACACTTGGCATCATATCAGGGTATTACGGCGGTTTCGTGGACAGCGTTATCATGCGTATTACCGACATCATGCTGGCGTTTCCTTTCATCCTTTTTGTTGTGGCGCTCGTGGCCGTGTTGTCGCCGTCAATCACCAATATATTTATCGCCATCGGCGTGTTGGGCTGGGCGGTTACGGCCCGAATTGTGCGCGCCGAGGTTATGAAGGTCAAAGAGTTTGAGTACGTTCAGGCGGCGCGGGCGCTCGGCAGCAGACAGTGGCGGATTCTTTTCAAGATTATCCTGCCCAACATCATGGCGCCCGTGATTGTTCTTACAACCCTGGCCATCGGGAACAACATGCTGCTGGAATCGACGCTGAGTTATCTGGGCATCGGTGTACAACCGCCGACTGCAAGCTGGGGCAGTATGCTCTCAGAAGGGCAACAGGTGTTTGAATATGCGCCCTGGTTGCTTTACTATCCTGGATTGGCGCTCATGCTTGCTGTTCTCGGGTTTAATCTGCTCGGCGATGGACTTCGCGAACTGTTTAACCCCCGTCGAGTGCGCTAGAGCGTCTGTGTTCCCGCCCTTTGAAAATTCCATGTGTACAGAATTGCAGTCTGGGAAGATTAAGGGTATCGTGCGTTAGTCATTAAGGGGGAACACAGATGAAGTCCACCAAGATGCGCCTGTCAGGCGTTGTCGCGGCGATCGGTGTGCTCGGCAGTGCGCTGGCGGGTTGCGGCACACAAGGAGCGACGACTTCACCGCAGGCCGCCAACAACGCGACCCAGGGGGCAACACCGATTCGCGGCGGTACATTGGCGCTGGATCTGAGCAGCCAATTCCCGCATCTGGATCCGGCGAAAGCCTACGATACCACTTCCGACGAGGCTGTCGAACAGTTTTACAATCAGTTGGTCACGTACCAGGGCGCGGCCAACACGATCGTGCCGTCGCTTGCGACGTACACGATCACGGGTGGCGGAACGGTGTACACGTTTCACATTCGTAATGCGAAATTCTGGAATGGCGATCCTGTCACCGCTCAGAGTTTCATCACAGAGTTCGAACGGGTGTTGAACAACAACATGCAATCCGGAGGTCAGGGATTTGTCTATCCTCTGATCAAGGGTTCGGCGGCGTATGTCAACAACCGGACGAGATCGGTGAGCGGCTTGAAAGCGCTTGACGCGCGCACGCTGCAGATCACGCTCCTGCATCCGAGCGCCACCTTCCTGTACGTGCTGGCAATGCCATTTTTCTCGGCGGTCGATCCGACTTACGTGAATGCGCATCCAGAGGCGTATATCGACACTCATCCGATGGGCACGGGTCCCTTTGAACTCGCGTCCTACACGGCGGGCAAGAATTACGTGCTGACGCGGAATCCAAATTATTTTGTCAAGGGCATTCCGTATCTGAACAAGATCGTCTTCTCCATCAACAGTTCGCCACAGTCCGTGATGTTTCACTTTGAGCAAGGCGGCACGGGACTGATTTCCTGGAATCAGGGCGGTGTTCCGGCGGAAGATTATCTGCCGCTCTCCACGAACCCGAAGTATAGCAAGGATCTGCGCAAGCAGACGGAGGTCGCCGTCAATTATCTGGGTCTCAATTGCAAATATGGACCGACAGCCAACGCGGCGGTCCGGCGTGCGCTCGAATATGCGGTTAACAAGCAACAAATCGTTCGCATTCTTGCCGGTCTCGCGATTCCAGCCAACCAGATACTCCCGCCGAGTATGCCGGCCGGATATGAGGCGAACTTGCCAAAACAGGATCAGTACTATTATGATCCGGCCCTGGCTAAGCGGCTCCTGGCCCAAGCCGGGTACCCGAGAGGTTTTTCGACGACCATCTACACGGACAACAGTGCGGCGACAGATCTGAAAACGGCGGAGGCCGTGCAACAGATGTTTGCCCAGGTCGGAGTGAAGGCTACGGTCAATCAATCGTCGTGGAGTACGTTCCTGACCAACAACGAAACGGGAAGACAGCCGGTATTCACGCTCGCGTGGCTGGAAGACTTCCCGGATCCGTCGGACTTTCTGAATACGCTGTTTAACAGCAATCAGATTCCGGTTAACAATTCGACCAACTACAGCAATCCGCAGGTAGACGCACTGCTTAACCGGGGTTCGATGATGTCCGCGGGCGCGGCGCGCAACAACGTGTACAAACAGGCGCAAAATATCATCCTGTCGCAAGCGCCGTGGATTCCGTTGGCGTATCCGGTGTATGTGGCCGCTGTGCAGCCGTGGGTCAAGGGCTTTTACATCAATCCGAATCTCATGGATCCACTGCAGTACATGTGGGTCGCCAAGCACTAGGTTGTTACTGGCATTGTGTGTTTCGCGCGGCAGACTGGATCGAACGGGTCGATTCAGCCATCCTGGGCTTGATGGCAGGTTTGCCGACGCGGCTGCTGGACGCTGGTTACACCAGTTTATAGGGGAGGCGCCTTTCTTGATCTCGTATATCATTCGCCGTCTGGGCGGAGCAGTGATTGTATTGCTTGGGATCTCTATCATCACATTCGTGATTGCGTTTCTGGTGCCCGCCAATCCGGCCCGCGCCATCGTAGGGCCCCACGCTCCAGAGGCGTTGGTGCTGCAAGTCGACAAACAGCTTGGTCTCGATCAGCCGTTGCCGATTCGATATGTGAATTATATGAACAATCTGGTGCACGGCAATTTGGGCATGTCGTACGTGCTCGATCAACCCGTCACCAATCTCATCGAGCAACGGGTGGGCGCGACGGCTCAATTGGCGCTGGCGGCCTGGGTTCTGGAACTTGTGATCGGCATCCCGCTCGGCATCATTTCGGCGGTTTACGACCGCAAGATCATCGACCACATCGCGAGCCTCCTGGCCCTGATCGGAATTTCTCTGCCAGTGTTTTTCGTCGGTCTGGAACTGATGTACTGGATAGGTTTTCGTCTCAACTGGCTGCCTGTGGGCGGTACGGGCGGCTTTAACTACATTATTCTTCCCGGATTGACTTACGCCATCACGGGCGCGGCCTACTATTCCAGGCTGCTGAAGGCGTCGATGCTGGACGTGCTGAGTTCGGACTATATCAGGACAGCAAAGGCGAAAGGGGCAAGCCCTGCCAGGGTCATCTTTGCGCACGCGCTGCGCAATGGGATCATCCCCGCCCTGACCTACGGCGGGATTGACATCGCGGCGCTGTTTGGCGGCGTGGTTGTCATCGAAGATGTGTTTGGCTATTCCGGACTCGGCCAGTTGGCCGTGCAGGCGATCAGTAACCTCGATGTGCCGGTCATCATGGGAACAGTGCTGTTCGCAACAGCGTTTGTCGTGCTGGTCAACGTTGTGGTGGACGTTCTGTACGGAATCGTCGATCCACGCATCACATATTCGTAGACCGCGTGGTGTGGACAACGTTCCGGGCAACACGGGTGTCGCTTTGGTAAAAGTTTCTGGAGTCTGCGGCAGGTTTTTACATGGGGTCCGTTGTGGGTTTTTTCCCCAGGCCATGTGCGGCGCATCAGTATCCGGCGACGGAGGCGCTGCGGTGTCCGCGCCTGCATTCGTTTCTCTCAGTTAACTTACAATTTACGGTTCCAGCTTCTAGTATTGACTGAACGACCGTTTGGCAATACTATGATGATAGAATTAAAGGTTTGTGTTGTCATGCTCGTTGTTCTAATCGCAAAAGGGGGAAAACAAATGAAGTCAAGTAAGTTGCGGCTGTTCGGGGTTGTCGCTTCGGTGGCCATGCTGAGCACAGCGCTTGCCGGTTGCAGCACACAGGCCGTCAGCACGCCGAAAGCCGTCAGGCAGGCGTCTGAAGGCGCACAGCCGGTGTACGGCGGCACCCTGACGATGGATCTTTCCAGTCAGTTTCCACACCTTGATCCGGCCAAAGCGTACGATACGACATCGTATGAGGCTGTGTTGCAATTCTATAATCAACTCGTGACCTACAAGGGCGCGACCAACACCCTGGTGGGCGATCTGGCGTCGTCCTGGAACATATCAAACGGCGGCAAGGTGTACACGTTCCACCTCACGAACGCGAAGTTCTGGAACGGAAACCCCGTTACGGCGCAAAGCTTTATTACCGAGTTTGAGCGCGTGCTTAACAACAACATGCAGTCGGGCGGTCAAGGCTTCATCTCCCCTCTGATTCAGGGATCCGCCGCCTTCGTGGCTGGCAAGGCGAAAACGGTCACAGGTCTCAAGGCGCTGAACGCCCACACGCTGCAGATCACCTTGAATAACCCAAGCGCAACGTTCCTGAACGTGCTGGCGATGCCATTTTACTCGGCAGTTGATCCAGCGTACGTGAACTCGCATCCGGAATCCTATGTTGATACGCACCCGATGGGCAGCGGCCCCTTCATGCTGCAATCGTATACGGCAGGCCGGAACTACGTCCTGGTGCGCAACCCGCACTACTTCCAGAAGGGCATTCCTTATCTCAGCAAGATCGTGTTCAACATCGACAATTCTCCGTCTGCGGTGATGTTTCACTTCGAGCAGGGCAAGACAGGCCTGATCTCGTGGAACCAGGGTGGAATTCCGTCGCAGGATTACCTGCCGCTCTCGACCAATCCGCAGTATAACAAAGACATCGTCAAGGCCACGGAAGTGGCGATCAACTATTTGGGCCTGAACACCAAGTATGGTCCCACCGCCAATGTCGCCGTGCGCCGTGCGCTGGAGTACGCGGTCAACAAGCAGACTTTCGTGCGCATCATGGCCGGTCTCGCGATTCCCGCGAACCAGATCATTCCGCCGAGCATGCCCGCCGGGTATGAGGCAGTGCTGCCGAAGAACGCTCAGTACACGTATAATCCCACGCTGGCGAAACAACTGCTGGCCAAAGCCGGGTATCCAAAAGGATTCTCGACCACCATCTACACGGACAACAGCAGTCCAACCGACCTGAAGTTCGCGGAAGCGGCCCAGCAGATGTTTGCCCAGATCGGCGTTCACGCGAGCGTGAACCAGACATCCTGGAACACCTTCCTGACCAACAACGAGGCTGGCAAGCAAAATATATTTACCTTGGCGTGGATCGAGGATTTCCCGGATCCGTCCGACTTCCTCAACACACTGTTCAACAGCAATGAAGCGCCCGTGAACAACTCGACGAACTACAGCAATCCGCAGGTGGACGCGCTGCTGAACAAAGGCGCGGTGATGCCGGCCGGCGTCGCCCGCGACAATGTATACAAGCAGGCGCAAAACATCATCATGTCACAGGCGGCGTGGATTCCGCTGGTGTATCCGGTGTATGCGGCCGCTGTGCAACCGTGGGTCAAAGGGTTCTACATCAACCCGAACCTCACGGATCCGCTGCAAGCCATGTGGATCGTCAAGCACTGATGCGGTTTTTCGGACGGCTCTGAGGGCGGTCTGAACAGCACGAAAGCGTGGCGCGGATCAGAGTGTTCTCTGGTCCGCGCCACTGTCATGACTGCCGATGCGGCGCCTAGAGTTGTGCCGGGTGGCCAATCCCAAGCAATTGCAGCGATGCCCTGATGGTGAGTCGCGTAGCGTCGGTCAGCGCCAGCCGAAGGGTGCGGGTGCTTCCTTGCGACGTCAGAATCGGACAGTCATGGTAAAACCGATTGAATGCCTGACAGATGTCAAGCACCTGTTTGGCGATGAGAGACGGATCGGCTTCCGCGCTGGCGCGCTGTCGCACTCCGGAAAACTGGCTGACCTGCTTGGCCAGTTCCCATGACACATCATCCAGAGTCGCATCGTCGAAAGCCCTGCCCGTGGAGACGCCGTCCAGGCCTTCCTCCAAAGCTTCGTCCAGAGCCTTGTTGCTCGATGGTTCTTCGCCACTGGCGACTCCACGAGTCTTATCTGTCCATTCATTCGCCAGCAGTTCACTCCACGTTGCAACCGCGGCCGGATTCGATTCGCCGGGGTCCAAAAGGCCCGCCTTTCGCAGTACGGAGCACGCGCGCGCGTGGGTGTACTGCACGTAGGGGCCTGTCTCTCCGTCGAAGGCCACCGCCTGGTCCATGGCGAATTCGATGTCGTGGAGCCGGTTTGTTTTCAGGTCGTTAAAGATGACGGCGCCAACGCCAATGGCTTTGGCTACTTCCTCGGCGTTCGTCAGGTCGGGACTCTTCTGCGCGATAATGGTCTTTGCGCGGGAAATGGCTTCATCGAGAACGTCCTGCAAACGGACTATGTGTCCTTTGCGGGTGGACATCTTTTTGCCGCCGATCGTCATCATCCCAAAAGCCACATGCGAGCACTGCGCCGCAAATTCGTATCCCATGCGTTCGAGGACGGCAAAGAGCTGTTTAAAATGCAGCCGTTGCTCCCCACCCACGACATAGGTCAGGCGGTTTGCGCCAAGCACTTTATGTCGATAGAGCGCAGCGGCCAGATCCCGCGTTGCGTAGAGGGTTGCGCCGTCTGATTTGCGAATCAGGCACGGGGGGAGATCCAATGGCTCCAGCGACACGACTTCAGCGCCCTCACTGCGCGTCAGCAATCCCTTTGCCCTCAGTTCGTCAACCACCGCATCCATCTTGTCATTATAAAAACTTTCGCCAAGTACATGGGTGAACCGGGTGCCAAGCAGTTCAAACGTGCGGTTGAAGTCCTCCAGACTGACATCGACTATCCACTGCCACAGCGCCGTTTCCTCTGGCTCACCATCTTCCAGACGTTTAAATGCGGCGCGGCCCTCTGCTTCCAGTTCTGGGCTTGTCTTTTCCTCCTCGTGAAAACGCACGTAGAGGCTGTTCAGTTCCTGGATCGGATTGGCCCGAACTTGATCCGGATCGCCATAACGGTGATAGGCAACCATGATTTTGCCAAACTGAGTGCCCCAATCACCGATGTGATTGATCCGCAGTGTAGTGAATCCGTCCGACTCAAACAGGTTTGCCAGGGCAGTTCCGATGATGGTGGATCGCAGATGCCCCATGCCAAACGGTTTGGCGATATTCGGAGACGAGAGGTCAATGGCAACCGTTCGGCCCTTGCCGCTGTCACTCGTAAAAAACGCATCGTCTCGCTCGATCGCCTGCAACCAGAGTGAATACGCAAGGTTACGCCGCAAACGCATGTTCACGTAGGGTCCGATCGCTTCCGCACCCTGCAGGAGGTCACTGAAAGCGATGCGTGACGCCAGATCCTTGGCGATCGCCTGGGGCGCCTGGCGCAGTTCCTTGGCCAGGCGAAAGCAGGGCAGCGCGAGATCGCCCATGGCGGAGTCCGGGGGTATCTCCAGCCAGTCTTCCAATACGGTCTGGCTTACCGGCAGATGACCGGCAAGTTCCCTTGCCATGATGCCTTTAATGCGGTGCACTGTCTGTCAGCCCCTTCGTGGTAAAGTATTCATTATTATAGACAAATAGCGCAGAATCGGCAATTTGCGGCATGGTCCGCTCTGTCGCCGAGGCATGACACTGCCAATCGGCTATGCTATACTGCGCTTATACCTGCTTGCGCAGGCTCCCAGGAAACCAGTGAGGAGGTACTTCATGGATAGACGGGAGAAAGGCTCGACAAAGGTATTGCAGTTTCAGCCAGACGCCGCATTCTTCTTTGAACGAGGGGTCCGTTTTTTGAACAGACACGATTTGTCCCGTGCGCTTCATTCCTTTGAGCGCGCGGTTGAATGCGAACCATCCAATGCGGTGAATCACTGTAATCTTGCTGGTGTGCTGTCGGAACTGGGCGATTTCGAGAAGTCGAATGAAGTGCTGCAGGGCGTACTGACGGACATTGCGCCGGATATGGCGGAATGCTACTTTTATATGGCCAACAATTATGCCAACCTTGGGGAATATGAGTTAGCGGAAGCGCACGTGGTAAAGTATCTGGAAGTGGACCCGACTGGCGAGTTTGCGCCGGATGCGGATGAAATGCTGGATGTCCTGATTCATGAGTATGGCGGCGGTGAGATCTTGCGCCAGAGTCGTCGCAAGCAACTCGAGTCCAACCGTGAACGGGACGTCGCGCGCGGCATGCTCGAGGAAGGCAAGTTTCACGAAGCGAGTCTGATGCTTGAAAAAGAGATCGAACGGCAACCGGAGGCCACTGCGGCCAGAAACAATCTCGCCCTGGCGAAGTACTATCTGGGGCATATGGAAGAAGCGGTGGCCATCACGCGCCAGGTGCTTGAACTGGAGCCGCGCAACATCCACGCCTTATGCAACCTGGCTGTGTTTATCCGCCATCAGGGACGCGATCACGAAGAGTATAAGCAACTCATTGGACTATTGCGCAAGCTGATGCCGCTGCAATTTGATCAGGGCTACAAACTGGCCACAACGCTCGGCATTCTGGGAGAACACAAGGCCGCCTACCGCGTCTTTTTGCAACTGGTCCAGTTTGGGGATCGGCATGATCCGTCATTGTATTTTGCTCTTTGCGCCGCCAGCGCCAACATGAATCGGTCAAAGCGCGCCAGACAATGGCTGCTTGAGGTGCAGGCTCTGGATCCGGAGAGCGGGATTGCGGACTATTATCTCGAAGAGTTGGAGCGCGCCATGGCCAAGGGTAACCGGATGTTTTTCAGTTACAGCTACCAGTTGCCGTTCCATCTGCGAGCACACGGCGGAGGATCCGCCAAGACGTCCGGACTCGCCAAGCTGGGCGCCTGGGCCAAAGATCCCGCTGTTCGGTCATCGGTGTATTTTGCGTTGTTTCGGGGACCGCGACCCACGAAACGGGAGGCTCTTCAGGCTTTGGCTGTTCTCAATGACGCCGAGTCCCTGCATATTTTGAAAGAGTTTGTCCGGGACCCGACGCAAAGCGATGATCTGGTGTGGAATGGTGTGTTTGTCCTGCAACTGATGCGGGTGACAGGGCCTGTGGAGGTCCAACTGACTGGGGAACTCAGAGTGATTGATCTGCCAACCCGCGACAGCCGCATGCTGGCATGGAATCCGACGTTTGAGGCGATCCTGCGCGACGTTCAGACAGCGCTTGCTTCTCGCGACCCGGATCTGGCAGACATGGCCTATGATATTTGGTTGCGTTATCTCATGTTCTCCTATGCAGATCTCCCGAAGATCGTGAAGCGCAGTGTATGGTCGGCGGCTCTCGAATATGTGGCCCGGCGCACCGCAGGGCGCACGGAACCACAGGCTGTTGTGGCAAGACGCTACGACGTGTCGGTCAAGGCGCTGGCAAAAGCGGCGCAGGCAATCACGCTCACACTCTGAAGCGAAACACCTCGACCAGCCTGGATGTATGGGATAGACCGCATGGCGCTACGCGTCGCCATCAGGGAAAGCCCGCTCGTAAGGATTCCTATGCTGTGCCCGTCGCGAGTTCGGCGCAGCCGTGTCTGAGCAGGGGCACAGCATAGGAATCCGGTCGGCAGGAACATTTTCCGGGATAGACTTCCATGGCGCTTCGCGCCACCAACAACCGGGAGGAAAATACGCCTGCGGCGATTTTCAGGATATATCCTCGCAAAGGACGGGTGTTGACGACGTGGATTTTGTCATTGTGGGAACCGCGGGGCACATCGACCATGGCAAAACGGCTCTGGTCAAGGCGCTGACGGGCACTGATACAGATCGTACACGTGAGGAGCGGGAGCGCGGCATTTCCATCGAGTTGGGATTTGCCCCCCTTGTGCTGGGCAACGGCCGACGTCTCGGGGTTGTCGATGTGCCAGGGCATGAACGTTTTATCCGCAACATGCTTGCAGGAGCGGGCGGGGTAGATCTGATCCTTCTGGTGATCGATGCGCGGGAAGGCGTCATGCCACAAACAAAGGAACACCTGGCGATTTTGCAGATGCTTGATGTATCCAGCGGCATTGTCGTGATCACCAAGATCGACTTGGTGGACGCTGAGTGGCTCGAACTGGTGCGTGAAGAAGTGTCGGCAGAACTGCAGGGTACGTTTTTGGCTGATGCGGCGATGGTCAATGTGTCAGTTGTCACTGGATCCGGCATTGAGGAACTCAAAGCCGTCATTGAAGATATGTTGCCCCTGGTTCGCCGCAAGCCGCGTACGGGTCCTTTGCGTTTGCCCGTTGACAGGGTATTCTCGGTTCCCGGGTTTGGCACCGTTGTGACGGGAACGGTCTGGCGCGGTGTTGTGTCTGTCGGAGACATCCTCCAGGTGTGGCCTGGTGGAGAGACTGCCCGGGTCCGTTCCGTTCAGGTACATGGGGAGTCGGTGGGTACGGCGGTGGCCGGTCAGCGCGCTGCAGTGGCTCTTGCGGGCGCCAAGGCGGAGGTGCGGCGCGGAATGACTTTGAGCGCTCCCGGCGCACTCAGTTCCACCACGCTGCTCGACGCGCGGGTTCGGGTACTGCCTGACGCTCCGTTTGCGCTGTCCCATCGCCTGCGGGTTCGGTTGTACACAGGTACGGCAGAGGTCATTGGGCGAGTGCTCCTGCTTGCCGGCGCGCAAATCGCCTCCGGTGATGACGCGCTGGTGCAACTGAGCCTGGAACAGCCGATTGCGGTAGAAGCGCGCGACCATTTTGTCCTGCGCAGTTATTCGCCCATGCATACCATTGGCGGCGGTCGAGTGATCGACCCCCATCCAGGGCGCAACCACCGCCGCCATAGTCCTGCGGTTCTCGAACAATTGCGGCGTAAGGAGAATGGAACGCCCGCTGAACGGACCCTCGACGCTCTCACAGTGAGACCGGGTGCGAGCGCCCATGACCTGGCTGCCATGGTGGGCGAAGCGAAGGAGACCATCGAACTGGCGCTTCAGGATCTCATTGCCTCTGGCGCCGCCATGTATGTCGGTCAACCGCCCGTAGTGACGTCTTGGCACACAGTTCGGTTGTGGAAGGAAGGCATTCGACGAACTGTCGACGACTATTATCAGAAAAATAAATATGATGTATGGGTGCCCAGATCAGTGGTTCAGAATGCTTTGAAGGCTCTTGGCGCGGATGCGCGGTTGGCCGAAGCGGTTATCGCGGATGCGGCTCACAATGACGATCTGGAGATTCAGACTGATCGCGTTCGCACCAAGGACCGCCACATCGCATTATCCTCCCCTGAACAGGAAGTCAAGGCGAAAGTCGAACAGGCATTCAGAGAACATCCCTTCGCTCCGCCCGGTCTGTCGGAAATGGACGGGTGGTTCAAGGGCCGGGAACGTATGGTGCGCAATATTCTTCATCTGCTGATCCAGGAAGACGCGATCATCGCGATAGGCCCTGACATGTATGCCAGCGCCCATGCTGTCACCAGGTCTGTCGAAGTGGCCCAGCAACTTGACGCGGAACAGGGCGGTTTTGCCGTTGCGGATTTCCGGGACCGAATCGGGACAAGCCGCAAATTCGCCGTTGCTGTTCTGGAATATCTCGATCGCCAAAAAATCACACGGCGCAACGGAGACTCGCGAGAGTGTCTCTAAAAGGCTCTCATGTCTGAGTTTTGCGCGGAAACACGAGAGAGGATGTTCCCCCAGATGACCCAAAATGCCTATCATGTGCCAGTTTGCAATCGCCCATTGCGCGCCGTCGTACGGGTTCCCGGTTCCAAATCAATCACCAACCGCGCCTTGCCCATGGCAGCTTTGGCATTGGGGGAGTCCCATCTGAGCGGCGCGCTGTTTTCCGACGACAGTCGCTACTTCATCGATTGTCTGCGTCGGTTAGGGTACACGGTAGAGACTGACGAACAACGGGCCGCGGTGACAGTACATGGAGCAGGCGCCAGACCGCTTGTTCATCCTGGCGGTCTCGATCTGTTTGTGGGCAATTCAGGAACGACCGCACGCTTTATGACCGCGTTTGTCAGTCTCGGACAGGGACGCTATCGCGTGGATGGAGTGTCACGCATGCGCGAACGCCCGATGGCTGCCATGGTAACAGCGTTAAGCCATATGGGTGTGGACGCTCGCGATGAGATGGGCACAGGATGTCCGCCGCTTGTTGTTGAGGCGTCTGGACTGGCCGGCGGTGAAGTTGTTATCAGTGGCAAAGACAGCAGTCAGTTCGTATCCGGGTTGCTGATCGCCGCGCCCTATGCCAGATCGGCCGTTCAACTGGAGGTTCAGGCTGAATTGGTATCCAAACCCTATGTGGACATGACAGTGGCCATGATGCGGCAGTTTGGCGCGCATGTGGACGCATCGGGGCAACGCTATACGGTGTATACGGAACCGTATCAGGCTCGCGATTACGAAATTGAACCAGACGCATCGGGCGCCTCCTACTTTCTCGCGGCTGCGGCTGTCTGTGGAGGAACAGTGAAAATTGTCGGGTTATCTGACCATTCCCTTCAGGGCGACGCGGGATTTGCCCAAGTGCTGGAACGCATGGGGTGCCGTATCCGTTACAACACTGGGGAGATGGAACTGACCGGACCTTCAGAGGGCTTGCGCGGCATCGATGTGGATCTGTTCACGATGTCCGATATGGCGCCTACGCTCGCCGCCATTGCTCCTCTCGCGAAGGAACCTGTGACCATCCGCAACGTGGCCAATATTCGCCTGAAGGAAACGGATCGAATTCGCGCCTGCGTCACTGAACTGCGTCGGTTTGGCGTGATCGTGAACGAATTTGAAGACGGACTGCGCATCGAACCGTGCGCTTCGCTGCAATCAGGTGTATCTGTTCATACATACGACGATCATCGAATAGCGATGGCGTTCTCGATTCTTGGTCTGCGAGTGCCAGGTACGATCATTGAGGATCCGGGGTGTACGGCAAAAACCTATCCGGATTTTTTTGGGAATCTGGAGCAAGCCATACGAAATTGATAGAAATCGGTAATCATATCTTTACCTCGATGTAATGGGGGTGCAATGTCAGGGGCTTACGATAAGACCGTAGCACATTTGACCCCCTTTTGATGATTGTTTTTGCGTGACGTAGGCGATTGCCTTACGTTGCGTCTTTTTTTTCTGCGCGTGTTACAATGCTTATCAGCAGAATGAAAAACCCGCTAGGCCGGAATCGTATGCTGTGCCGAGGCGAGTTCGGCGCAGCCGTGTTTGAGAAGCGGCGCAGCATACGATTCCGGTGGGCAGGGATGACCGTATTTTCAGGATAGAGTTTCATGGCGCTGCGCGCCACCAACAACCGGGAAGAAAATACGCCTGCGGCGATTTTCTGGAACAGGAGGAGCATCGTTGCGTACAGCGGTTGGCATCGATTTGGGCGGCACATTCATTAAGGGGGCTGTCGTTGACGAAGAAGGAACGATAGTGATTAAGGAAGAAATACCAACGCATGCGGAACGCGGCCCCGCGGACATTTTGCGTCGCATAGAAGAACTGGTGCGTGTACTGATCGGGCGATCCGGGGTCGAGCTCAGCGAATGCGCCGGCGTGGGGATCGGAGTTCCCGGTTTTATCGATACGGAAGCAGGTGTCGCGGTTGAGGTGATCAATATAGGGTGGAAAAATGTATTCGTTCGCGACCCGCTTGCGCAGGCCCTGGGACTTCCTGTTTACATGGAAAATGACGCCAATGCAGCAGCTCTCGGCGAGGCGTTTGCGGGTGCTGGAAAAGGGTGTGAGAGTGCCCTTTGCATCACTCTCGGCACTGGCGTCGGCGGCGGCGTGATCCTTGAAGGGAAGGTTCTGCGCGGCGCAAGTCACATGGCGGGCGAGATTGGGCATATTGTCCTGTATCCGGAAGGAGCGCCGTGTAACTGCGGCCACAGAGGATGCCTGGAAACAGTGTCTTCTGCGACGGGAGTGGTCCGTCTGGCAAGAGAACGAATGGCGCGTGGAGAACAGACGGAATTGCAAAGCGAAAGCCTGACTGCCGCCGATGTGTTTGCCGCGGCTGTACGGGGTGACGCGTTGGCGCAGGTGGTGGTCGCGGAAGCCACGGAAGTTCTTGGACGTGGACTTGCGATCGCCGCAAATATCGTCAATCCAGTCGCGATCGTGGTGGGCGGCGGTATGGCTCGTGCGGGCGACGCATTGTTTACGCCCCTGCGGGAAGCCTTCAGTCGGTATGCGCTGGAACGTGTGGCCGCCGTTGCGCAAATCGTTCCGGCAATGCTTGGCAACGACGCCGGCGTTGTTGGCGCGAGCAAGCTCGCGCTCTTTCCCTGAGAGGAGAGGTAGCGCATGGCGCAGGTTATACGAATGTTGATCATCACAGGCATGTCAGGCGCTGGAAAAACCATTGCGGTACAGTGCCTTGAAGACATGGGCTTTTTTTGCGTGGACAATTTGCCGCCGGCCTTGATCCCCAAGTTCAGTGAGCTTGTGCGCCAGTCTGACGGCAGTGTCAGGCGCGTGGCCCTGGTATGCGATTTGCGGGGAGGCGAGTTTTTTTCTGCGCTGTTTGACGCGTTAAAGGATCTTGACGAGCAAAACCAGTTAGAGTACCAGATTGTCTTTCTGGAGGCAGACGATGAGACGTTGGTCCGTCGCTACAAGGCGTCGCGCCGCAAACATCCACTGGCGCCGGACCACGGTCGCATCGTCGATGGAATCGCCCGTGAGCGCGATATGCTCTCCGAGGTGCGCGGTCGAGCGGACTTGGTGCTGAACACCAGTCGAATGCGTCCGCTTGAATTGAAGGAAGTTCTCGCCCAGCGATACCGGGGTATGGATGATGAGAACGCTCTATCCGTAAACGTGATTTCATTTGGATTCAAATATGGGATTCCCATCGATGCGGATCTGGTCTTCGATGTGCGTTTTTTGCCTAATCCCTACTACATCGATACACTGCGCTCACGATCGGGGCAGGACCCGGATGTTTACGACTATGTTATGAAATGGCCCGCCACTCAGCAATTTATGACCAAATTGCTTGACATGGCTGATTTTCTTTTGCCGCAATATGTAAAAGAAGGAAAGACGCAGATCGTGGTGGCGATTGGCTGTACTGGCGGACGTCACCGTTCAGTGGCGATCGCTGAAAGCATCAGAGAGCATCTGCAAAAGTCCTTTACGGTGACCGTGGTACATCGGGATCTGGGAAAGGATGATGGGCGATGAGAATTCATTTCCGCCAGTGGTCCTGGCTGCTGCTCACTTTGGGCGTGGGGCTTCTGATAGGCAACTATGCGGGACAGCCCGGCATTCTGCGGTGGTGGATCATCGGGCTCTTCTGCGTCATAATGGGCGGCGCAATCCTGCTTTTGCTGCGGGTGCGCGACCGAACCAGAGAGAAGCTGCTGCAAATCAAACTGGACCGCAGACCGCGTGTGGTCGTCATTGGCGGTGGAACAGGGCAACCGGTGCTGCTTCGCGGACTAAAGGGACTTGATGCAGAGATTACGGCGATTGTGACCGTCGCTGATGACGGGGGGAGTTCAGGCCGTCTGCGCTCTGACCTGTTCATGCCGCCGCCGGGCGATATCCGCAATTGTCTCATCGCGCTGGCCGATACTGAACCACTGCTGGCCGAATTGCTCCAGTATCGCTTCGACGTCCGTTCGGAACTGAGCGGCCACAGTTTCGGAAACCTTTTCCTGGCGGCCATGACCAATATTACCGGCGATTTTGAAACGGCTGTCAAGGAAACCAGCCGCGTTCTGGCTGTACGCGGTCGTGTACTTCCCGCAGCCAGGCGGGCCATTACGCTTGCCGCCACATTTTCCGATGGCACGCGAGTAGTCGGAGAGTCCCAGATTCCACTTACTCATAAGAAAATCGAGAGAGTAGAGCTCATTCCACCCGATGTTGAGCCTTTGCCTGAGGTGCTCGCAGAGATCGCGGAGGCCGATGCGATTGTGGTCGGCCCAGGCAGCCTTTACACGAGTATTTTGCCTAATCTGATGGTGCCAGGTATTGCAGACGCCATCAGGAACAGTCGCGCCAAGACCATTTATGTGTGCAACGTCATGACCCAACCCGGCGAGACCGACGGGTATTCGGCTTCACAACACGTGAAAGCCATCTACGATCACGTGGGCGCGCGGTTTTTTGATATGATCATCGTTAATTCGGCGGCTATTCCACAGTCGGTCATCGACCAGTATGAATCAAAAGGGTCCCATCCCGTGCTGGCTGATGTGGAGAAATTGCATGCTCTTGGACTGACGGTGATCGCCCGCAACTTTTTGCACTACTCCATGTATGCGCGTCATGACGCGGATATGGTCGCGATGCAAGTGCTGTCTCTGATCGGCCGGGAACATAAGCGCAAATAAGAACTGGCGGCTGAGTGAAGGCGGGGAGGAATGCGGTATGTCGTTTGCTGCGCAAACAAAAAAGGAATTGACTCAGGTGGCGGCCAAACCGTGTTGCGACCGGGCAGAGTTGACCGCCTTTGTTCAGCATGGAGGCAGACTTAACAGTGACATTGAGCCGCCAGTGTTGGAACTCGCTACTGAAAACGCCGCGACCGCCCGTCGTATGTACACCCTGCTGAAGACTGGCTCGGGCCATCCTCTGGAGGTGCTGGTCCAACGCAAAATGCGACTCAAGAAAAACAACGTGTATATCGTGCGCATGCGCCATGATCCACGGGGAATGCTGAGCAACCTGGGCGTGTGGACAGAAGATGGGAACATCGGCGGCCAGATACCGCCTGACACAGTGGCTCTTCCCTGCTGCAAAAAGGCGTACATGCGAGGGGCGTTTCTGGCAAGCGGTTCTGTGAATGATCCCGACAGTCATTCGTATCATTTGGAATTGACGAACAGGACCGCCGAACACGCGACGGCGCTTCTCGGCATACTGCGGGCGTTTCGTTTGCATGCGAAAATGATCGAACGCAAAAAGGGTTTCATCGTGTATATCAAAGAGGGCGACAAGATCATTGAATTTCTGGGCGTTATCGGGGCGCACAAGGCACTGCTGCACTTTGAGGAGGTGCGTATCGTAAAAGGGATGCGCAACCAGGTCAATCGTCTCGTGAACTGTGAAACGGCCAATCTCAACAAGACAATTCTGGCGGCGGTTCGACAGTTGGATAATATCCGACTGCTGGAGCAAGAAGTCGGATTTTCCGGGTTGCCGCCCAAACTGCGTGAAGTGGCGGAGAAGCGGTTGCAACACCCGGATGTGACACTACAGGAACTGTGTGCGTTGCTCTCGGATCGGGTCAGTAAGTCGGGGATCAATCATCGGCTTCGAAAACTGGATGAATTAGCTCAAAAGATTCGTGCAGAACGCGGAATTACCGATTAATCGTAGCATGGAACTGGCCGCTTTGGTATAATGTGAAAACAACAAAGGGCGATCTGGAGAGTGTAGAACAGGAGGTTTCACACCATGGCGGAGCGTACTGTGACGGTAAATCTAAAGGCTGGCTTGCAGGCCCGGCCCGCAGCGCTGTTTGTACAAGAGGCCAACAAGTTTAGCAGTGATGTGGTTTTGGAAAAAGACGGAAAAGCGGTTAACGCCAAAAGTATTATGGGCGTGATGTCGTTAGTCATACCACGGGGCGCGGAAGTCACACTGCGTGCGATGGGAACTGATGGCGAGCAGGCGGTGGAACGTCTGGCCGCGATGGTCGCCGCAGAGGATTAATCCTCGGGGCCTTGCAGGCGCTTTGGCTGCAGGGCCATAGGTGCGTGAAACGGTAGGATATGCGTCAGTTGTTCGTCATAAGAGTTATTCCTAGGCGCCGTGTTCCGGTGTCTCTTTCTATGTATGGCAGGGTGTGCCCGAAGACCAGCGATGCCGTGGATGGATACGTCAGGGCGGATGAGGTTTTATGACGCCAATGATGCGACAAGTCAGGCTACCTCGGACGGACAGAGGCGCCCCTATGCCATGCGCTTCATTTCTCTGCGAAGCAGCATGGTGAAAAACGCGGTTGTTCGTTACGCTCGTTCCATCACTGGCAGGTGGGGGGAACAGTATGGCGACGGTCGTTGGCAAGACGCTGTGGAGTGGTTCGGATGAAGAGTTTTTCGAGTTGGTTACGAAGGTGGTCTTTACGACTGGGTTCAGCCGATCGGTTGTAGAGAAGCGGTGGGAAGCGTTTCGCGGCGCTTTTCAAGGATTTCGCATCGAGGATGTAGCGGCGTTTGATGAAGTGACCGTGGAGAAGATGTTGGAACGTGACTCGGGCATCATTCGCAATGTTCGCAAAGTACGGGCCACGATCGCAAACGCGCGTACCTGCCTGGAACTTCGCAGTGCGTATGGAACTCTGCAGTTATTTTGCGAGAGTCTCGCTGTGCTTGGGGAGCATGCTGCCTGCATTACGCTGCGCAAGGCGTTTTCGCTGGTTGGAGAGAGCGCCGCAAAGGCGCTTTGGGTTCACCTCGTTCAGGAGGAAAACAGGTAGTGAGTGAAACGGAAAAACGCGCGCGAGAGGTACTTGTAAGCCGACACGCCCCCGTGTATGATCGAATCATCACGGGGGGAGAGTGTCTCGCGGAAGATGCGGAAACGCTATATTGGACCGCTCTTGGCCGTTCTGATGGCAAGCATGACTGTGGGTTTGAATTGGATGGATCATTCCGTGGCTATGGTTGCGCCGTTCGCACTCCGGACCAGCGCAAAGTCGGACCTCGGGGCGAAGAGGTTGATACAACAGTCCCTCCAGGCGCGGCAACGGCTGCGGAATCGACTCGGTGAAGCGCATGTGCAGAAAACGGGCGCATATACTTCGCCGCCGACGACGGCACTGGCCAAGATGCTCGTCGTATGTGTGGCATTCAAGGGGAAGCCTGCGACTGAGCCGCTGTCAGTCTATAGGCGCCTCTATTTCGGCAAAACCGGATCGGTCGCTGACTATTATAGACAAGTGTCGTATGGAAAATTCCAATTGACAGGAACGGTGATTGGAGACCCACTGCACCCCAACTCATTTCTGACGTTGCCTCATTCCGAGGCTTACTATGCGGGGAAAGATAATGGAACTGGCAGTCCATATCCGCACAATGACAATGCCATCGTGGTGGATGTCATTCATCAGTTGGAAGCGGACCACTTCAATTTTGCTCCGTATGTGGCGAACGGCACAGTCCAGTATCTCGCATTCGTCTTCACCGGTTACGGAGCGGACGTACAGCCGACCGACACCAAGTTGATCTGGCCGGTAGAAGATCAGCTTCCCACCCCATTGCAGGTGCCGCTGACCGGTTCGGGATCGGGCAACGCCGCGGTGGGCAGCGGTGGTTTCGGGCAGACGACTACCAGTGGAGGCGCCAACGGCGCTATCGGGGGAAATGGCGCCGCATCTGCTGCGACTGTGGCTACGGTCAGCACGTACGACCTGGTTCCGGAGCTGTCTGATCCCAGCCTGACTCCGACGACAATCGGTGTGTTGGCGCACGAATTGGGGCACATCCTGGGCCTCGACGATCTGTATGACACGTCGAGTTCACCCAAGGCTGGACAAGGTGACGGTCCTTGGTCGCTGATGGCCGACGGGAACTGGAATGGTTACCCTGCGGGCAGTTCTCCTGCAGAGTTGGATCCGTTTTCCCGGATTTTTCTGGGCTGGATCGCTCCACGAGTGATCAATGAGAGTGAAACGGGGGTTATTCTGCCGCCGATTGAAGAGAGTCCGGTCGTCTATGAACTGCGTCCGTCCGGAAGGGAAGCGGACTATTTTCTGATCTCCAACGAACAGCAGATCAGCTTCGATCGGGCCTTGCCGGAATCCGGTGTGCTGATCTGGCACATCGATGGAACAGAAGCGAATCCGAGCAGCTATGACTGGAGAAACGATGTCCTCAATACCCCCAGCCAAAATGCGACGCACCATGACGACATTGCCATCGTGGAGGCTGGGCATACGGGGGATCTGCATGTGCCCCTGGACTCTGCGGGCATGTACAACGATACGTATCCGAGCTCAAACGGCAATAACGCCTTCACCGCGACCAGCAATCCGAACAACGATTTGTGGAACGGTCAGTCGCTGGGCATGGACGTTACTCATATTACAGTACAAAAAAATGGTGTGGCGACGTTTGATGTGCGCGATGTACAGTCGGGTTCCTCACTGGTCATTGTACCGCCGCCGACGGGCATGACTGTGTATCAGGGTCAGAAAATTCCGCTGGTGGCGCAGTTTCAGCACGCAGGACAAACTGATACGTTGACAAACGCCACCGGTTGGTTTGCACCCTATGATTCTGTGACCTGGAACGGGGCAACCGCCGATTTCCGCACATCAGGACTGGTCACTGTGTCCATTTGGAATCATGGGCTGCCCGCACTGGCGTACTTCAGAGTCATTGCGCTCAATGACCTGACGGCGGGTTCGGCGCAGGAAATCGTGCAAAACGGTCACACTCTTGTGAGGCTCCCCCAGCTTATGGCGCATTATGCCAATGGTAAGGTGCTGGACGTCGCATCGCTTGCTTCGTGGAGTTTCGTCACTTCAACAGGCGTCACACAAACGGCGGATCTTGTCGACGGGCAATATCTGGAACCAACTGGAAGTGTATCGCTGTTGTCGAACGATACTCTTCAGTTGGGTGCCTCGTTTGCGGGTCAGACCGTGAGTCTCCAGGTCACACAGTGAATTGAGTATGAGGAGTGGATTCTATGGAACGCTTGAATCGTTTGACGCCATTGCTGACCCAACGCGGTCTGACGCACATGATATTGGCGCCAGGCGCCAGTTTTCGTTATCTTACCGGACTGGGCGCTCATCAGAGCGAAAGACTGACAATGCTTGGTCTGGGGCATGACGGGAAGGTCGCCCTGCTTTTGCCGCATCTGGAGGCAAGCAGTGCCGCCGGTGTGAACTATGGAAGTATATTCACTTACGGAGACGCCGAGGGTCCGCAGGCGGCCGTCCAGGCGTTTTCGCACTTTCTGGGTATCCATGAAAACAGTCAGGTGGGCGTCGAAAAGGGTCAGATGCGTTTGTTTGAGGCTGATTTTCTGCGTGAACTGGGGTGCGCTCTGACAGGCGCTGACGATATCGTCATGTCACTGCGACTGCGCAAGGATCAGGGGGAGATCCGTTTACTCAAGGAGGCCGTCCAGATCGTGGACGATGCTCTTGCGTCCACGATCCCTCTGCTGCGACTTGGCATGTCTGAACTCGAAGTGGCGGCGGAACTGGAGTATCAGATGCGCAGGTTGGGCTCTGCCGGGGTTCCTTTCGGCACCATCGTCGGTTCGGGTCCGCGCGGCGCGTTGCCGCACGGGGGACCGACGGACCGGAAGATTCAGCAGGGGGAACTCGTTGTGCTGGACTATGGAGCCAGACGATCCGGGTATGCGGCGGATACGACGCGGACGATTGCATTTGGCGAACCGGAAGTGGATGCAAGGCGCGTATACGAAGTGGTAAAGAAAGCGCAGGCGGCCGCAGCGGCGGCTGTTGGTCCGGGAATGGCCGTGGCTGACATCGATCGGATCGCCCGTGACATGATCGCGGAAGCAGGGTTCGGAGAGTATTTTACTCACCGAACAGGACACGGTCTGGGGCTTGATGTCCATGAGTACCCGAGTATCGTGCAAGGAAGCGACGTGATACTGCTTCCGGGCATGGTGTTTACCATTGAACCAGGCGTCTACCTCCCTGAGCGATTTGGGGTTCGCATCGAAGACGATATCCTGGTGACAGAAAGCGGCGCGGAGATCCTTACTCAGTTTACTCGTGAACTGATTGTGGTTTGACCGCAGGGGCGAGGTGAGTGGCCGGTGGATCGACGAGCGGCGTTGATCAACATTCTTGGCGAGGGCGAAGAACCGATCACTGGGGCTGATCTCGCGCGGCGCTTTGGCGTTACGAGGCAGGTGATCGTCAAGGACATCGCTGTCTTGCGCGCCAAAGGGTTCGCGATCGTGGCGACGCCGCAGGGATATTTTCAGCCAAAACAGCATCCCCATCAGAGAACAGAGCGCGTTTTCCGTGTGCTGACGATTCAACATACGCCGGAGCAAACGGAAGAAGAATTGCTGACGCTTGTGGATGCGGGCATTGAGGTGCTGGACGTCTCTGTCGATCATCCGATCTATGGAGAATTCGTGGCCAGTCTCATGTTTAACTCCCGGCGCGATGTGTTGGCGTTTACCAAATCGGTGCGGGAATATTCCGCCCCTCTTCTGCTCAGTTTGTCTGGCGGCATACATCGGCACACGCTCGCCGCCAGAGAGGAAGCGGCGATCGATGAGGCCGTCCATGACCTCCTTCGCAAAGGGTTTGCCATTTTGGACGAACGCTGAACGGTCGCCATCGGGCGCTGTTCGTGTCGCGATGCCGCGCCGGGCGTTGTTCGTGAGCCGATGCGGCAGGCGGAGCGGCTGCCGTGTGCCGTGTGCCGCTCAGATTGCGAGAGATCGATGGCACATGACTTTGGAGTGCATGCATCCCTTTTCAGATCCCTCGTTTTTGGAGAAGTTCATAGACCGCTCGAAGCAGCGCGAGCCATTGCCGAATGCGCACGAGCATGATCGCGGCGCAGACCGCAGCGGTCAGCGTCCAACCGCCCGCAGCGCCCTGATGCAGCCATGTGAGGTGAATGAAAGGTTCCCGCCAGATCGCTATGAGCATTTGTCCGAACCATGGCAGCAAGCCAAGCAACGCATTCCACTCCATGCGCCAGCGACCTGCAAGCGCCCCTCGGGTTGCGAGTTCCGTCTCCACCAGACCCAGGACAAGCAGCCCTGCGGCGAGCGCGCCGGCGTCGGCGGACCTGTCTTGAATGGCGATTAACGTAAATACCAGAGTCTGTGCCAGTACGACCGCGAGTCCACCGACAAACACCTGTGCCCGCGCCCGTTCCGGGCGCCAAGGGAACAACGCCAGCCAGGGGAGAGCGTGCTGTTCGCGCAGCGCCGCAGACGTGAGGAGCCAGACGATCAGGACTTGACTCATGCCTGCATACAGAGCGCTTCCGAGCGCAGACACATTGTGCAGAACGAGGACCCCGATAACCACGGCTCCTGTCAACAAGTAATGCGCCTGCGTTCGATCAAGCTGGACGGCTGCGTAGGCGAGCAGCGGCAACCGCAGGCTATAGAGCATATTGCGGCCGATTGGAGAATTGTTTCGAGTATTGGATGGCTGATTCCCTGCCGCCGTCGGCAATTGCGGCAGGTCTCTTTGTCCGGATGAGCGGCGGCCCGTGGTGGTGTTCATTGAGGAATGCGGTCCTGAACGCAAGCGTTTTGCCACTGGCAACAGGTGCAATTGCCCTATGCTGAGAGCTTCCCATGTCGCCAGGTGAATGTCGCCATGGCGTGCAAACGCCGTCCAGTCGATCGGATCGTCCTGATTGGCGCGCCCCGGTTGCGATCGTTGCCATTCTGTCTGTCCGTGCGCCGCGCGACGGGCATTGCGGTGAAACCTTCGCCAGCCAATCGACTCTCGCAAGTAGGCGTGCGCCGTCACGAAGACGAGAGCCGCCGCTAACCCAAACGGAGTGATTGTCTCATAACCGCTGATGATAAACGCCAGTAAAAGCGTTGCAGGCCAGCGCCAAAGCAGCGAATAGGCGAGTGCGCGCAGACGCAACGGGCGCGTCACCGCGGTTGTCAGGGCAGGGGCTCCTGACAGCGTCACCACATCGCCTGGTTCCGGCCAGATCGCCGGGCTGGGTCGCAGCCATACCTTCGCGGCGTCGACCAACACCGCCGTTCCAAACAGCAGAGTGGTCAAGGAACGCAACATCGCCGCCGCCCCCGGAAGCGCCGCCATGTCTTGCAGATATCCCTGAGCCCACAGGACGGCCACGGTCAGGGCCAGGAGCGTCGTGAATACACTGGACGTGTCGATCAGACGTCGCAGATGCAGATCAAACAACCGCCTGCGGGCGAATCGTGCCTGGCGCACAATGGCCGCAGGGCCCAACTCATAGTCAGGCGGCGCAGCCGCCGTCCGGCCTCTCGCTTTGCGGGTCCGGGCTGGGTCTTTTACTCGCCGTTTCATGAATTCTCCCCGCGGTTGCCCAACGCTTTCATATATGCGTCTTCCAGAGAACTGCCGTCGGGAACGCCGAATTCGTCGCACATCTGTCGGACGCTGCCGGTGGTCAGCACCAGACCCTGTTCCAACACGGTGAAGGAATCGCACATCGCTTCCGCAATGTCGAGCGCGTGGGTGGTCAACAGAACGCATCCGTCGTGGTCAGCGACGGCTCGCAGTTCTTCCTTTAGCGCGCGGATGGCGATCGGATCCAGCCCATTGAAGGGTTCATCCACTACAAACACGCGTCCATCATGAATGAGGGCGGCCATAATATTCATCTTCTGCCGCATTCCTTTCGAGAAACGCAGCGGAATGTCATGCGCGTACGCTGACATGTCAAAGCGCTCGAGCAGCAGCGGCAGGCGCTTGCGAAACTCTGCCTCTGGAACGTTGAAGGCCATTGCTGTAAACTGCAGGTACTCGGCTACCGTCAATCCTTGGTACAGCATTGGCAGTTCTGGAATATAAGCGATCGGGGATTTATATGCTGCCGCATCTTCCTCCAATGTGCGTCCGAGAACCCGAATTGTTCCCGAACTCAGCGGTTGTAGGCCCAGAATGGTACGCACAGTGGTACTCTTGCCTGCGCCGTTGCGCCCGATCAATCCATGAATCGATCCGGCCGAAACGGTGAAAGAGACATCGCGCAGGATCGCGCGCTCCTCGGTTGTCACGCAGACTCCTTCCAGGGATAGCATGCAGCAACTCTGCCTCTCTGTCCTTGGCCGGAACCACTTGTATCCGTGATCCAAGGTCTCTGAAGATTGTGATACAATAATGTCTAATAAGTATAACCTAACGACCTTAATGTGGTCATCAGCCTTAGGGCACTTACAGAGGGGGACGAATCGTGCAGTTCCGCAAGATTTTAGTTGCCAACCGCGGTGAGATCGCCATCCGCGTGTGCCGGGCGTGTACGGAACTCGGCATCCGGACAGTTGCCATTTACGCGGAACAGGACAGTCTGTCTCTGCACCGATACAAGGCCGACGAAGCATATCTGATCGGAGCGGGAAAGGGTCCGATTGAGGCTTATCTCGATATTCACGGTATCATTGGGTTGGCCAAGCGACACGATTGCGACGCGATTCATCCCGGATATGGGTTTTTGTCTGAAAACGCCGATTTTGCCCGCGCCTGTGCGGAAGCGGGAGTCGTTTTCATCGGTCCGTCTGCAGAGCATCTCACGCTCTTCGGAGATAAGACAGCTGCGCGCCAAGCGGCTGTCAGAGCGGGTGTGCCGGTTGTTCCGGGAAGTGACGGCGCAGTGACCGTCGAGCAGGCGCATCTGTTCGCGAAGCAGGAGGGGTATCCGCTCATTCTGAAGGCGCTGAGCGGCGGCGGCGGACGGGGCATGCGTGTGGTGCATGGCGACGAGGAGTTGGGGGAAGCCTTTACCCGCGCCAGTTCAGAGGCGCAAACGTCATTTGGCGCGGCCAGTGTGTATGTGGAGAAGCTTGTCGAGGATCCAAAACATATCGAAGTGCAGATTCTTGGAGATCGACACGGTAACATCGTTCACTTGTACGAACGTGACTGTTCGATTCAGCGGCGGCATCAAAAGGTGGTCGAAGTCGCCCCCTCCATGCTGCCTGAGAAACAGCGAGTCAGGATTTGCGAAGTCGCTCTGGCGCTCATGAAAAGCGCTGGATACTACAATGCCGGCACTGTCGAGTTTCTTCTGGATAAGGAAGGCCAGTTTTATTTTATCGAAGTGAATCCGCGCGTTCAGGTGGAGCATACGGTGACGGAGCTCGTGACTGGCATCGATATCGTGCAGGCGCAGATTCTTGTTGCCAGTGGGATGGAACTTTCCGCTTCCGCCATTGGCATCCGTTCACAAGAGGACGTTACTTTGCGCGGATACGCCATCCAGTGCCGATTGACAACCGAAGATCCGCAAAACCATTTTACGCCCGACACTGGCAGAATCATCGCCTATCGTCCGGCAAGCGGGTTTGGCGTGCGACTCGATGGCAGCAACGGGTACAGTGGCGCACGAGTGCTTCCCTATTACGATTCATTGCTGGAGAAACTTTCCGTATGGGCCTTGACATTTGAATCTGCGGCGGCCAAGATGCGTCGTGCCTTGGCTGAGTTTCGCATTCGCGGTGTGAAAACCAATATCCCCTTTCTCGATAACGTGGTTCGCCATCCGCTGTTCCTGAACGGCCAGTACACAGTGAATCTCATTGACACTCATCCTGAACTGTTTGTGTTTAAGAGACGACAAGATCGCGCCAATAAACTCCTGCAGTACATTGCGGAAGTCAGTGTAAACGGCAGTGAGGGCGTAAAACCGGGCGCCAGGAAATCTCCTGTAAGGTGGCCGCATCTTGCTGTGTATCCCGTGTCTGACAAACCGCTTCCTGGCACTCGGGATGTGTTCCTCCAAGAGGGTGTCGATGGCTTGCTGGAGTTTATGAAACGGGACAGTCGGCTCTGGCTGACTGATACGACACTTCGCGACGCTCACCAGTCTCTGTTGGCGACGCGCGTCCGCACCTATGATCTTTTGCAGATTGCCGAGACGATTGCGCATGAGACGCCGCAACTCTTCTCACTGGAGGTGTGGGGAGGGGCCACATTTGACACGGCGATGCGGTTTCTCAAAGAGGATCCATGGGAGCGACTGGAGCGATTGCGCGCCAAAATCCCCAATATCCTGTTTCAAATGTTGCTGCGCGGCGCGAATGCGGTGGGGTATCGCAATTATCCGGACAATGTCGTGACTCGCTTCATAGATGAAGCTGGGCATGCGGGCATCGATGTATTTCGCATCTTCGACAGTTTAAACTGGTTGCCCAATATGCAAAAGTCCATCGAGCGGGTGCGTGAGAACGGAAAAATCGCCGAAGCTGCCATCTGTTACACTGGTGACATTCTGGATCCGCAGCGCACAAAATTCACGTTGTCTTACTACGTGGATCTGGCTAAAGAGCTTGAACGCGCCGGCGCTCACCTGATAGCGATCAAAGATATGGCCGGTCTGCTCAAGCCGTTCGCGGCTCATGAGCTTGTCAAGGCGCTCAAGGAGCATGTGGGCATTCCCATTCATCTGCACACGCATGACACGGCTTCGACGGGTGTAGCCACAATCATCAAGGCCGCTGAAGCGGGGTTGGATATTGCGGATGTAGCCGCCAGTTCCATGTCGGGGCTGACCTCCCAACCGAACATGACCGCCGTAGCATCGGCGTTCGCGGGGTCCCAGCGCGACACACACATTGACACCAAAGGACTGCCTGTCATCAGTGAGTACTTTGCGCGCGTGCGCGAACTCTATCGACCATTTGACAGCGGACTTCAGGCAGGCGCGTCTGACGTGTACGAGCATGAAATGCCTGGGGGACAGTACACGAATCTGCAGCGACAGGCAGAATCACTGGAACTTGGAGACAGGTTTGATGAAGTGAAACGGGCGTATCGGAACGTGAACGACATGTTGGGCGACATCGTCAAGGTGACGCCTTCTTCAAAAATGGTGGGAGATTTCGCTCTGTTCCTGGTCCAGAATCGACTGACCCCGGAAGAACTGCGCATTCGGGCAAGGGAGTTCGACTATCCGGCCTCCGTCGTAGACTACTTCATGGGGTACATGGGACAGCCGCCAGGCGGCTTCCCGGATTGGCTCCAGGCCGCTGTGCTAAAGGATCGCAAACCACTGCTGGATCGTCCGGGCGCGTTGTTGGCCGCCGTAGACTTTGAAGCGTTAACGACGGAAGTGAGCGGTAAAGTGAATCGGATTGTGACATCGCGCGATGTCAGTTCGTATTCCCTGTATCCACAGGTGTATCTCGACTTTATGGAATCAGCGGCGCTGTATGGCGATCTGTCGGTGCTTGACTCGGGCACATTCTTTTACGGACTTCGGCCTGGTGAGGAAGTGACGGTGGAGATTGATCCCGGCAAGACGTTGGTGATCAAGTTCATCTCTGTGTCACTACCGCGGTCTGACGGAACGCGGGTGGTGTTTTTTGAACTCAATGGCCAGCCGCGTGAGATTGAGGTAACGGACAGGCAGGAGGCTGCGTCGGCGCCACGCCGTCGCAAAGCAGATCCCGCAAACCAAAGAGAGGTTGGCGCTTCCATGTCAGGCACTGTTGTCAGTGTGATGGTCGATGAAAGTGAACGGGTAGTGGCGGGGCAGTTCCTTCTGGTAACCGAGGCGATGAAGATGGAAATGCAGGTGCAGGCGCCCGTGGCGGGCGTGGTGAAGCAGATCGCGGTAAAGGTCGGAGACGCTGTGCAGGCCGGGGATCTGCTGGTTGTTCTGGAGTAGTCCTGTCTGAGTTTTGCGCGGGTCGGGTGATACTAGGGGCGGTCAAGACGGGGGCCGTGCAGGCGGGCGATCTCCTGATTGCGTTCGCCTGGGGGCGCATGTTCTGACAGTCTGGCACAAATACGAGAAGCCCTGTAGAATGATTCATTCTACAGGGCTTCTTCGACCGTTGCCTCATAGGATCAACGCAATCGTTTCCTGATTGTCCAGCACTGCGCGCCAAGGGAAGTGCGCATCCTCATGCAGCGCAGCCTTCTCAGGCTTTCGCGGCAGGCTCGGCGGCAATTTCCGCTTTGAGTTCGGCCAGTTCCTTTGTCTCCGTGCCTGACGCCACGCCCCAGTAGAAGCAGGCGAGAGAAACTGCCGCGACAACGATGTTGTCATACGGGAAGGCGATGGCTCCGATGCCGCCGAAGTTTTTGTCGCCCAGATAGGAGATCAGCAACATTGCGACGATGTAGACAACGAGCCACATGCCTCGCTTGATGTCGTCTCCTGTGAACTTGTTCTTGAAGTAGTAGTAGATGTAGATCAGCAGACCGAGAACGATCACGATGAGACTCAGCGAGTTGGTGGTCCATCCCGACCAGTACACGACCATGCCAGCCAGCACAAAAGCCACCGGCGCGAGTACAGGCATGCTCTTTATTAAGACAGGACGCTTCATATCAGACGCCGTACGTCTGAACACGGATGCGGCAACCGGGCCCATCAGATAACTGAATACGCCTGTCAGCGAAATAACCCCGATAATGTGACTCCACCCTTGGGACGGGAAGAGCGCAAGGATGCCAACAATCATGTTCAACAGCATGGCGTTCGCAGGCACGCCCGTTTTGTTAAGCTTGCCAAGCCAAGCGGGAACATAGCGGTTTTCTGCCATGGCGAGCACCGACCGCCCGGTTGAAGCGGTATAGACAAGACCGGTGCCTCCAGGAGATAACCAGCCGTCGATTTTCAACAACAGCGCCAACCAACCAAGGTTGAGCGTCACGGCTACTTTTACCCAGGGATTGCTGAAGCTGATATTGGCCCAGCCTTTTGCCGCCTCCGCGCTGGGAACCCCGATGACAAACGCCATTTGCAACGCCGCGTAGACGACGATGCCGATGAGGATTGACAAGACGACAGCGCGGGGAACGTCGCGCGAGGGGTTGCGCGCTTCGCCGGCGAGCTCGATGGCTTGCCGGAATCCTAAGAAGGAAAAGACGATACCGGACGTGCCGATAGCGATAAATACTTTGGAAAATCCATAGGGGGCAAACCCTTGCGATGTGACGTTGCCAAAGTTGTGCGCACCAAAGATGAAGATCAGCGCGGTGCCTAACGGCAGAATAAATTTGAACCAGGTCAGTGCGGTATTCGAAACGGCAAACCAGCGAACACCGTAGTAGTTGATGATGTAGAAAACAAAAATGAGAATGGCTGAAACCAACATGCCAAGCGGTGTGAGTAAGCTGGTTTGCGTGTTGTAGAGACCTTTCCAGTAGACGTTGGCGAGCTGCGTGATCGCCTCCGCTTCAGCAGGGGAAACGAGCGCCCACGTGAGATAACCAGCCCACGCCATGATAAAACTCACAAAACTGCCATGCGAATACTGCGGGTAACGGACGGCCGCTCCTGCTTCCGGCATCATGCCGCCGAGTTCGGTGTAGACAAGACCGAGGAGAAGAATAGCGCAGCCGCCGATGAGCCAGGAGATGATGGCTGCCGGACCAGCGATCTGCGTCGCCGTCTGTGATGCCAGGATCCAGCCTGAACCGATAATACCGCCGACAGATGCAAACGTCAGGTCGACAAGCGTCAATTCTTTCTTAAGGCCAGGAACGCGCATGTGGAGCCTCCTTATATAATGTTAACAGCCTCTCGGCATTCGCCGAGTTTGATGAGGCAAGGAATTTCCTGACCTTCCCTCATCGACTTCGTCGCGGCAAAAAGAATATCGACGCGTGCGGGGATCTGCAACTCTCCCCATTCCAACAGCATGAAAACGTCTACAAATGCTTGGCTATGACAGGAGTGTTTATAGAGCCGCCGTTCCCCAACCGCCGTGAAACTGAACGCGATTTTCTGGTGACTGTTCGGAACTCCCCCCTTTTTTTTCTGCCAAACTGTCGCCTGCCGATCATTGAGCGTCACGGTTAAGCAACACTGTGCGATCGGATGGTCAGACAATTGGACATATTCTACGTATATTCGGCAAAGTATCGTCAATTCCTGCATCGATGGCCCGATCAATGAGTGGAAATTGTCGTAAACGGCGCTGCTCGACTGTTGCGAGACGAAAGACCGCTCATCAAACCGCGATAGCGCCCTTCTGGTCTGACGAACAGACGAGATGTCTGCTCGACAAGATGACAGCTATGGGCTATACTTTCACCAGAAGGTGCGCATTCATGCGCATAACAGGGAATTCGGGTGAAAGTCCCGAGCGGTCGCGCCACTGTAACGGTCTTGTTCTTTTCATGCGAAAGCAGCCACTCTGTGTTCAGGGGAAGGCGAAAGGAACGCGAGAACCGAAGCCAGGAGACCTACCTTCTTATCTGCCACCAGGAAACCTTCGCGGATGAGGTACGGTGTAGCGAACGTGCGATCGGGTATTCTGACGCCTCTCGATACAACCATCTGCGTACTGGCAGTTGGTTTTTTTGTTGGGCCGTGTTCCTGTTGCAGGGTAGCTTCGGGTGCTGTTCGTAGACGGGTTCTTGAGTAAAACATCGGGGGTTGCCTAATTATATGAAGAAACGGATTCGTCGCGCGGGCCTTGCTTTTTCCACCATGATGATTGGTGCGGCACTGCTCACCGGTTGCGCGGGAGGACAAACCGCCGCCAGTGAAGGAGCGACAGTCAAGCACATCGCGAAACACGCCGCCAATACCGGCTTTCCACTTGTCGTAAAGGATGACACGGGACGCAAAGTGGTCATTCCCCACAAACCGACCCGCATTGTTTCGCTGACATTGGGAACCGACGAGATTTTGACCGCGCTTGTACCGCTCAATGAGATTGTGGGCGTCGATTATTACGCCACGCAGCCGATCTGGTCTCACATCATGGGACTCGTCGAACAGCACCACTTACGCGTTCTGGGCAGCAGTATGGGAGAACCCAGCGCTGAGGAACTTGTCAAGCTGCACCCAAACCTGATTCTCGCCGCTGATTATGACAGCCCAAAGTTGATCCAACAATTGACTCATCTGGGGATACCTGTGTATGAGTTTACCTCGTTCAATTCCATCGGGAGCATTGAATCGCACATTCTTACAATTGGCCGGATGGTTGGCTACGAGAATCGAGCCCAGGCGATTGTCCGAGACATGCAACAGGAGTTGGCGGCGCTCAAGAAAACGGCGCCCAAGAAAAAACTGACGGTTCTCTACTATACCAGCTATCAGAACACCATCAGCATTGCCGGTGCGCAGACAACGGGGAACAGCGTCATAAGGGCGGCTGGAGGCGTGAATGTCGCCGCCAATCTTACCGGTTGGTCAACGGTGTCCGCCGAGAAAGTGCTCGCATACAACCCTGATGTCATTATCATTCCGAACGATTCAGGGAAGCAGAAACTGGAGCTGAAACAATTCCTCCGCAATCCGATCTTTAAGTCGCTGCGCGCTGTGAAGAATCATCACGTCTACACCGCTTCGGACGGCAATCTGTCTGCGGTGAGTCAGTACATTGTCCTGGGCGTTCAGGATGTTCAGAAGATACTGATCAATGCGAGCCAAACAAAATGATGCCGCGCGTCATTGCGCGAAGCCGCCGTGCAGCCGCATGGTGGCTTCCTGTGCTTGCGGCGGTGCTGGCGATCGCCATCGTCGCTGGCGTTATGAAGGGCCCGGTTCCACTCACCGTAGGTCAGGTGCTTCATGCTTTTTTAAATCCATCGGGCACCAGCACGAGCGATATTATCGTCAGTGAGATTCGCGAACCACGCGTGCTGTGCGCTGCTTTCGTAGGCGCCGCCTTGGCTGCGTCCGGCGCCGTGGTGCAATCCATTTTCAAAAATCCAATGGCCGACCCAGGGATCATCGGCATCTCCGCAGGCGGGTCCATAGGCGCCGTGTTGGCGCTCGTTTTCTCGTGGGCCGCCATTAGTCCATTCGCGCTCCCCTTGGCCGCGTTTACAGGGGCGACGCTTGCGGTTTTCTTGGTCTACGCTCTGGCAACAAAACGCGGCAAGACGTCACTCATCGGCGTACTTCTCGCGGGAATGATCGTCAGTTCGATGATTGACGCCGGCGTTTCGCTTGCGCTTACGTTTGCTAACAACTACCAACTCCGAAGCATCGTATTTTGGCTCATGGGCGGGTTCAACGGAGATGGTTGGGCTGATTTCAGGCTGGTCGCCATTCCGGTCGTCATCGGTCTTGTGCTGGTTTTTGCACTGGCCCGGGAACTGGATCTGTTGCAGACTGGCGAGGAGAGTGCGCATTCCAGCGGTGTTTCGGTTGAATGGGTCAAACGCGCTCTGTTGATGCTTGTGGCTCTGATGACGGGTGCGTCGGTGGCGATCAGCGGCACCATCGCTTTTGTCGGCCTGATCGTGCCCCATATGGCGAGGGCGCTTGTGGGACCCCGTCATCGTGTGGTTCTGCCTGCCTCGGCGTTGCTTGGCGCCGCTCTGCTGGTAGTGGCGGATATGGTCGCTCGCACCTTGATTTCATCATTTGAGATTAATGTCGGCATCATTACGTCCTTTTTAGGAGGCCCATTTTTCCTGTATCTCTTGCTGCGTTCTGAACGGCGCCTTGGCCCGTGAAAAGGATCACACACTGAGGAGGAATCCGTGTGCTGTCTTGTGATCGCCTGAGTTTCCAACAGATTGTGCGCGATGTTTCATTGACTGTTGAACCAGGTGAATGTGTCGCATTGATCGGTCCGAACGGTGCGGGCAAGAGCACGATTCTAAAACTGCTCGCCAGGGTGCTGACGCCAACGAGTGGAACTGTGTCGCTGTTCGGCCACAATCTGCACCGCATGCGCGCACGCATGCGGGCCCGATGGATGGGCTATTTGCCGCAACAGACCGTGGTGGATGTAGCGTACACCGTGCGCGATATTGTTGAAATGGGGTTTTACGCGCGTGGCCCGATAAGCCGCGACAGGGTCGACTCTATTTTGGCGCAGGTTGGCCTGCAGAGTCTTGGGGATCGAGACATCCGCACCCTGTCTGGCGGAGAACGGCAGCGGACTTTTCTGGGCAAAGTACTGGCGCAGGACGCAAGCATTCTACTCCTTGACGAACCGGTTTCAGGTCTGGACGTAGGCTTTCAACTGGATATCCTGCGCATCTGCCGTGCGCTCGCGAAAGATGATCGGGGCATCCTCGTGACTTTGCACGATCTGGAGCATGTCCTGAGTTATGCGGACAGAGTGATACTCCTGCATGAAGGAACCATTATCCGTCAGGGTCGGCCCGTGGATGTGCTGACTGGACCTGAGATGGAACGGGTGTTTGGCCTCCGTACGAGAACCTTTGTCGATCCGCATACGGAACAGCCAAGACTGTCGTTGGCGCGTATTGACGGACACCGGGATGTCGAGCCGGACAGAACAGATTCAGTTCAGGTCGATAACAAGTGTGAGTTGCTGCACACACAGCCGGAATGTGCGAGCGCTTCGAGATAAGGCATGCAGGAGATTACTCGTGACAAAACTGCAGACTTCCGTTCCAGAGGATACACGTAGGACGGCGATATGATTGCAGGGCGGGTTCATCCAGCATGAGCGCAAAAGAACTCGCGGACAAAGGTTCGAGCTGATGTTTTTGCACAAAGCGTTGGAGGGATCTCTGCATGCCCGAGTGATTGGACGAGAGATTTTGACCCAGCGCGCTGACCATGTACAGGACGCTGGCAAATGGAACGCGAAACAGGCTGCGCACGGCAGACGCGCGCAGAAAAAAGTCCCAATCCCAGTAGTCGCGCATGTTTTCGTCAAAAAAACCGATGTCGTCATGGAGCGCCCGGTCGTAGAGGATGCCAGAGGAAACGATTGTATTCCACCGGCGCATCAGCCCGGGGTCAAATTCAAAGGCAAAAGCGCTTCTGGACATGGGCACGCGCTGGCCGTTGGCATGGTTGTAATTGACAATTTCAACGTCTGAGTACAGTACCTGATCCGCGCGTTCCCGCCACATTTGCGTCATTCTCTGAATATGTCCAGGCAAGAGAAGATCGTCGTCATCACACAGCATGACAAGATCTCCCTGGGCCTGACTCAGACCTTCGTTGCGGGCGCGCACATGTCCGCGGTTACTGCCAAGATTCACAAGCTGCACCGGCATCTGCTTTGCCGCGTGCCTGACGGCCGCGGAAACGTCGGCGCCCGCATCGTTGATGACAATCACTTCTTTGTTCTGATAAGGGTCAGAAGCGATGGCGCGCAAACACTCCGCCAGCAGGCGAGGGCGATTGTAGGTCGGTATGATGATGGATATGGATGGGTTTTTCATAGTGCCAATCAGATCGTTCCCCCATATGTGCTCACGCACCGTTTGTGCCGACGCAGATACTGTCATTGTGGCACAGTTGAGAGGCAAATGCTAGTTTTAGTTCGATTTTGGCGGTTGGGGCGCTACAGTGACCGCCTGTCGGCCAAGATCAATCCAGCTAGTCCGAAAAGACGCCAGGGGTTCAGCGTCGAGTTGTCCCGTCAAGGGATCGTTGACAAACGCATCTGTTTTATCATAGCCAACGAACAGCACGGCGTGTTCAGTCATCGTTGCACGCACCGGTCCGGTGGGACTCTGCCACGTGATCCAGTCGTTGGCCGGTTGGAAGTTGAGCGTCGTCCACATGATGACAGGGCGTCCCGACGCAACCGTCGCGAGGATGGTCGCGAGATTTGATCCGGTCAGATCGAGTGCCTGTCCAGGCATATAGCGGTTCAAAAGAGCGGCGATGGGGCCGTGATACACGCCGTAACCCGGTTCCTTGCCTGAGATGCTCCCCACAAAACCCGTGTTCGGGTTGCCCCAACTGACGATGTCGCCTTCACTGTTCGTGACAAGTGGTGTCGGATCGCGTTTGATTTCCGCGGCAAGCGTCAGATTTGTGACATTGATGTGCTCAAACTGAAGGAGCATGGCCAGACTGGTCACTTCACAACCGTTGTATAGCGCTGGCAACTGATCGATCAGGGGAACCTGGAGAAGAATCCTTGTGGGCAGCGCCAGTGTCTTTTTGACCGCAGATCGCGGGATCCCGGGAGCGACGGACAACGGCGCGCGCCGAGCGGCTTGCGCAATGGCCTCTTGGGCAGTGCGTCGTGCGGTTAACGTCGTGATGCCGTGGGAAGGAACCGGCCAGAGCACAATGAGCAACACGGTTACTATGCCAGTCATGATTTGAACCCGCGCAAAATGACGAAGCCAGTGTCTCATAAGATTGGGCGGATGCAGCAAAACGTCATTCCCAGTTTCCTCCTGTTGCTGGCCGAACTGTTTCGGCGATTCTGCCGGAGGGCGCGAAGCGCCCTCATATGCGCATCATATACGAGCTTGTTACGCTTATGCCGTGAGCGACAGATAAGACAGCCGCAACTGGCGACTGACAATACAACAGTTCCATAGACGAGCATGGTTGTCTGCCTGCTGTCATGAGTTTATCATCGCACTTGGCAATCTACAAGACAAGGGTGATCGCCCCCTGAGTTGGCGACCGTGGCTCGTCATGTTACTATGTGCCTATGGACAGATTCGCCGCACATAAGAGCTATAGGAGCCGCACCTGGATTGCCGTGTGTGTGATTATGCTTACGCTTTTCATGCCGGCGCCCATGCGTGCGTACGGAAAAGACTCAAGCCTGTCGCAGCTGCGTCGGGCCTATCAGGTTGCCAAACAGAATAGCATAGCTTTGGGGCGAGAAATCCTGACATTGAATGGACGTGAAACGCGACTCGCCAACAACTTGCACGCAACGGAGCAGGCGGTATTGAACGAGGAACATCTGCAGGCCGTGCAGGGCGCTGTTGTTGCACGCATCCGTGAACGTGTGCTGCGCGATCGTCGAATGACACACCGTTTTTTTGCCTTGGCCAGGCTTGCAAACGCCCATTTGCGGGCCCAATTGCGGTTCTGGTACGAGCAGGGCGGCATACCCTTCATCGAAATTATTTTTGGCGCTCATAGTTTATCAGATCTGCTTTACAGAATCTCTGCCATGGACCTGTTGCTGCAAAGACAGGATTCTATTTTCTTAAAGGACGCCCGGACCGTTCGCGAGTTTCAGGCTCTCACCACGGGGGCTAAAAAGGATGCCGAACTTGCGGATGCTGCATACGCCAGTGTTTCGCGAATACGCTGGCAGATAGAGGCGAACGCAGCGCACGAACAGGTCTTGATGGCGCAGTTGGCTACCCTCAAAACGGCTGCTGCGTCCCAGCATGTCGACCAGATTCAAAATATGCAGCGACTGGCCTCGGAGATCTCCTCGGTCATGCTGGCCCAAAAGCGCGCTGCGGAGGCCGCGGCAGCGCCGGCAAACAAGGGAGAACAGCCTCCAATAGCGTCAGGCATCCTTGATGTGGCGACTGTGCGGACGGATCTGACGATCGCGACCCGCGATGCAGGAGTTTCATCCGCCTGGGTGTCATGGCTCCTGCTTCTCGTTCAGTATGAGAGCAGCGGAAATCCAGCGGCGGTCAGTCCGGTAGCGGTCGACGGGCAGCATGCTTCGGGGTTGCTGCAGATGCTGCCTGACACGTTCTCTCGCTACGCGCTGGGCAGCTATGGCGACATCTGGAATCCGGTAGACAATGCGATAGCGGCGATTGAGTACATCAAGGCTGCTTACGGTGCGCCGTGGAACATTCCCGGAATCGATAGCCAGCGCACATACCGCGGATATTGACGAAACTGCCGCTCCATGTCGCCGCAGCGAACCATGGAGAGCCATTCGTTTGCCCGCAGTCTCTGTTGATATGGGCACTTGAACCTTTGCAGAAGTCTACGGCGTCTATTACAATGATGTCGTCAACTCTTGAGGGAGGCCAGGCATGGACAAGAAGGGCAAGGCAGCACCCAAGCGCCCCACCCCCAAAGCAAAACAGAAGGTTCGAAAGCGTGTGTCCACGTGGATTAAAGCCATTTGGATCGCGGGCTTTAGTGCGGTGCTGTTTGTGGGATTGGTGGTTGGATTTGTGTGGCTATTCGCGATGCCGAGATTCAACTTTTCCAAACTTGATCAGATCAGCTCTCCGACTGAAGTGTTCGATCGCTATGGACAACTCGTTTTCAAGATTCAACCGGCAGGGATTGAGCAAGTGCCCTTGACGGACATTCCCCGCAATTTGCAGCGGGCTCTCATCGCGACCGAGGATGCGGGTTTTTATCACAACTTTGGCTTCAGTCTGAGAGGCTATGCGCGCGCGGCCCTGCACGACATCGTTCACATGGACACGGGTCAAGGCGCAAGTACGATAACGCAGCAACTGGCGAAATTCGTGTATTTGACAGACACCAAGACGCTTCAGTACAAACTTGAGGAACTGCTGCTCTCGATTCAAATTTCGCGCGAGTTCACCAAGAATCAGATTCTCGACATGTATTTCAATCATGTTTATTTCGGTAACGGTGCTACGGGCATCGCCCAGGCGGCATACACGTATTTCAGTTTGCGCCCGTCGCAGATGCACAACCTGACTCTTCCGCAGTGCGCCATGCTTGCCGGATTGCCCCAGGCGCCGTCTCTGTACGATCCCATAGTCAATCCGAAACTCGCGATCACCAGGCGCAACGAGGTATTGCAACGAATGTACACCCAGCATTACATCAGCTACACGCAAATGCTGACTGCGGAAAAGTCTCCGCTTAACCTGAATCCGAGCAATCAGACCTGGACGGGGATACCGCCTCAGTACAATTATTACCGCGACTATTTGTATCAGGAGATGAACAGTCTCCATTTGAGTACGCAACTGCTGACGCAGGGCGGAGTCAAGATTTACACGGAACTGAACCCGCAGTTGCAACTGTCGACGTATAATGCAATCAATAATCCAAGCAACTATCCGACGCCGCTGTCGACAGCATCGGAACAGATTCAGGGCGCGGCAGTATTTCTTAACCCTCACACAGGTGGTATTGAGGCTCTGACGGGCGGTCGGCAGAATCAGTACACATACCGCGGGTTCAATTATGCCGTTGCCACACAGCGGTCGCCGGGATCGGCCATGAAACCTCTGGTGGTCTACGGCCCGGCTATTCAGACGGGGCAATGGAACGCGAACTCAGCGTTACTTGACGGAAAGAACAACAAGCTGACATTTGGCAACTATACCGTGAGTGACTGGGAGAATCACGCGACCGCAAAAGGGTATGTCACCATGCGCTGGGCCCTGGCCGAATCGTGGAATGCGCCCGCCGTATGGTTGCTGAACCAGATCGGCATCCAGACGGGGATCAGTTTTGCGGAACGCGCTGGCATTAATCTCTCCAGTCCGTCCAATCAGAATCTCACGATCGCGCTTGGCAACGTGAATCCGGGCATATCGCCGCTGACGCTTGCTGACGCGTATGCATCGTTTGACAACAATGGAGTCAGGATTCCGGCTCACGCTATCGACCGCATCGTCAATGCGCAGGGAGACCTGATTTATCAGTATGAACCAAAGCCAGTTACAGTCATGTCGCCGTCTACGGCGCGGCAGATGGTTGCGCTGCTGCGCAACAACGTGGTCAACGGAATCGTGGCAGGGGCGGCAGTTCCCGGTCACGAGGTGGCAGGTAAGACCGGTTCTGTCGCATACACCAATTCTTCACATACAGACAGCGATCTCTGGGTGGCCGGATTTACTCCGAACATCGTAGGCGCGGTTTGGCAGGGATACCCTGTAACGACACTGGCAAACAGTCTTCCGCAGTGGTCGAGCAGTTACCCTCCGAAGATGTTTTCAGCGATTTTGAGCGCAGGATTGCCGCCTCAGGGGGCCAGCTTCGGGATTCCTCCTGCAGCGGGCAGCGATTTTCCTGTTTCGCCCTCTACACAAAGTTCAAGTGCGCCGACGAATAAAACCACGGCTTCACACACGCAACAGGCGGTATCTGACCAAGGGGGCACGACGCCGAGCGGTGGCACGACGCCGGGAAGCGGCACGACGCCCGGCAGCGGTACGACGCCGGGCAGCGGTACGACGCCGGGCAGTGGTACGACGCCGGGCAGTGGTACGACGCCGGGCAGTGGTACGACGCCGGGCAGTGGTACGACGCCGGGCAGCGGCACGACGTCAGGCAGCGGCACGACGTCAGGCAGCGGCACGACGTCAGGCAGCAGCGGTACGACGCCGGGCAGTGGTACGACGCCGGGCAGCGGTGGTACGACGCCCGGACGTGGCACGACGCCGGGAAGCGGTACGACGCCGGGCAGCGGCACGACGCCGGGAAGCGGCACGACGCCGAGCAGCGGCACGACGCCGAGCAGCGGCAATACGACGACAGGCAGCGGTGGTACGACGTCAAGCAGCGGTGGCACGACGTCGAGCAGCGGCGCTACGACGCCGGGCAGCGGCACGAAACCAAGCAGCGGCAATACGACCACAGGCAGCGGCACGACCCCGAATGGTTAGATCCAGAGGAACTGTGGTTATCCGGCGTGAGAAGTCGAATATGCAGCGATGGCGCACAGGACAGAATCTGCCGTCCTGTGCGCTGTTTGGGGAGGAAATCAAGTTGGTGTATGAAGGGGCGGGCCGATGACTCGAAGGACAGCCGGAACTCCGCTCCCGCCCCTCGCGCCAGTCGGTCAGATTTGAAGCAGCGAGGTCAAGTCTTCATCAGAAGCAGTTCGTCCGACGTAAAATGGTCCAAACTCCGCATAGCGTGCGCTGACTTCATCAAAACGCATTTCGTAGACGAGTTTTTTAAACTGGAGGGGATCATCCGCGTACAGGGTAACGCCCCACTCCCAGTCGTCAAACCCGGTTGATCCAGTGATGATCTGTGTCACTTTACCACCATACGTGCGGCCGATCATGCCGTGACTGGCCATTAGTTCAGTCCGCTCTTTCATGGACAGCATGTACCAGTTGTCGTTGCCGATACGACGCTTGTTCATGGGATAGAAGCAGATATGTTCCATCATGGAGGATAGCATCGGATAAAGACGTGGTTGCAGCTTGGGATCAGTTTCGGGGGCTACGCCTGGTCGCGACAGGTAACTGCTCAACTCGACAATGGACACGTACGAATAGGGAGTATCCGCAAAGTCCGCAAAATGGGTTTTTTGTAATCGGGTCTTACATTCATTGAGATCAGCCAAAGTGGGTCGAAAATGCACAAACAGCAGATCGGCCTTGTGCCCTGCCATGCTATAGACGCCAAAGCCACCCTTGCGGTCCGCATCGTCACGACGCCACGCCAGTGTGAGATCAAGCATCTCCTGCATCGCCTGATGGCGAATGGAAGAGTCCGCCGCTTTCCATTTCGCCCAGTTGATGCGGCGAAAATCATGAAGTGCGTACCAGCCCTCAATCGTTTGTGTCGGTTCAGCCATGCTGTTCGCTCCTTATTGACTGCAATCGACTGGGCGTAATTGCGAGGGCGCGATTGCGCACGGTTTGCCCTCACGTTTTGGACCAGTCCTAGCTTAGGGTAACGCAATCTGGGCAGACAGGCAAATGACACTTGCCTGTCTGTGGGCAATGGCCAACGCAACGGCAAAGCATCGGCTCAATAGCGCCAAACCTGTATGTAATGAGAGGGTGCGCGCCATGCAGGGTTGCGCCTGGTCAGGGTGGCAATCCACTTGATGGTGCTGATCAAACCCGGTGCGGTTACGTAGGGAGTGCCTACGTCCAGTCGGAATATCGTGTTCGGGTTAGTATTTGGCAGATTGCCCCAGCCGAAGGACGCCGTGAACAGGTACCCAAACCCAGCTTGGTGCAGCAGGTGAACGAGGAGTGGACTGTAGTCGCCGAATGGATAGGCAAATCCCTGTACCGTTCGCTCATGCAAATGGCTGACGATCTCCTTTCGCGACCGCATCAGATCGGACAGCACTCGCTGTTCGTAACTCTTGATGCTCTCCCGATGACCAGTCGCAGGATCATAGGCCCGTGCGACGGTGGCTGGAGACGTGCTGGCGGGCCCCACTTGTATGCCTTGATGCATGTCGAACGTCTGGGACTGCACAGAGAGGAGTCCGGTTCGGTACATCTGGTCAACCTGACTCCAGGTCAGGCTATGGAACACGCCCTTCTTGTGCGGGGGATTCAGCCAACTGACAATGGGAAACAGGACAGCGGGATCATGATAACGTTGCAGGAGTGGAAAGGCCGTTCGATAGAAGCTCTCATATCCGTTATCAAACGTGATCAAAACGGCATTGGGTGGGAGCGCGGCCCGTTTGGAAAGAAATCGGACGAGTTGATTGAACGTCACAACGTCGAAATGATCTTTGCGCAACAGCCCCAATTCCTCCGAAAACGTCTGGGGTGTGATGACATCGCCCGGCAGTTTCCTTCGATTGACGGCGTGATACATAAGCACAATGCATTGGTTCCGATAATAGACCGGTTCTTTGCTGCGACGGTCAACATGGGATGTTGCGCGCGGAGGTTGACTGGCCGCCGCAGACCTGTGAGGACTGATCCACAATACTTCCGAAGCGGCCAACAGTCCACTGATAAGCAGAGTCCAACGTTTCATTCGTATGATGCGGCCTGCGCCCTGATCGGTGCAAAAGAAACCGCCCCTCGCCTCCCTCGCAAGTGGACTTCCGGCCAAATCTGTAAGGATTTGTAGCCGCGCGGATCTCATTTTAAAGTGTAGTCCATATTGATTGGAAAAGCCATAGGTACAGAATATCTGTATTTTGCTCGGGAAACAGAGATGGGCATACGGCAGATGAGGTTCAGCGTATGCCCATCACGGAATTGCTATGCGGTCCAATGAGCGACACATGCGTGTCAGGCCCTGCTTTTGCGTCGGATGCCCGAACCGGCTGAGGGGGGCGCTTCATAATGCATGATTTGCCTGAACCATGGGATGATCCAGTAGTCCACCCCGTACACGGCGGCGTTGAACCCCGCGACCAGCACGAGCACCTCAATGATGAGCATGTTTGGATTCGTGCTGGAAGTACCCGCCAGTAGATAGGCAGTATTCATCACAGCTCCCATCAGCGCCGCAAATGTCGTAAATGCTCCGATGATCAAGGCCAATCCGACGAACATTTCTCCCCATGACACCAAGTAGCTGAAAAACGCGGCATTAGGCAAGGCCGTCGCATTGATGAAACTTGCGTACCATCCCTGCACGCCGGGATGCGCCCCCTGACTCAAGCTGACCGCGTGCTTCAGGAACCCCGCGATGGCTGTTCCCGCCTTGTTGCCTGTCCAGACTGGAGAGCCCATTTTTTCGGCTGCGGCGTTAAACCATTGCCATCCGAGCCAAATGCGCAAAATGGCCATGATCCACCGAGCATACAGATGATTGCGCAACCAGGTGACCATGTCGATCCCACCCTTTCATCGGTGAATGACTACAATGTTATTGTAGCAGGCCAATCACTTTGTGAAATGCCTCACAATGATCAAAATCGATGATGCTTTTTGGGGTTGCCTGAGTTCGTTCGGATCCCGCCAAATAGGACCATGCATATATAGGCTAGCAGTTCTGCATTTCCGAGTTCGCAATCACATCATTCCGAGAGCGTCAAAGATCATTCCCCAACGTAATTGACTGACCTGTCCGATTGTGATACTGTTCAGGTAGATTTAGCCTATATTTCTTACATGCTGTATACCACTCGACACATTTTTCAGACGGGGAGGGTGTCACTTGACCGCAGCACTCAACGCAGCAGCATCAGGTATGAACGCATTTCAGCAAATGATGGACGTCATTGGCAACAACATCGCCAACGTCAATACGACCGCCTACAAGAGCGGCAACACGATCTTCGAGGATCTGCTGAGCCAGACGATCAGCAGCGGCTCAGCAGGCGGCCCGGGCATTGGAGGCACCAATCCGATTCAGGTGGGCCTAGGGGTGAAAGTCGCTTCTGTGTACACGGATTTCTCCCAGGGTTCCCTTACTGTCAATGGGGTGCCTAGCAATCTGGCGATCAACGGCGGCGGATTTTTTATGGTTTGCGCTAACCAGAATGGTCCTAATGCCACGACGCCGCCAGCGCCGATTTACTATACACGGGCTGGGGATTTTAGCGTGGATTCGAATGGAAACCTGGTAACACCAAACGGCTATTATTTGATGGGGATCAATCAGACGCCCACTTCTGCGACGACACCGGCCGCGCCTGCAGCAACGACAACTCAACCTACTACATTGACTGCGATTAATATTAATGAGATCACAAACACCAGCGCCGGTACCTTTCCCATCACCAACACTACACCAGGAAACTATACGATTGGACCAAATGGGCTTGTGACGGTTCCCAATGCTACTTCCGGAAATCCAAACAACTACTACTATATTCCCTTGGTCAACGTCGAGAATCCCAACGGACTGGTGAAGGCCGGGAATAGTCTGTACCAGGCGTCCTCAGCAACGCTGCCGGGTGGGGCCCCGATCTATTCTGCGGCAGGCGCAGGTTCCGCGGGTCAGATACAGCAGGGTGCGCTGGAAGGGTCGAACGTCAATCTAACAAGCGACATGAGCAATATGATCGTCGCCCAAACGGGATATGAATCAAACTCAAAAGTCATCAACACCGTCTCTCAGATGGATCAATTCATGCTCCAGCAGGTTTAATCCGCATACGTCTGGTCGATCGTACATCGAGGCAATTGTAAAACCGACGCCTCGAACGGTCAGAACTCTTTCTATCGGCCCTTGGGCGCGACTGTCGGCAGTTCAGCCGGCAGTCGAACCTACGGGCCGATATTGATGTGCATTGGATGAAAGAGAGACAGCAAGGTCATAAGACTATACTCTTGCCTAATAATGTTGTAAAATTATTTAGTGTAGCGAAATATATGACATTCTCATAACCCTTCGCTGCCAAATGATACCTGGAGTTGTGGCGGTTGCACTGGAAGCGAACGCTATGGATTTTATGGGCTGCCAACTTTTCTGTTACAGCGGGCATGAGTTTGGTAGTGCCATTTCTTCCATTGTACATCGAGACAATGGGAGTTCATCGGCTGTCGGCGCTTGAACACTGGTCGGGGTGGATTTTCTCGGCTCAGTTCGTCACTTCTTTTGTATTTCAACCGATCTGGGGTTCGTTTGCGGATCGCCATGGGCGAAAACCGATGCTGTTACGCGCGGGTTTCGGCATGGGCATCGTGACTGCCCTGATGGGGCTGGTGACTGCGCCATGGCAGTTGCTCGCTCTGCGGCTTCTTAATGGCGTTTTCTCTGGATTCATTTCGATGGGGGTGTCCCTGCAGGCGTCCATCACACCGAATGAACATTCTGGAAGGGCTCTTGGAACGCTGCAGACCGGGGCTGTTGCGGGGTCTCTGATCGGACCCCTCGTTGGGGGGGCGCTGGCTGAGACGGTTGGGTACAGCAACGTATTTTATCTCACGGGCGTCATGCTCGTGATCGCCAGTTTGATCGTCGCGTTCTTTGTTAAGGAAAAACGTCCGGAGAAGACAACTCAGGAGCGCAAGGGCGGCACAGACTGGCGAGCGCTGCGGGTGCTCTTGCCTGTGTTTGCGGCGTCCGTCGTCACGCAGGCCGGTATGATGAGCATCGAACCGATCGTCACGATCTACGCGAAAACGATTTACCACGGGCGCCACCTGGCGATCATTGCGGGCCTTGTGGTGGCGACGTCAGGCATTGCCAATCTCATTGGCGCTCCTGCATTTGGCCGCCTTGGCGACCGCATCGGCCAGCGCAAAGTGCTCACTATTGCTCTGATCATGGCAGCGATAACTTATGTGCCTCAAGCGTTCGCGACGGGCATACCCATGCTTTTGGCCGGTCGCTTTTTGCTCGGTCTATTCATCGGAGGAATGATCCCATCACTGAACGTGCTGGTGAAGAAACTGGCGCCAAAGCGGATTCAGGCGACGGCGTTTGGCATGAATTCTGCCGCATTGTTCCTGGGCAATTTCATCGGACCGCTGATTGGCAGTACAGTGGCTGCAGCGTATTCGATCAAGGCCGTATTTTTCGTGACCATGACGATTCTGATTCTCAACGCCGTCGTGTTCGTGTGGAATCGGGGTCTGGATGCCGCCGTGCCGGAGGAATCAATGACTGATTGAACGGACGCGTCGCTGCGGCCATGTTCCCGATGTGACTAAAGAAAAGCACAAAGACACCCGAAAAAGAGTGCCTTTGCGCTTATCATGTTTTGAAGGAAGGGGCTGCACACGCACCGCGCCGCGCCGCACCGCGCCGATGCCCACAGGCAAACGGCCGTCGCTACACATCGGCCGCAGCGTTGCCCTGTCCGTCGGGCTTCTTGTTGCGTTCTGCGAGCCATAGCCAGATTCCGGCGATAATGCCCGCCGCCACCATGGGCATAGCCGTCCACTGTGCCGCATCCCAGTGAAACAGGAAGCGCGGGCTGTCTCCTCGCAACATCTCAAGAAAGAAGCGGACAAGGTTGTAGCTGATCATGTAGTAGACAAAAAGCCAACCTGTAGGCCAAC
>JAJZCB010000101.1 GCA_021846285.1 Bacillota bacterium
GAACGTCAGCGGACAGATCGTGAAGGGCGGTCAGCACTTCAGCGCCGGTATGCGCCGTCGCGACCACCACAAATTCGCCTGTCATAGACAACAGCGCCTCCAGGCCGCTCAAAAACAAGGACTGATCGTCAGCCAACAGCAGCCGCGTGTGTGTGGTCAACTTGCGCACCTCCCCATCCGTCTGTCGCACCGTTCCGAGCCGACCCCCTCACGTACAGGACATGGGCGCTCGCCCTTTGCGACGCCAGTGAAGTTGCCGACTGTGTTGCCGTTCCCGCCTCACGTACAAGACACAGACGTTCGCCCTTTGCGGCTCCCGCGTCGGCCTTCCGCTCCGACGGCGCTTCGCTCCAGCGCGCGCAAGGCGCGAACAGCCGGTTTCCAAGCGCACGGATCCCGATCCAGCCAACGCATCGCGGAGGAATGTCGCTCACAGGTTCGCACGTGATGGACATACCTCTCCGCGGATCGAACAACAGCCCATACCGCGGCCGTTTCAGGAGCGGGTTCCGGCAGCGCCTCCCGCGATGAGAAGCCGCACGGTTTTGCGCCTGGATCGAGTGTTTCCACGTATGCGGCCATGGCGAGCACCGTATCTGGAAACCCATGCGCCTGCAACCAGCCGGGCCCGATCTGCCCATACGCCTCTATCAGAGCTTCCCGTTCGTCCGCGCGCACGCTCGCGTCCACCCGCCATCCAAGCAGTTGCGCTCCCATGTACGCTGCCCGCAGCGACTCCGTCGGGAACCCGAGCGCATCTCCGATTTGCACAGCAAGTCGGGCGACCTGTTGCGCCTTCGCAAAATAGGTGGGAGCAACTTGCTCCAATGTGTCGAGCGCCCCCATAAACGCGTGCAGCATGCGCGCCATTGGCAACGCGTCGGGCCATTCAGACCGCCCAGCCGTCGCCGCCGCGACCGTAAGCGATTGTTGCCGTCGCTCGCGTTCTAGCCCAAGTGCTCGATATTCGCGCCAACATCCCACTCTCCCAAAGTACAGTTCCGCCTTTTCAAGCAAACGGTCCGCAAGCAGCGAGTCGCCCGCCATCGCGGCCCCATACCCGAGAACTTCGCAGATCCGGCCAAGATCGTCGCGCGAAAATTCTATTAACTGCGTCCACACCCCATCGAGCGCACACCGCAGCAACATCGCGCCGAGTTGATCGTCGCCGTAGAGGAGATGCAGCCGCAACAGTTCGAGCGCCGCGTGAAACGACTGCCCATCCGATCGATCATACGCAACTTCAAACGCCTGCCGCGCCGCCGCGGGATCCCCGAGCGCAAGCAACGCTACGCCCAGATTCACATAAGCGCCAAACGCGAAACCGCCCGCGCCGCCATCCAAAAACACAGCGCCGCTGCACGCGAAACTCTCCGCTTCGTCGTAACGCTCCAAGGCTACGCAGACAGCCGCCAGATTGACGTATATGAGTCCCTGCGTCTCCTCAGGCTGCTCCTTGACGTCTTCGAGCAACCCGCTCGCTTCCTCATAGGCTAGCGTCGGGTTTCCGCGTCTGAGTTCAGTCAATGCCAGATTGATCTGCGGTCGAATGGCGAATATGTCAGGCAAATGTCCTGCCCGCGCGATTTCCTTGGAACGAGTGAAGGAACCCGCGGCTCGTTCCGGATCCCCGAGATCCGTGAAACACCATCCCAGAGCATTAGCCAGCAACGCGGACTCTTCCGGATCCCGTTCGGCGTTTAGCGTGTCCTCCAGATACTCAATAGCCGCATACGGTAATCCCCGCGCCAACAGTTCTTTCCCGATCTCGATGGCCGACGACACCGCAATCCCCTCACTCTGCGCTATACGTGGCAATGTTCAACGTCAACTCCACTTCCGTACCTTGACCCATTTTCGACTGCACTCGCACCTCGCCGCCAATCAACCGAGCGCGCTCCTCGATGCCAAGAAGTCCGAATCCCTTATGTTGACTCGTGTCTCCGTAAGGAAAACCGGAACCGTCGTCGCGGACGACTGCTCTTAGCACACCTTCCGCCACGGTCACAGAGACATCCACTCGCTGCGCTCGCGCATGCCGCAGGCTGTTCGTAATACACTCTTGCACGACGCGAAACACCGCAACCGCATATGGCACTGCAAGCACATCGCAGGTCGCGTCGACCGCTACGACAACCGGAATGCGGAGCAGGTAGTTGCAGCGCTCCGCATATTCGAGCAGCGCGCCTGAAAGACCTTTCTCCGCAATGTCGACAGGACGAAGGTCGTAGATCATGCGGCGCAGTTCACTCACCGAACCGCGCATCAGTTCCTGGACCTTTTGAATTTCGGGCAACACCGTCAGCGGATCCCGTTTCGCCATCTCCTTGACGACTTCGAGGCGCATCGTCAAGTTCGTTAACAGTTGCGCGGGGCCATCGTGAATGTCCCGAGCCAGTCTCTTTCTCTCGTCTTCAATCGCATGGATAGCCATCTCGGTGGACATCCGTCTCATCCTCCAAACCTTTCGTACGCCAAAAACCCCCCTTAGCGCACATCGGCTTAGGAGGCTACCTTTTAACCTACAAATAAAACACGATCGTACGTTCCGAAGATCGCTTGTACACGGATCCGAACCGCTCAGCGCGACGTCGATCCCATTCCCGCGCGCCAAGTCCTGCACGAAACTCTTCATTGAAACCTTTGGAAGCTATAGAAAACGAACCCTTAATCCATTGCGTCGCACTATCCAATCCTTGTAACACAGCGAATCACCGCCTCATGGGGTATTCGCCGAAGTCTATTCGCTTCGGCAGCCTGGCGATCTTGGCCTTACGGCTGTAGACCCATGGCTTTGCGTCCTTAGGTTTCCCCAAGTTTGCCATTATCGTGCTTTCTATCGTCATTATAGGGCCAGGCGGACAACCTGTCAACGCACGCAAATAGTGAACTGTTTCCCCTGAGCTTCACATACACAGTTACAGAAATTTGCGCGACGTCTTTTTGCCATCGTACGTAAACAGCACAGGCCGGCCCTCCAGCACAGTTTCCAGATGCACGGAACGCCCCCACAGCCGATGGACATAGGGCAATGTTTTTTCCGTATAGCGCACGTCCAGTTCCATGCCTTCGTAGGCGTGAAACAGATACAGTTCACCCGTCAACTGGTAATCCCCGTCCCTGACCAGCAATACCGGATACCCTCCGTTGACGCGCGAGGCGCACAGCTTGTCGCGCACCTTCTCAAAGTCCTGCTCGACAACTCGCCACTCGTTGCCCACCTTCTGATAAAGATACAGATCCAACTCGTCGACGAGTTCTTTCGTGAGGTAGTTGCGGATAAACGACGTGTCCGACTCCATCTCACGGACTTCAAACATCTTTTCCCGACCGGACGGCGCAACGTTAGCGGCGCTGTCCGCCTCCGACCGCATGCGATCCCAGCGTTTTTCGATTTCTTCCCACATCTTCAGTCCTAACGTGTAGGGGTTGACCGAGGTTTTTGAAGGCAGCACGACACCTGAATGCATCCGGGCAAAGTCGAGGGAGTCCGCATCCGTCAAAGGCAACTCCCGCATGATGCGCAGATGCCAGTATGTCGCCCAGCCTTCGTTCATGATCTTGGTCTCTATTTGCGGCCAAAAGTACAGCATCTCTTCCCGCACAACGGTCAGTATGTCCCGTTGCCAATCGCTGAGCACCTTGCTGTGGTGCACCAAAAACAGCAGCAGATCCTTCTCTGTCTGGATAGCGCGTTTCCCGCTGGCGGGTTCGTCCGACTGCTGTCCTTTTTCCGCCGCGCGAGCCGCATCGGCCGAACGAATGTCGAGTTCAAATAAATCCTCATAGGGGCCGCGCTCGCGTGAAAGCTGACGTTGCGTTTCCCCATCTTTTTCAGAGCGCTTAAGCTGACGGCGCAAAGACGTGTGCGACGCATCCACATGCTCCTGGACAGCCAGCGCCGCGTCCAAAAACTCCTCCACCGCGTCTTTGCCGTATTCCATTTCATACGACCGAAACCGCTCCGCACTGGCAGCCATGCTGTCCACGACGCCGCGTGAGGTGCGCGCGAACATGGCGTTATTTTTGAAAAAGTCACAGTGCGCCAAAACATGAGCGGATACGAGTTTGTTTTGCACCAGCGAATTGCTGTCCATGAGGAAGGCGTAACAGGGATCGGAGTTGATGACCAGTTCATAGATACGGCTGAGGCCAAAATCGTAATCCATTTTCATCCGATGATACGCCTTGCCGAACGACCAGTGGGAAAATCGTGTAGGCATGCCCTGATACGCGCCGAATGTGTACAGCACATCGGCGGGCACCAATTCGAAGCGCATATCGTAGAAATCGAGACCGAATCCTTTTGCGATGTCTGTCATGCGTTCAATCGCGACTTCGAGTTCGCCAAATTCGGCCGGCGTCATACCGCATCACCGCCTGAAACGTCTTCCTGAGCGGTGAAAAACGTTCGCAAAGCCTTGTATACTTCCCCCTTCTCATGGATAACTGCGCAACGAAAGCGGGGTGTGCGCAAGTTCCGGTAGACGCTCATCAACGTGGAGCTGCGATTGTATTGATACAACCGCGCAAGATGTCATCACTCGACAGACCCGATGGGCGCCAGGTCGCGCGTCGGAATCGCATAATATTCCAGCGCTTCGCCGACCAGAGAATGTGTGCCAATAATCGCGACCATCCCTCCTGGTTCCGCCGCCCTCGTCGCAGCCTCGATCGCTTCAGTGAGCGTCGGACGAAACAGGGCCGGACAATACTGTTGCGCAGCGTCCAAGGCATCTTGCGGGAACGTCAGGTACGGGTTTCTGGCCACTGTAAGGACAAGGAAATCAGCGAGCGGCCCCAGTACATCCAGCAGGCCGCGATAGTCCTTATCCGCTGGCACACCGATCACGAGCGCCAACCGAGTGTACTGTTGAGAGAGGATCACTTCCCTGGCGCAGGAAGCGCTCTCGCGGTTAATCGCCGCGTCAATCACCACCCGAGGCGTTCCGGGCAGCACTTGCCCACGCCCCAGGAGACGCAATCCTCCGAGTGCGTGCCGAACAGTTCTTTCAGCAAGCGGCGCACCGACAAACAGTTCCGCCACGGTCAGAGCGACCGCGGCGTTGTCCGCCTGATGAGCGCCAAGCGGTCCGATGACCATGGGCGCGTACTCGGCGCGCGGCGAGCGAATGCTGCACTTTGTTCCTGACGAAAGAACCTCAGCGGCCTGCACCGCAAAATCGGCGCCATAAGCCACCAGGGGCACACCCATGGCCACAGCCTCCGAGCGTAAAACCGTCGCCGGTTCCGGGAACTGTCGACCTATCACAACAGCCCTCAGATCTTTCGTAATGACGCCAGCTTTACTGTAAGAGATATCCCGCAACGTGGGACCCAGTTGCCGTGTGTGCTCCAGCAACACGGGCGTAACCGCCGCCAGTTCCGCACCCAGGGCGTTCACATCGTCGTGGCGCGCTCCACGGCCCAATTCGATCACGTTGACATCCGTCTGGCGGTGCGCAAAATAAAGCATTGCGACCGCCGCAACAATGCCTACAGGACCAAAGTACTGCGCGGGTGTAAAATCCGCCTGCAGCGCCTCCAGGGGTTCCCTGACAATACTCAGCAGATCCATGAAATCCGTTTCCGGGATCGCAAGTCCATTGACCCTGATGCGTTCAGTAAAATCAATCAGGTGGGGACTCGTGAACAGCCCCACCCGGTATCCCTGCGCCTCCAGCAGGGCCGCCAGCATGCGCGACGTCGAACCCTTTCCTTTGCTTCCCGTGATCTTGATGTTGTGCTGTTCACGGTCAGGACTTCCCAAACAGTCCAGCAGTCTGCGCAGGTGCCGCGGATCCCTCGTATCCCTGTCGTAACCCGGAGAGCGAAACGGTTTCGACCGGCTGTAACTCGAAAATACATACGCAACGGCGTCATAAAAACTGTCGAACACCTGGCGGTTCAACCGTCCTTTCAACCTTGGCGATCAGACGCAGAGCGCACTGTAAAGAGCCGAGCATCTGGACGATGCACGCAGGCTCATCGGCTGCTCTGCTCTCACGCTTTCCAGTGTTTTCCGTGTTCCTTAAAATAGGCGTCGATCACGATTTGCGCCATCGGCGCGGCCGCCCTGAAGCCCTCGCCCGTGACATCCGGAATCACCGCAGCTACGGCGATTTGCGGGTTGTTGTAAGGCGCGAACCCGATGAACACGGAGTTGTTGCGTCCGGGCAGACCGCTTTCTGCGGTTCCTGTTTTGGCAGCCACATTGTTCGGGTCGTTGCCAAAGAAGTACGTCGCCGTGCCCAAGGAACCGTGCGTGGCCATTTCCATGCCCTGGCGCATCAGCTTCAGGTACGCTGGTTTCACATTAACCTTATCGATCAACTGCGGTTTGAATAACTTGACGATCTTGCCGGAAGGAGATACGATCTCATGCACCATTTGGGGCTGATACCGATAACCGCCGTTGGCAATGGCCGCTGCATAGGTTGCCATGCCTATCGTCGAGTACGCCTCTTCCTGTCCAATGGCCGCCGCCGGAAGGTCATACAGGGTCGGCGGGTTGGCAAATGTCACATACCCCGTGTTTTCTCCCGGCAAATCAACGCCCGTGGGACTCGTCAAGCCAAACTGCTTGCCCATATTCTGAAGCTGCTGCAACGCCTTGACACGCGGACCCGTCAGCCACTTCTGTACGTTTTGGGGCGGATTGTTGACGTTGTAATGCCCCATATTGAGACCGACCTGATAAAAATACGTGTCGTCCGACACCTCCAGCGCTTCTTTGAGACCAATGACGCCAAATCCACTCTGGTTCCAACTGTGCATAAAATAGTTCCCGATCTGCAGACCGCCCTGGTCATTCACCAGCATGCCGGGGGTCATCTCATGATTCATAAGCGCAGCCATGGCAGTCAACGGTTTCTGCACCGATCCGGGCATGTAGAGACCGGAAATCGCCCGATTCACTCCCGCCTCATTGTTCAAAAACTGTTGATAGTGCGCCGACGAAATACCGCCCATCCACCACTGGGGCTTGAAGGAGGGGTAGCTCGCCATCGCCAGAACGGCGCCCGTATGCACATTCAGCACGACAATTGTTCCCGAATGCACGTTGGGTTCATTCAGTGTATATTTGAGATACTTGATACGCGAGATGAGAGCCTGTTCCGCGACTTTTTCAAGATACCCGTTCATGTTCAGCACAAGATTGTCGCCCGCCTGGGCCGGCAAGTGAATCGTTCCTCCCGATAAGGGAACGCCCGCAGGATTCACGGGGATTTTGTCAGCGCCTGCGCGACCGCGAAGATAGTTCTGATACTGCGCCTCCAGACCGTAAAGACCGACCAGGGCGTTTGGATCATAGCCCTGCGCCGCAAAAGTCGACGCCGCAGACGGCGGAATCGGCCCGATGTAGCCTATCTCATGAGCGGCCAGGGAACCTTGCGGATACACGCGCGTCGGTTTGGTAATCATAACAATGCCTGGAAGGCTGTTGCGATGTTCCGCGACGTAGGCGATCTCTTCCGGCGTGGCGCTGTGCACCAGCGTCACAGTCGCAAATCCCTGATAGGAGTTGATCATCGTGTTCAGCAGAACTCCCGGTTTCTGACCCAGGACCGGGGCCAGTCGCTTGGCGACGATAGAAGCCGATGGAGCGTCATTGGTGTATCGGATATAGACGATGGCGAAAACAGCCTTATCCGCTGCCAACACATCGCCCTCACTGTCATAGATCCAGCCTCGCGGGCCGGCAATGTGAATCGTATCGTAGTTTTGTACCGAAACCTCAGACTGAAACGACTGACCCTGGGTGATCTGCATATATCCCAGACGTACAATCAGTCCTCCCGTAGCAAGTACGGCAGCTACAAACAGCCCTTGGATGCGCCGTGGCGCGCGGCGTACAACAGGACGTTCTTCGCGCTTGACACTCACACCCAGATCCCCCTCGCACAGTCTCAAACCCCGCACGCAACTCTGTGCGCACCACGCCGTTCACGTGGCACGCTATCATTGTATCGTATATCGGTGCGAGTGTCATGACAGCCTACTAGCCATTGCCAGTGAAACTTATAGCAACTCTATGAAACCATACACACCCTGTTATTTACGTTAATTTACAGTTGCAAAGTCTGAAACACGCGGTGCGTACGCAAAAAGAGATCGTGCATCTGCTCGGGCGATCCGCATCCAGCAGACTTCTGCGCTGTTCTTCATTCATTTTGACAACCTCCAGACATGGTAACGGTCGCTCTGCTTTGACAGGAGCGACCGAACAGCATCACAGCAAGCCTGTCGCTCAACTGCCGGACTGGGCTGCCGACACCGCGGCCTCTCGCCGAACATTGATACTGACATTCACAACTGCCAGCACTGCAATCAAAATGGTGAACAGGCCAAAAGCGACCGGCGCACTGATCACAAGCGGTCCAAGCAGCGGCGGCACCAGCGCCACGCCGACATTCGAGGCCATGCTGAACCCTGCCGTTTGCACGCCCGCTCCCTCGGCCTCCCGGGCGGCGGCGGCAGTGGCGCCAAGCGACAGGGCGTAACAACCATTGCCAAACAGCCCGAGCAAAAAGAATACCACTTTCAAGAGATTCGCTGACGCCTGTATGCCATTCGTAAACACGAGTACAACGAGCACCGTCAAAATGGTCGTCAGTACGATCAGAACCAATTGCCACACTCCACTCTTGCCAAACACATCGGCTAAAGACGGAAACAGGCTCGCGCCGACAGCGGATCCGAGAAAGGTCAAGGCCGTCAGTGTGGCTCCCAGCTGAGTGGCGCCTGGAACGTTCAAATGCAGTAACACGCTAACCGCAATTCCGCCAAACATCACACTTGTAGAGGCGATGGCAAGCCCAATCCACCACCACCTGGGCGATCCAAAAACGATTCTTCGAGTCGCTTCTGGTTCCCCACGCTCCGCAGGGAGGTTGTTAACGGCCGAAAACAGAAACACGCCGACGAGCGCATTGAGGACCCAGGAAAATACCAGCGTACCTGACAGTCCAAACGCGGCGAAGAGAGTCGGTCCCAAAAAAGCGCCCATCGACATCCCGAAAAACAGCATGCCGATGGTAAGGCCTGTAGCTGCGCGCCAGTGTGTGAGTCGGGCGCGCCGCAGTACGGCTCCGACAGGCGAGATAAGCATGGGATAGGCAATCGCGGCAATCGCCTGAGCAAGGAAGAACCAATTATATGAAGATGCAAACACACGTCCGCCGAGACCTATGAAGGAAAGCACAATGGCGGTTCGCAGGACTGGTGAAACTCCGTCCTTGCGAGCCCACCACGCTGCGGGCATGCTAAAGACAATCATTGCAAAACCGTAGAGTGAGACAAACAGCAGGATAGAACTCAGCGAGGCGTGAAGATGAGTGATGAGCGCCGGTATAAGGGGCGCCAGCACAAACCAGGCGGCGCCCAGGGTAAACGCAAATGTCACATAGGCGACAGTGACCGCTACAGCACGCGATTCAGGAACGGGCGTGCTCTGCAAAGACATGATCGCTTTCCTCCCATCAATCCTATTGTCTACGTCATAGCTTTATTACGAATTGTACGCCAAGACAAGCGAAAAGACGATGGTTAAAGTGATCGTTGTTAAAGTGATCGTCGCCAAAGTGATCCTTAGCGAGTGGTGTCTGTACTGTTGCGACGCGTCTGCTCAAGGACTGCAAACGCAGCCTCCACGATGGCCCTGGCCGCGCCGTCGCCTGCCTCCATCCGCCGCGCCAGCCACTGTGCCTGCTGATCCGCCCGCTGATCAACAAACCCACGACTATGGACCGTTATCACACTATGCCCCTTGCGAATCGTCTCCTGTGACAAACTCGCTCCCCCCTCTAGAGGAACTGTATGTGCCAAAGTCAGGACCTGATGCGCAAATAATCGCGGCAGACGTGTCGTAGGATACAAGAGAAGGTGGTCAATGTGGCTATGTATCCGACTGACTTGCAACGGGTGGCGATCTATCTGCGCAAGTCGCGGGCGGATCTGGAGGCGGAAGGCCGGGGAGAAGGGGAAACATTGTCCCGGCACCGGCGCGCTTTGTCAGCGCTGGCAGAGCAATACCGCTACCGCATCGCCAGCGTATATGAGGAAATCGTGTCTGGAGAACGCATCCTGGACCGTCCTGCCATGCAGGATCTTCTGCACGCAGTACAGGCCAGAGACTATGAGGCCGTGCTTGTCATGGACATTGATCGTCTGGGACGCGGCAACATGGTTGACCAAGGTCTGATTCAGGATACCTTCAAATCGTCCGGCACCCTGATTGTCACACCGCGCAAAGTCTACGATCTGCAGGATGAGTTCGATGAGGAGTGGAGTGAATTCGAAGCCTTTCTGGCGCGTCGCGAACTCAAGATCATCACGCGGCGCATCCAACGCGGAAGAAGGCAAAGCGCTGGCGACGGCAAGAGTGTAAGTCGCAAACCACCGTATGGTTATGTGCGCGACGGCGGACTGCACCTGCATCCGGACCAGGAAACAGCGTCTATTGTACGCATGATCTTTACCATGGCGGCAGACGGTCACGGCGCTTCGCGGATCAGTTCACGACTGACCGAGATGGGCGTCAGGACTCCAACCGGGAAGACGCGCTGGAATCGGTCCACCATCTATGCCATCCTGCAAAATCCGGTATATCGGGGACACATTCGCTGGGGTTTTTTCCGCTATCGAAAAATCGGGCCGCGCGGAGGCTACAGCAGAATTCGCACGCGTGACGATGAGCAAACGCTGTGTTTGAACGCTCATGAAGCGCTGGTCGACGAAGAAACGTACAATCGGTATCAGTCCCATGTGGGTCAACATCCCCGAGTGGCTCAGCAGCGTACTCTTGCCAACCCGTTCGCCGGGCTCATCGTGTGTTCCGCCTGCGGGCGCATCATGCAGCGCAGACCAGCCTACAATCGCCCCCACAACAGCCTGTTGTGCCTCACCCCCGGCTGCAAGACGCGCTCCGCCCGCTACGAGATTGTGGAGGAGCGCCTGCTGGCTGCGCTGCGCCCGATACTGCAGGAGATGCGCGTACCTGCCGCGCCGGGTGGCGCGCGCGGTGCACACGCTGCCTCTGCAGACGCCGAAATGGCGGTGTTGCGCCGGCAGATCGCCGGTCTTGAGCAGCGATACGGGGCCTTACTGGGTCAACGCGACGCTTTGCACGACTTGCTCGAACGCGGCGTGTATGACGCCCCCACGTTTGCCGAACGCAAGCACGGACTAAGTGAGCGATTGCGAGATACTGAACTCGAGCTTGCCGCACTGCGTTCAAAGTTGGAAGATATTATGGCGGCTACGGGCTTGACGTCGTCATCAGAGGCGCACATGCGGATCATGGAGATTCATGATTCGGCCCCGACGCCCGCCCTGCAAAACCGTATGCTGCGGCAACTCATTGAAACAGTCGTCTACACGCGATCCAAAGAGTGGCGGGAACCTGATCATTTCACCCTGGAGGTATATCTGCGCGTCTGAGCCATATTTGGCCGTGTCAGTCATGCGCAGTTGTATTGATTGATCTCGCCGTATCCAAAGACATTGCATACCTCCATGAGTTCATGGACGAGTTTCACACAGCGTTCGTTGTCCGACGACAGGTTGTCGCCGTCGGAAAAATGCACGGGGTAAATATTGTACAGAGACGGCGAGTATCGGTCTTTAATCAGATCGAGAGCCGTCTGGTACGCGGAAGAGCAGATGGTGCCGCCGCTCTCTCCCTTGGTGAAAAACTCGTGTTCAGTCACCACGCGCGCCTCGGTGTGGTGAGCGATAAACTGAATGTCGACCCGTTCGTACTTTGTGCGCAGAAACCGCACCATCCAGAAGAAAAACGTCCGTGCAATGTATTTCTCAAACGTGCCCATCGATCCAGATGTATCCATCATCGCCAGGACAACGGCCTGAGAATGAGGCGCCTGCACATCTTCCCATGTCTTGTAACGCAAATCTTCGGGAGTGATGTGGTGGAACCCGGGAACGCCCGCGCTCGCGTTGCGCTTCAATGTCTCCAGGATCGTGCGCTTCTTGTCGATGTTACTCTGCAGTCCTTTTTTGCGGACATCGCGAAACTGGACGTCCGTAATCTCCAATTGGTCAGGCGCCTTTTGAATCAGATACGGCAATTCCAGATCGGCAAACAGAACTGACTGAATATCCTCCACAGACACTTCGGCCTCATAATAGTCGACGCCTGGCTGATCCCCAGCGCCGTCGCCCTGTCCTGGCGCCTTTTGACCAGCCTGCCCGGGATCACGCGCGATAACGTCGCCGATTGATGCCTTGCCGTCGCCCTGTCCTGCCTGCTGGCTCTTATTGTGATTGAATCTGAAGCGGTACTCATCCAATGACCGAATGGGTATTTTGATGATTTGCCTGCCATCCGTCATGACGATGCTTTCTTCGCTGATCAGGTCTGGAAGATTGCGTTTGATCGCCTCGCGCACCTTCTGTTGATGGCGCGCCTGATCCTGCTGCCCTTTGCGATGTAAAGACCAGTCGTCCTGACTCAGTGTTGACGCGCCCACACTGGCCACCTCTTTCGTCAAAGTTGATCCTGAAAAATGTTCCTGCTCTGAAAACGTGCGTGCTCTGCCGGGATCGTATGCTGTTCCGCTGCTCAGACACGGCGCGCCGAACTCGCCTCGGAACAGCATACGATCCCGGCAGAGCGAGTCTTCCAGAATGGATAGAAATGACTCGCCTGGACGGATCATGCCTTGCGCTGCCGCGAGATTTGCGGCCTTTAGGCTGCACCTGTTTGAGCGGCAGCGCAAGGCATGATCCGTCGCTGCCAGCCAGATTCATATGCTGTGCCCCTGCTCAGACACGGCTACGCCGAACTCGCGACGGGCACAGCATACGAATCCTGACGCTGACGGGCGGGTTGGCCATCTCTGCGGTTGCGTTTCATTGGATCGCGTCTAGCGATTCAGAAGGCTGCCCGTATACTGCAGCAACTCATTGGCGCAACTCGCGCAATAGCCGTATTCCTCCATGAGCCGCCTGCTCACTTCATTGATGCGCTTCAACTGATTGGTATCGGGAGTCTTTGTCGATGTGGTGATCTTGACAACATCTTTTAGGTCCGCAAACAGTTTTTTCTCGATCGCCTCGCGGAGCCGCTCGTGAGAATGATAGTCGAACCGCTTTCCGCGCCTCGCATACGTCGAAATGCGAATGAGAATTTCTTCCCGAAACGCCTTTTTTGCATTCTCCGAAATGCCGATCTGTTCTTCGATCGACCGCATCAATTTTTCATCGGGGTCCATTTCCTCGCCAGTGATCGGATCCTTCATACGCTGCCAGTTGCAGTACGCCTCGACATTGTCCAGATAGTTGTCGAGCAGTGTCTTTGCCGACTCTTCATACGAGTAGACAAACGCCTTTTGCACTTCCTTTTTCGCCATGTCGTCGTACTCTTTACGGGCGATTGCCACAAAGTTCAATAGACGTTCCCGATCTTCCTTGCTGATGGACGCGTGCTGATCGAGGCCGTCCTTGATGGCGCGCAAGACATCAAGCGCGTTAATGCAACTGGTGTCACGCCGAATCAGCGCGCTTGAAATGCGGTTGATCACATACCGCGGATCGATGCCGCTCATGCCTTCATCGGGAGTTTCCGTTCGCAACTCCTGCACGTCTTTGTCCTTAAAGCCCTCGACGTTGCGTCCATCGTAAAGATACAGTTTCTTGAGCAGGTCCATGCCTTGCTTTTTGGACTCCTTAAGCCTCGTCAATACTGAGAAGACCGCCGCAGTCATGAGCGTGTGCGGAGCAATGTGGACATCGCACAGATCACTCTGCTGCACAAGCTTGTCGTAGATCTTGACTTCGTCTGAAACGCGCAGATTGTACGGAATCGGCATCACGATCATCCGTGACTGCAACGCCTCATTGCGCTTGTTACTGACAAATGTCCTGTACTCCGTTTCGTTGGTATG
>JAJZCB010000102.1 GCA_021846285.1 Bacillota bacterium
ATGACCCATGGAGTCTGTCTGAATGTAGGCGGGCTCCTTTCCCGTCATTTTCGCAAGAATGAGTCATGAATTCCAGGTGACAATGTCAGTGGGAAAAACGCCGACAGACAATGCAAGCAGCAACAAACCGGGACGATCAATGTTCCGCCGATGACGTAGTTTAGCGCGATCCCCGCCCGAAAGACCTCTCTGAGCCTATCGAGTTGATTGGCGCCAATCGACTGCGCTGTGTAGATCGAAACCGCCATACCGATACTAATCGCCGGCATCTGTACATAACTGACCACCTGGTTAACCGCACCATAGGCTGCCGTAGCATCGGAACCAAACTGATTCACGAACGTAATGACGGCAATTTCGGATAAAGAAAAGAGAATCATGCCCACGCTCGACGGTATACCCAGACGGAGAATCAGTTTCAATAGGGCAAAATCGAGGCGAAGGTGCTTACTCACAGACGTATCAAATTGCAACGGATGCCTGACCTTAGACAACCAAAAAAACATCACAATCAGCGTAATAACCGTGGAGACCAGCGCCGCATACGCCGGGCCATATACGCCAAGTTTTGGAGAACCGAACCATCCGAAGGTGAATACAGGCAGAAGCGCGATGTTTATTCCGGTGCTGATAGCCAACAGATAAAACGGCGTTTTGGAATCCCCCGTTCCCCGCATCATCGCGGTATAGGCAAGATAGAGAAACAGAACAGGCAGCGACCAGAATAGGATGCGCGCGTAGTGCGCGCTGGTCGCGAGCACGTTTTCGGGTGTACCGGTCAGTCGCAGGATATCCACTGTGAACACACCGCCCAGCACCGCGCAAATCACACCGAGCAGAAACGTCACTGTCAGCGAGTTTCCGACGATAGCTTTCAGCCGTTCATGATTTCGGGCGCCATACGCTTGTCCAATGAGAATCGCACTTCCTGTCCCTATGCCAATCGTAACGGACACCAACAAGAACAAGAGTGGAAAAAATGCTGAGATCGCCGCCAGCGCGTTGACTCCAATCCATCGCCCCACGACGATCGTTCCAATCAATTGTCCCACCGACTGCAACGCATTACTCAGCATTAACGGAATCAAAAATACCGTCATGGTCTGCCACATAGGTTTCCGCATCGGTCGCTGGGGACTGGCCATCGACATACTCATTCGTCCCACCTTATCCGTCGCTATCACTCGCGAATTTTTACCGCGTTGTATCCCTGATCCCCAAACGGTTGAAGTTGCTGCACCCATTTTTCTTTCAGCTTCTTTAGGGCGCCCTTCACGTCGTAGTACTCATCGGGCTCTTGCTCCAGCACCTCCAAAACCTCGAACGAAAAAGCATCGGCTCCGAATTCATCCCAATCGGCTTGAAGCGATTTGTTCGGGTGAAAGTGGTACTCTAGCATGAATTTCTGTCGGTTAACGTCGGTGATGTTCCGGGTGCTTTCTATAAAACTCTTGTGATTCTTCAAGTTCTTGATTTGAAACACACCCGCGACGGTCTTCCGTTCCTTCCATTGCATCCGCAGTTCCTTTTTCCGGTCCACGTTTCTCCGCCTCTCTCAATGTCTTCATGGCATTGCTCCCCCCTCCGGGAACATCTTTCCCGCCAATTTGTTAATGTGGTCTCGGATATCCGGCGCCCAATCGCGAATGAGCTGATAAAAACGTGCCGAATCTCCAGTGTATAGCGCCCGCAGGGCGTCTTCGTAGTGAGGGAAATCACCAGCCATGGCTGTCATAAAACGATAGGTGGCTTCCTGCGCTTCTCGCATTGTGTTTTGCTTCTCACGAACATGTCGCGCTTCATCAATGAGCTTACGTAAAGTGACGGAAGCCCCTCCAGGCTGACTTTTGAGCCACTCCCAATGCCTCGGCAGCAATGTGACCTCTCCCGCTACAACACCGAGCTTAGGCCGACCCACACGAGGCGGCGAGCCCGCTTGATCCACCGTGGGTCCGGTATGTGGATGTTGTGACAACCGTTTCAACACAGCATCCTTCGTTCCACGAAAATCAATTTCTATTGGCTGACTCGTAGCGTCATCGAATATGAGTATTGGCGAAAGATGGGGATCATCGAGGGTCTCTTTCACCGTTGAAACAACGTGCGCTAAGGTACCGGAAGCGATCGCTCGTTCACCGAGAAAAGCCGTGCAGGCGATCTTCGTCAAGTCGCTTGGCATGATAGCCCCCCTTCATAAAACCACACCAGGCATTATACCCGGATAAAAACGAAAAATCAATATTACCCGGATAAAATATGTTTTGGATACGATTTTGTCATGCCGCGTGAAAGATGAAAAAACGCGTTTCCCGTCCAAGGCGCGTTTTTTTGAGGCTCCATGTATGTAATCTCTGTACGCTGCACCAACAAGAAAGAGTGGTTGGCTCTCCTATACACCGACACTTCCCTGACAGAAGAGGAGGTCATCCGGATCTACGGCATGCAGTGGAACATCGAAGTGTTTTTCAAATGCACCAATGTCAAATTGGATCCCCTCCGAGCAACCCAATCATGGCGCCCACGACCGGCATGTGAATCCAAATCTCACTCACCGACTTGCCTGTCGCTTTTTCTACTGCTTCTGCGTACAGCATGACCTGAGGCGTATATTGCAGGGCATGATCCATCCAATCCTTTTGTTTTCCTGGAAATGTTTTGTGATCGATGATCACCCAGCCAGCCGTTGTATCAATCAATACATCAACCCAGCCAGAAGCCTTTTGCATGCCCCGTCTGATATGGACCGGCCACTCTCGATACATGGACGATCCTTCGTACCGATCACGGATGAACGTATGCAATCGATCACTGGCTACCAGCAACGTATCGGCGGTGATCGCGGATATGCCATGGCGATTCAATATAGATTGCGCCATCATCCGACGTTCGGAAAGCGGGATTTCCACATGATCGGCAGCCAAAAATCCGTGCACAGCCGTTCCCAACGCGTCCATTTCAGGATTCCCCGTCACCGGAAAGCGACTGCCCAGTTGTATGACTCGTGGAATGGGTTTCGCCGCCATGGTATTGGAGTCTTCAAGATGACTCGGGCGAAAGCGTGCGGGAACAAAGGAATCCTGAGGCGTCGAACCAGGAATCGGCGCATACACGGGCAACGGAACACCTCCCCGCCCAAGTGAAGGTACAGCCTCATTGCCCCCGAGTTCGCGCACACGACAGGCATAGGATTTACGACCCACTTGGATTTCCTCCGCTTCCCCTGAGATAGGAAGTGTCACGATGGGTTGTAGAGTGCCATTGACCAACTCATTCAGCCATCCCGTTTTATTTTCCCGAAAGGCAAAGATCAAATAGTCCCGTGCCCTGGTCATGCCAACGTACATTAACCGCGTGTTTTCCTCCAAGTTCAATCTCTTTATTTCGGCCAGTTCGGGGGCATTTGCTACATAGCCGTCGAACCCCACATCTTTGGAAAGCATCGCATAGGGCCACGGCCAATATCGGATGACGCGATTGCGAAGCGGATGGTCACTTTGGAAATGCCCGTCTTTCGTGATCGGATGTGGACGACGGAATACGGGTGGAGGGCCATTTGTCACTGATGATTTGTTAAGGGAAGTCAATATGACGACAGGCCATTCCAATCCCTTCGCACTGTGATACGTGACCACCCGCACAGCTTGTGTGTCCTCCGATTCGGCTACCTGATCGTCTCCATCTCTTTGCACCGACTGCAGATAGAGAATCAAACCTGCTGCGGTGGCCGATGTTCGCTCGACTTGCGCGCTTTCTTCATATTGTTTAGCTAAGCCGCGCAAGGCATCCAAATTGGCTAACCGTTGATCCGCTTCTCCCCAACTCGCAGTGAGGAGGTCAATCTTAGCGGCACTGACCGCCGTATCGAACACCTCAGAGGGACTCATATGTCGGATACGCGGTCTCTGTCTTTCTAATGCAGCTATTCGGGGCTCCAGCAAGAAGGGCTCCTTGGGAGGATCCTCAATAAAATCCGCGAGCCATTCTCCATTCGTGTTATGGTCGGAACCTAAATGAAGCAGTTCCGCCAGAGCCACCGTGTCGCGCGAATCCACCAGATAACGCAACGCTGCCACGGCCACAATGGCCTCCGGAGTGGAAAGAAGACCACTTTTCCCCACGGTCGCTCGAACGCCGACCTTGGCTAACGCATCCGCGATCTCCGCACACTCGGCGTTCGAACGGCACAAAACGGCCATATCCGCCGGTCGCAATGACCGCGACGTTTTGGAAACGCGGTCTTCAACCTTATGTTCATCAGGTTCAGCCAACATCTCGGCAACCCCCGCGGCGATTGCCATTCGCTCCTGCTCATTGTTCTTTGCAGTTAGCTGCCACGCTTGCAGAGAAACCCCCTGGTCAGGATGGTCCGATCGATCTGGAGTCAACGCCACTTCATCTTTTGACATTCCGACTGTCGCAAATGTGGAAACGAAGAGGTCATTGACACATTCAACCAAGGAAGGTCGCGATCGATACGATGTGCTTAGATTCGATTTCTCTGCATCCGTTAATGTCTCAAGCGCCGATTGCATCAATTGCGGATCTGCGCCCTTAAACCCAAATATCGCCTGTTTGGGATCTCCCACCCACACGGAAGATGGGATGATCGCACGCAATCGGTTGATCAGAGCCAACTCCATAGGACTGCAGTCCTGAAATTCGTCCACAAATACGCACTCGATTCGTTCTTTTACACGCTGTTCGAAGACTGGATGGTGAACGAGTTGTAGAACCAGCGACTCTTGGTCCGTATAGTCGATTAAGCCCCGTTCCTTTTTCGCCTGAGCGAATTGCTCCATGAGTGTTGCGACGCAGCGAAATACCCCCTCTATCGCAATTTGCAAGTCACGATGAAGTCCAGGATGCAGGGGATGAACGGATGCAGATGCTCGGATCTGACTAAATATGTGTTCGCTGGCCCTGGCCCCGCTTAGCTTGGACAATTTGGCCCACGTATGCCACGTCAATTCTCCGTCCCTCTCGTAGTGATGATAGAGGGATCGTAATTCTTCTATCGCACCAGCCGTGCTTCTTGTTTGATCCCCGCCTGGCAATTGATCGAGGGAACGTTTGATCACATTCACAAGCTCTTCTTCCAACGTCTCGGCATTTCCTGTCGCATCCGGCAGCCATCGACTCAGGGCAGCCCACGAATACGTCGCACTGTCTGCCACGCGAGTAGCCGGGATATCGTTTTGTCTCGCCATTTGAATCAAGTCCAGTACGAGTTTACGCCAGTCTTCCAACGACAGGCGCCGAAAAACAGGATCCAACTCACGACGAAACTCTTCAAAACTTTCCGCCGTCACGATGCTAAACAGCGCACTGGCTTGTTCCGGTAACAATACGGTTTGGACAGGAGAGAAGCCCAGATCTAACGAATACTCTTGAAGCAACCGTCCGAACACGCCATTCATCGTTCCCACATAACCCTCTAGAATTCGCGCGGCTTTCTCTCTTTCGCCCTCATTCAACAGTTTTATGCGTATGCGTTCAATGAGTTCGTCTGCCGCTTTATTGGTAAAGGTAATGGCCATGACGTGTTCTGGAGCCACTCCGCCCATAATCGTCTTTACGATTTCGTTAGATAACCTCGTCGTCTTACCCGTGCCAGCTCCTGCATGCAAAATCTGCAGAGTTCCCATTAGACGGGCACCTCCCTGTTTAGTCCGCATAGAGTCTGGTATGAGCAAAAGTGGCACGGCGGATCGACGAGAACCCCACTCGGTGGCTGTTCTCCCAATAAAACACCCGTTGCCGTGACCTCGCCGATATTCAATGCATTCATCCGACTGACATAAAGTGACTCAATGGCTCTCATGGCATCCTCCAACGAGAATCCACCGGGAACATGATATCTCTCAGGGATGTCCGGATGCGCACTGGCCATAAACTCACCTGTTCGCAACATGAAGTAGCCGATAGGCAGTTCTTGACTTGGGCCTTTGACGAGCAACCATTGATACAGCGATAATTGCACCGAGAGCTTCTCAAGGCGCTCGCGATATTTTTTGGAAAACGTTGCCCACTTAAAATCCAGTACCATGGGAGCGCCGGAAGCCGTAGTGCCCGTAATGTCGAGTCGCCCTCTCACCTTGTGGCCGGCAATCCACTCCTTCTCTAATTCAACCTCGGTTTGATCGACGGACAGAGAGCAATCTCTTAACGTCGTAAACAACATCCTCATGGTCCGTTTCAGTTGCTCTCGCGTACGTTCTTTTAATAAGCGATTTCGCGGTTCAAGCAGCGGGGCCCCCATTTGCACAGTCCATTCGTCAAATAGTTCTATGGCTCTCACGCTTCCTTCTTCCGGCGTCCAACGAAGCGATTCAGTAAATAGTTGGTGTATCACATGATGCAGGACCGTTCCAATTAACCGATTCATATCGGGCAGCGAAAGAATCTCAGCGTCTCGAAGATGGGCCGCGTATTGTAAGGTCCATTTCAATGGACAGCCTAGCACAGTCTCTATGCTCGTCGGAGATTCTTCTGGTCGAGGCCTAATGAGCCCTTCTGGAACCTGCCAATGCCTTATGGCAGGCGGCAAATTCTTATGTTCTATCTGTTCACGCAGTACGGCGACGTCTTGGAGAACGACACGTTGCGACAGACGCAGGTTTGCTGCATCCTGAATCAGTTTCTTCTCGACAGGCGCAGTCGGCGCCAACGCATACCGAACATGATCCCAAAACGGATGAGTTGAAACCGGTTGTCCGGCAACTCGACTGGGAGCGATTAAAATCAATCGCTTTCTCGTTCCCTTTACGGCTTGTTCCCAAGAAGAGCTTTCCCTTTGTCGAGCAATCCCCTTTTGCGGCAATAGCAGCCCATAATTTTCAAGCCACTGCCTCTCACTCTCCGTCCAGGGATCGGGCATACGGGAAGAGTCTGCACGATAAAAGTTCCACCAAATAACGGTGTCGGCAGCCCCCCACAGTTGACCGGGCCCCTCAACCACCTGCCAAGAAGCCGCTTGAGTCTCGCCATTCTCTCCGTCTAGCCCGGCCCCTGTAGCCGTATCCATGATACGCTCGAGTTGCAATCGGGAGATGAATTCGGATCCCAATGCCGCAACCGCGTCCATCACCGTTGCTGATTGCTGCTGAGCTGCCATGAATAACGGCTCTCCGTTGACCGCGCGTGACGTGGCCCATTGACCGATCTGCTGACAGATTCCTATGATCGACGTGACGGGCATACCGTACGATGGACTGAAGTACGCATGGCTTACCGCCATGGACAGCCTCTTTTCCAATCGCTCCTTTTCTGTACGCCTCTCCGATGTCTCCTTCTGCTCAGCATCCCACTGGGCTTCATAGGCTTTCCAGCCTTCTGCAAGCGCTTCTTGCCAAACAAGACTTCCAATGCCAGGTTGCTGCACGATAGCATAGGCTAACTTTTTTCTAAAGTGAAATGGAACGGGTGACACCGGCAGAAGCAATAGTTCAAGCAAGCGGCTGATCTCTATAGGTTCCCAGTACGTACTGAACAAGAGCGGCAAGATTTGCAGGACGCTACGGATGCGCGAAGGATTGTTCACCCCCAAGGCGGGAAGCCCATTTCGTTGCAGTGTTTGATCCAACAACTGTGACCCGCTGCCACGAATGATGACCGTTTCTTCAGAACCGTGCGCCTGGAGCCAAGAAACGAGATAGTCTGCAGCATCCCATTCTTGGGCTGCCTGTACCAACACGACACTCCCATCGCCTTGTGCCTCACTACAATTCAAGCGACCATCCAGCACCCTTTGCAGTTGACCTAAATCAGAATCAGGATCGGATTGAGGATCCCATGAATACCGCTCTTTTACAATCCCATTCTGAACGAGCGCGGCCATGAGTTTGGTTTGCCAAGGCTCCCACAGATCTTCATGTTCGTTTACAACCCGAACGCGTTTTATCGGCAGTGATATCGGAGTTTTCAACCGCTCCATGAGCGAAGCCACCCGATCGGCCAACCCTGGCGAAAGAGTCGCGCACGACTCGACCCTGGCCAGCACCGTAAGCCACGAACTGCCGCCATGTGGGATGTGAGGATGCCAGCCCGCCAATACGAGCTCATCTCTCCGGCGCAATAATTCTCTGGCTGTATTCCATGAGTCGGTAGAAAAAGAGGGGGAATACAACTCGCTGCCTGTATCCAATTGGCGCAAACACTGTTCCCACTGGGCAATTCGGACGGCCTCAGATACTTGGGGACCTGCTAGACCCAGCATCGTCTCGAGTATCCCCACCAACCCCGAAAATCCCACGACAGCCAGACCCGATACTGCTTCTGAATTCCCCAGAGCATCCGGATATGCCGGTGAATCTAACTGATACCCCAAGACAATCTCTACCATCATCCACCGCCCTTCAATGATGCGTATTTCGGCCATGCCGGCCACCCCATCCATCCCCACCGGGGTTTGTATTATTCTTCCTCGCCCAAGTTGCGAGATAGAGTCCGCAACCTCTGAACGCGCCAGTCGATATTAGGGTGCGTGTCAAACAGCCGCTGCCACCAGTGAACTCGTCGAACAGGTTCAAACGCGAAGAACAGGGATAATGCCGATATGTTCGGCAACACCGCCGTGTCTTGTTTCAAACGTTCTAGCGCATTGGCTAAATCCTTGGCTCCTCCCGTCAGAAGAACGGCATGCTCATCGGCCAACACTTCTCGTCGTCGCATGTCGGCTCGCAGCCAGAGCTTGATGATCACCACGGCCGCAATCCCAACCACAATAGCAAATAACGCCATCAGCAGGCCAGACTCTCCATTGTTGCGCCCTCGTCCACTCCCTCGTGTGGACTGATCTTGACGCGACGCTGATCCGATCACCATGCCGATAACAGCCAGTGCAACAGTGGCGCTGATAATCAGTCCGAGAAACGCCACCCACCAACCCAGATACAACGTGTCCTTTCGGCATACGTGGGATATCTCATGAGCGAGTACAGCGGAGAGTTCTCGATCAGACAAATGTTGGAGTGCGCCTGCTGTCACACCAATGTACTGACGCTTTGGCAGCAGTCCGGCGGCAAAGGCGTTCATCGCTCGGGTGGGTACAATCATGACCTGGGGCGTCTCAATCTCAGCTTTTTGACAGAGAGGTTCCAAGAGACGCCTGACTCGCGCCTCACTCTCCGGAAACTTTCCCTGCTCACTCCGTACGGCTCGCCCCAACTGCCACGGAGCCACTACCATCGCATAGCCCGCGCAGACCGCGATCACCCCAAGCGCCACGTAAGCTCCCACTTGGGGTGCTTGCGACTCCCATCCAAACCAAATGCCTGCAGCCAACACGAGAAAGCATAGAACACCGAAGCCCACCCACACGAAACGAGTAGCCCGATGAATGCGGCGCTCCATGCGCTCCCACTGCACTCTTCCTTCAATGTTCACTTGCAATCGCCTCCCGTCCAACCAATATCCACTCGCTGTCGATGCCAACTCTAGTCGATCACTTCGTTATTCGGGTGATACGACCGCGTTTGCAAACGCACTGAAACCTGCGCGCAGAATTCGGTTTCTTAGCGATTGCCACCAAAGGAACCCCGCCATCGAACCGGCTGTCACGGGTAGACATACACCTTTATAGGATCCGTAAATACCCGACAATGTTTGACGGCTGCTCATCGCACAACGCTTGCAGATAAGCGTCTCCATCCGCGGCCGTGTAGATCTTGCCTCTGTGCCTCACAGCCTTTGTGATTAACTCGGCCCAACTTTCCATTTCATCAAAGAAGTCCTCTGGCATGCCCTCATTCAACGTAGGCATGCCGCCCGGATGTTCCGTGAGGATAACCTTTCCCTCTGCGTCCGTTTCCATCGTGTACAATAGATCTCCCGAGTCAATATCAAATACGCGGACTTTCTTCACGCCCATCTCTCCCATGCTCGCATGTCGTACTGTCTTTGCCCCGACGCGTTCCTCGTGGTTGATACATCTATTGTAACCTCGCCCCCGTCACGTTGTGTCACCCTAAAACACACCAAAACACAATACTCGCCCACTTCCTTTTTAGTAGAAGCAGGCGAAAGACAATCGGAATCAAGGGAATATAACCCAAAACCACCCTAAAGGAACGCCATCTCATGATGGACGTAGCCAGACGATTATTTCACATCCATTCATGTTGTAGCACATCGTGAATGTGTTATCCTACAATGCTTTTGACTTGATCGATCAGAGTATCACGCGCTGTACCCGTCATTCCCATATAATGGCGTGTGCGGACAGCCTTTGCACCGCCCGCCGCAAACAGGTGAACGGGCTCGGAAGGCAGATCGGGAATCGCCAAAGCCCTTGAGATATACCTGTCATAGCCAACGCCTGTTGGGAACAGAATCAGATTCGGCATGAGGATCTCGATTTCTCTAGCCAACGTGTTGAGATGGCGTGATGAGAGGTCTCTCAACGCGTTGTTCGGATTACCTCCGATCTCCGCCAACTTAAACACATTGCTCCAAGCGATGGATTTAAATCGCCGGTCCGAGTTGGATCGTGTGCGCTCATAAGTAAAATCATTGTCCAGCAGAGCACCCATAATTCGAAAAATGGTGTTCCAAAATGCTGAGCAGTATGGATTCGTGTCTTCAAGCTTAGTGTCTTGCTTCTCATCTAAGGAGTATTTTCCATAGAAGGGTCTAACTCTGACACGCATGAAATCTTTCGCAATACTGCTTAACCTATCGTAATCTGCATGATTTCTTGTCGCATCTGCGATGGTTTCGATTTCATTGTCACCCCACCCATACGTGGCCTTTCCGACAATGAGAACCCGGAGCGGTGCTGTTTCATAATTTTCTCCCACATACGGTACAAACGGACAGGCACCTGGTGGCAATGGGCGCTCATCATGATATAAAGACTCCAATCCCTCATTGAACAGTTGACGCAACTCACCGATCATTACCTCATCACTCCATTCCTGTAGATTCCAACAAAACCCGCTGTAAACACGTCATTACCGTCTTCTGAGACTGCGCTAGACGCCCCATTCTGTTCCAAGATCCTCGACGCAAGCCTTCAACTCGTTTAGCAACTCATTGGAACCGGAAAACGGCTCCCAATAACCCCGCGCAAGAATAGAATTCAAATTATACGGCGGAAAGTACTTCCCTTGCTCCAGATCCAACACCCGCGCATGAGAATGGGAGACCTGAACCAGATACGAAGACTTCCCCCGTATGGCGATGATTCTTCCCATACTGGTCGCGCCTTGACGCACCAGCCAGACTTGCTCGGCCGCATCGCGAAGCGCGTTCCCATCCTGCAAGGCTTCAACATAGCGCACAGGCAGAGCATCATACCCTGCATACGTTCCAACAAGCCCCCCCACGACGGCAGCCGTCGTATCCGCATCGCCTCCCTCATTAGCCGCCCAGACGACCGCCTCCTCAAAATCTCGCGCGTGGTAGGCAATGTATAAAGCCCAAGACAATGTATCTACGACATAGGAACTCGGAGTGCTTATGGGTTTCTGGCTGACGCTCCCCTCGTACGGCGACCCCACCGCTTCCGCCTCAATGGCGCCGCAGAGTTCCTCGCCGAGGAGCACGCGGTGGACAATGCGGTTATACAAGACACACGCATCGGCAGCCAATCCGTCGTAATGGGTCATCCTCGATTGATCAGAGCTGATCGAAGCCATCGTGTGAATGTCCGCATAGGCCAGCGCCACCGGCAAACACCGCATCAAGGCGCCATTTCCCGCCGACCGTCCACCGAGAGTGTCATGGGCTTCTTTCGCGGCCATAAACCAATCCCCGTCATAAGCATCCAGCGCCGCGCGCACCGTACCACCCACATCCAGTGGATCTGACTCATACCAGCGGATAAAGTGCTGGCCGATGCGGCGAATCGGATTCACCGGATCATCTACGATGCCCCGAACCACCGCCAATGCCATGGCCGTGTCATCGGTGGTCGCGCCGGGTCTCAAATGCAGCCATCCACCACCGACGATCTCGGTATGTCGACCGAAGGTGTCCTCAATCTCCCTTTTACTCATAAACTCCGTCGTCGCGCCCAGCGCATCGCCAATGGCCAATCCGAACAAACCACCCATGATTTTCTCCCGAATATCCTCCATCGCGTTCGGTTCACCCTGGTTCAAAAAACCTACTATAATCTCTCATAGGTTTTTTCGACTCTTTCGAGTCCGCGGTCTTGCAGGATTCATCCGCTTGGAGGCTGCTCTCGCACCACCGAGGATGAGCCGAACCAGAGAACAGAAAAGTTGCCTTTTCCTATGTCTGATTCGTGTTTCCATCTTCCCGGGTGTTACCCGGTCCCGATCAGATTTCCCGCCGCGCCTTTCGCCACGTGTACACGGCAGGAGTCTTTCGTTACCCTTGGAGCAGTCCCTTGCGTTGATCCAACCACGAAACCAGGCTGCCTCCTTTCCCCTGTAAGGTTTTTTCAATCAGTTTCTTCGCTTGATTCCAAATACCCCAATCCGTTTTTCGATACGCCACCTCATTGAATGTTTGCTTGGCAACCAGCCAATCCTTGATTGGTTTTGGAACGTTTTCCCGCCGAATCTTTAACCCGCCGCGCCTTGCAATTACCAGCGCCGCCGACTCGTGCACACTGATGCCGTATTGTGGCTGATATTTCAACCGGCCAATCACAGACGTATACGCAGGATGCACTTTCCGAATCTCCACGCCTTCCCGCTTAGCTTCGCGTTCCACCGCGACCAATACCTTGCGATACACAAACTGATGGGTGATTCGGCGAAACTTCGTACTCACTTCCTGATCCTTTACAAATCTCAGATCTTCCATGACCAGTCCCGCGCCGCGTTCCTTCGCGTACCCGACGACTTGCCGAGCCAGATTCCCGATCAACCAATCGCGGCGCTGACTTCGCGCATCGTACAGTTGTCCTTCTCGATAGCACTGAAATGCTTGCGGGTTTCCGTCGGTCCGAACATGGCACAGGGCTAAAAGCGTTGGGTTCGTATCCATCCCAACCCATCCGTTGACCGGATACGTCACCGGCTTGGCGGGTATTTCCTCGACCGTGACGTGAACGCGATAAACCCCGCGCTTTCGCAGGATTTCCACCTGGTACGGATCACCCCGTTCGATCGCTTGGCGTAATAGCGCCACGTAATCCCGCCCGTTAATGGCTCCCGTTGTCTTCGAAATTTTCCGCGGCACATACATGGGAATCTTCAGCTTGTCGTATCGAACGCTCTTGCCGTGTGCTTCACCGTGATCCAGCGAAATCTCCAGCCGCCACGCGCCGTCTTGTTCGTGAATCCGAAGGAGTGGGTTCCCTTTCTTTGTACGATCTCCTCTTGCGACCAGGCGGCCGTTTCTGGCGTCATCCCACTCTTGTCGCCACGCTGCCTGATTGACACCCTCTTTGAACTGCGAAAGATACAGTTCGCGGCTTCCGAAAA
>JAJZCB010000103.1 GCA_021846285.1 Bacillota bacterium
GCTATCTGACCGAACTTCGTCTTGCCCGGCGCAGTGGCATAGACAAAAACTATCGATGATGTAGATTATATATCTTGGACATATGGTGTTACAGCCAGTATGATTACGTCGAAAGTAGCCGGACTGCTATTTTCGCCCCAATGATATAGGCAGTGGCTGAGGAGGCGGATGGAATGACGCGAGAAGGTACAGGCGCGGGTGCAAGTGCAGGAAAAACGACAGGGTCAAATGACGCCGTGCAGGAGCAGTTCTCACGCCGCGCCGACCGATACACGACATCGCATGTGCATGCAAGCGGGGAAGATTTGGCCTGGGTGGTTGCGGAGGCTTCTTTGACGGGAGGTGAACACATCCTCGACGTTGCAACAGGAGCGGGTCATACGGCATTTGCCCTGGCCCGGGGCGCGCGGACGGTTACGGGCGTCGACCTGACGGCCAGAATGGTCGAGAATGCAACGCGTTTGGCTGCAGAACGCGGACTTGACAATGTACAGTTTCTCGTCGCTGATGCAGTACATATGCCGTTCCCGGATCATCATTTCGATATTGTCGCCTGCCGCTTTGCCGCGCATCACTTCGTGGACCCAGATGCGTCCATTGGAGAAATGTCTCGCGTGTTAAAGCCTGACGGCCTGCTGCTGATGGTCGATCACATCGCACCCGACGAGGCGCGACTCGACGAATACATCAATCGCATTGATTGGCTTCGCGATCAGTCCCACGTTCGAGAATGGACCGCTCGCGAGTGGCTTCACCGTTTTCAGCAGGCGGGCGTCAGCGCAACCGTCGTCCGTGAATGGGATCTTCATATGGAGGTATCCTGGTGGATTGACCAGTCAGCTCCCGATGAAGAGAGGCGGGCCGAGATTGACCGCATGTTCCGGGAAGCTGATGCGAACACGCGCGCCATGTTTGCAATCCAGTTCGACGATCACAAACAGCCAGTCTCATTTGCGTTAAAGTGTGTTTTGTTTAAAGGTCGCAAGGTCGCAGCCATTGCGCGTTGATTCTGAGCCATGATCATGTGCTCGCTTCCAGCACAAAACACTGAGGCTTCCACAACTGCTCGAACTGATCCGCCGCTATTCATCGGACTCATTGAAACGATAGAGATACTCACGCTGTTACGCCTGTTCCACCATTTACTCGAGGAGAATGATCCCCGCGATGATTGACCTCAGCGTTTCAACCAAAAACGAGTGTTCGCGTATCAATACGCGCTGCGCGAGGGTTTCAGGGGTATCCTGCGGCAATATGGGAACCGTGCACTGCGCTACGATATCCCCTTCGTCATAATGTTCATTGGCGTGGTGAATGGTGATCCCGGTATGCGTTTCACCCGCCTCTAACACGGCCTGGTGGACACGCATGCCGTACATCCCCTTCCCGCCGTAGTCTGGAAGCAGGCCAGGGTGGATATTGAGAATGCGCCTTCGAAATCGGTGGACGGTTCGCGGACCCAGCAGTTTCATATACCCAAGCAAGAGCACCAAATCGACATCGTGCTGCACCAATTCGTCGCAGATGGCGGAGTCCAGACTGCGGGGGTCCGGATGTGTCAAACCATTGAAGACAACATGGGGAACACCACGTTGGCGCGCCGTCTGCAGCACACCCGCATGGCTGTTGTTGCTTATGACAAGGCCTGGCCGCGCCTCTAGCCGTCCATTCTGGCAGGCCTCGATCACTGCCATTGTATTGCTGCCATTGTGCGAAGAAAGAAAAGCCAATTGCAACAAGTCTGTTTGACCTCCTGATCACGAACTCATATATCCACAGGCAGAATAATTGGATCCATCACTGGGAGGATTCCTAATGTTAGATGATGAACGAACATCCCGCTGCTAAGCAAGCATGACAGACAATGCGGATCAAGCGTCAGAGTTTATAAGCACAACTTCCAGATCTTGCAGCCTTTGAATGACCGCCATTGGCGTATCGTCCGTCGGCTGTTCCTGGTGAGTCGGATTGAGCCATACAGCCGCAATTCCTGCATGGATCGCACCCACAATATCCGTTTCCCAGGAGTCGCCGACAAAGATCGTCTCGTCAGCCCGAACTCCCATACGCGTCAAACCCTCGGCAAATATCCGCGGGTCCGGTTTCGAGAAACCGACAGTCTCCGACACCACGATCCTCTGAGGAGCAAAAAAGGAGGTCAGACCCAGCCGTTTGAGCTTCTCGATCGTAAGATCGCCGGGACCATTTGTGATCAACCCTAATGGATAATGATCGGCTAACCGCGAGATGAGCTGCGTTGTTGCCTCGCTAGGTGACATGGCATCCAGGTAATTCTGCGCAAACGCCTGGTTGAAATGGTCTACCGCATCCATGTCTGCTGCACATCCGATAGACTCCAGAGTTCTCATGAGGCGTTGGCGACGGTAATCGGCGAAAGTCATCTCATTGGACGCCACGCGACTCCATAAACTATGACTATACCGATCAAAAATGGGATAGAAATGATCGGCGTCCAGGCGGCGCGTCAATGGATGCGAACGCATGGTCTGGAGCATTCCGTCTCTAAATGCGACCCTAAAGTCAAATAACGTATCATCCAAATCAAACAGTATGGATCTCCATCGCGTCACTCAAATTTCTCCTTTCATCACGCGTTTTGTCCATCGCCCATCCCACGTATTGCGAATGCCCTCAGCCCTTTTGCAATTCGATCCAAAATCTCTTTACTATATTTCCGTCTTCCTCGACGAAGCTCGTATCCTGCACTCCGCCATTTTTGACAATGGTTTTTTCGGACCCGACATTGTCATCGTCACAGACCACCAGAACAGATGCAATGCCCAATTCCCTTGCCTTTTCCAACGCCAGGAACAATAGCCTGGTTGCACATCCCTTGCGTCTCTCGGACGAGCGAATGCCGTAACCAATATGCCCGCCGGCATTCAGTAATGCCTCGTTCAATCGGTGGCGAATATTCACCGCCCCAATCACTCTCTTCTCTTCCGACACCAGCCAATACGTCGAAGCCGGCACCAAGCCTTCCGGGAGATTCTCTTCCTGCTCGGCGTCAGACAGATTTTGAATCATTGCCGGAAAGTCCGCTGGATCTTTGCTGATGACCCACGGCACCATCGTCTCACCGCTCATTTTCCACTCGTGATAAAAAGAGAGGTACTCGTTCCGCAATTCCACAGTGGGTCGTTCTAAATATACATGCGTTTCCATGTCGTTTGACCCTCCGCATCACCTGATAGGTCGCTTCCCTAGCATCGTGCTACTTTCCCATGTCTGACCCTGCATGGATCGGATGTAAGCCTTGATCTTCCGATGATCTCCCGTCCATCGATATATCCTCATCCAGCAGCAACTTGACGGCCACTCGGTAGGACTCCCGCTCGGGCAACCACAGGCGAAAATCTGACCTCAACTCAGGTCCTCTCCACACCAGCGTGTCTGACGCCTCAAGATCCTGAACGCTCACGCCCCGCTCAAGCAGTTCCCAATCAGTAAGCGAAATGGCCAGCAGACCGCGGACATCGTCACCCGGAGCCAGTGTCTCCCATGTGCTCATTCGCGCCAGATAGACGCCAAAGTATACATACGGACCTGTCGGCAGCCCAGGTTTGTAGGGCGTGTGCGGCGTGCGGTTGGTCACGCGTTGAAGCAAGTACGGAGACAGCATGTCGGCTGTCTGCATTCGCCTCACATCGTCGGTGTCCATATCGTGGACATACGTGACGGGTGAAGGCAACAGCTCCACGTCACCGCTGGTTTCCTCTCTGGCCTCACGGAGAGCGCATTGAAGGATCGTCTCTCCGGGCTCCTGACCACCGCCCACTCCACCGACGCGATAGGCGCAGCCAGTCCGTTCAGGCGGCAGCCCATCGTCATTGAGCGTCACCAGAATGCGTTCTCCCAGCAGTAGAATGACGCCCGCACAAAACGGCTGATCGGCGGTCATCTCCTCTATGTGCAGAGGTTCTTCGCCAAATCCTGTCGCCACAGCCATTTGCGTCGCCTCCCGCCGTATTCGAAAACTTATCCTTGAATCGGTCCAACGACCTCTTCCCATTTGCCGCCAACAACGACTCACGAGAAACGAAATTCCATTCCCCTGAACCCCGTCTTCGACGCGATATACCTGGCAACCCCGTCCTCGTCATGGCCGGCGACGACCCTGTCCGCCAACGCTTTCAAATCTGGGTGCGCATTTGCTACCGCCACCCGCTGGCCAGCCGCCGCAAACAGGCCGAGATCATTGAGATTGTCGCCAAAGACGGTGATCTTAGCAGGATCGCAACCGACAAGCGACGCCCACGTGAGCAGGGCAGAGCGTTTGTTGGCGCTGAGATGGGAGATTTCCAAAAAGTAATACTCCCGCAAATAGGTATCCTGCGTGAAATGAAGATGGATCTCGTCGCCAAACTGAGTGCGCAATGTCTCGTACAAACTCTCAAGCTTCTCGTGGGATGCAATATACGACAGCGCCATGATGCGAGCAGCGGGAGCGACGGCGATGGCGTCCACGCGCCGAAAACGGGGATCATTGGCGCGGCTCTGGAGATATCCCCGCTCGCCATCGTTGTGAACATTCTCGTACTGGACTTCCTCTCGGCCGTCGTCACTCATGAGGTAGACAAAAGGCGTGATGCCGAACATTCGGCCGATGGAAAGCGCCTTGTCCGCCATTTTCCCATCCACAAAGTATCCACGGATCACCTGATTGTTCGCATAATCCATGATCAAGGCGCCGTTAAAGAGGATCACAGGGTGTCGCCAGTGGACTTGCGCCACCTGCGGTTTGGCGCTGACCAGACTGCGCGCAGTGGCAAAAGCGATCACGTGACCAGCGGTGAGAGCTTCATTCAGCACCCGGATCGTGTAGTCGGAGAGGCCGGCCGAGGAATTCAGCAGGGTGCCGTCGAGATCCGTGAGAAAGTATTTCGGATTCACGGTTGAACTCACGGAGAACCAGCGCCCCGCACCCCACGAACCGAACCGGAGTCTCTCTCCACCTTGCAGACGCGCGCGGCAAAATTCTGATACCACTCCTGGATTCCCCGTTGCTGAGCCACCCGATGGCGTCCATGCTGTTTCCAGGCCGCGATGGCCTCCTCCGACTCCCAATACGACACGGTGACGCCGAAGCCGCCTTCATCCCGTGCGCTCTCCATGCCGAGAAAGCCCGGCTGTTGTTCGGCAAGCGCCATCATCTCTTCCGCCATCGCCTCGTATCCGTAGTCTCCGTCATTTCGCGACGAAGTGAAGATCACCGCATAATAAGGCGGCGCCGGAGTCTTTGCCAAGCCCACGTCAAGTTCCCCCTTTGCCGTTCCCTCTTCCTTATTTGCCGGATATGACTCGTGCTCTCGACCATGTCTTCCCATCATACCATCCACCGTTCCCCATCGGATAGAGTCCGATTCGCAGTCGCGACCCCTCTTTGGCGGATTTGTCTTGTCTCCAGGAATTTGCCGGTGGGGAAGGATTTGGCGTATGCAACGCGAATTCTACGTCAGGGAGGTGTGCTCTTGTTATCCGTGTTAATGTTGGCAGTCGGTATCATTGTCGGCATGGTATTGCTCGCTTTCCTTAAATCCAGGAGACTGAACCTTGCCTGGAAAATCGCTTTGCCATTTATAGTTCCGTCAATCATGGTGGTTATATCGATTTATTTGATTGCTGTAAATTGGACAACTTTCGTTCATCCACCGATAGTAGACTCATGGAATTCCTTGCAATCTGCGCTCATCAATAATCCCGCGGATGAAACGGTCATTTTATTTGGCATTTTCTTTGGACTGGTTGGGATCCTTTCCTACGTTATCCGAGTTCCGTTTGCCAACTGGCAGCAGGTCAAACTGTTCGGTCTCTTTGAGGCCACTCGGTTGAAAGAGGAGGCCAAGAACGCATGAATGGCCTTGAGCTGGACGCCGAGTCCGCTCTGACCACCTTTCGTGAATCGATTATGAGTTGCTACGATACAGACGCTCCGTCACGAAACAGAACCCGATCTGCTGGAAAGAAATAATCGACATCTACAAGAAGGATCGAGGATGGGAGAACGTGAAGCACAGCCGCGAGCCATTGACACCAAAGGGAAAACGATGGTTCTAGCCCGATTTCGCCAGTTTGTTCATTCTGCCATCAGGTTTATATCCTGCTCATTTCGCCCCGACTCTTCATCCGAGCGATCAAAATCCATTACACATCCATCTCCTTAGCCTAAATGGTCAATCGTCGGGCCCGAGACAATGCAGAGTGCTCTGCTGCTGAATCGTTGACCGTCTTCTCATAGCGGCTGACGCTGAAGCGCCCAGCCGAGTGTACGCCCTGATGCACGAATCCGAAGCGCTGATAGTATTGATTGAGCGCCTCATTGTCCGCCATGCAATCGAGTCGGACATAGGCCTTGCCTGTCCGAACGGATTCATCCTCCGCCCAACCCAGGATCTGGCCTCCCAATCCCTGCCCGTGATATTTCGTACGAATTGCAAGTCGGTGCACATAAGCAGCATGGTCATCCGCTTTTTCTCCCCATATTTGGCGGTCAAATGGACCCGGCTTCCTGCGCACGATCACGGTGCCTATCGGCGCGCCCCCGTCATAGGCCAGGAATACGTCGCCACCCTGAATATTGTCGAGAACATGTTCCTTCGTAAACTCAGCGATGCGCCACTGATCAATCCCTTTGGCGTGAATCCACTGCGCTGCTTCCAGCAGAATCGATCGCACGGTCTCGGCGTCGGTGTTCGTCGCGGGGATTATTTTGAGTTGGACCATCAACTTTCCTCCCTATAGAAAGAATAGGCATAACTCTACCAATCCCGCCGCACTCATCAACCGCCCTGCTGACTTATGTCTGACCTGATAGTGGCCAAAGCAGTGTCAAGAGCCCGATCACGATTCTCAGAGTAGTCAATCAGTTCTGGCGTTACATGAATGTCCGGTGCAATCCCGACCCCAACGAACTCATTTCCGGCGGCGTCAATATCCCACACGCCGACGATCTGACCCGTTCCGCCGCCGGGCAAGGGAAAATAAACCGACTGTCCGGTGCTTCCCCCCGTCGGCTGTCCCACGACCGCTCCTCGTTTGGCAGCTTTGAACGCGACAATAAAATCCTCTGCCGCACTGTATGTGCGCGCCGATGCCATGACGACCACCGGCCCAGCAAATGATGGGAGATCAAAGTTTGGATATATGCCGTATTGATCCTGCGGAGCAAGCCAAAATCGCTCAGCCATGCTCCAACTGCCGAGAATCGGGGCATTCACGGGCACTCGAACATGAAATGGAGACACGGGTTCAGAGACCAGACGTTTTAGAATCTCATAACCATGGCCTGAATTGCCGCCCGCGTTGCGACGGAGATCAAGGACAATCCCCTTTATGCCATCAAAGTTTGGAAACGCGTTGTGAAAGGAAGCGGCTATTTCAGCGGTTTGAAAATGGGGAAGCGTTACACACACGATCCCGTCGTCAAATTCCTGCATCTCATACTTTCGCGGTTGGGGCATGTGCTCTGCCACTCCTCGCCAGGACACCATGCTGCCATCGGGTAGAATAGCCTTTACGGATACGCTGTCCCCTTGATTTCTCCGCAATAAGGTGTCTGCCACCTTGGCGAATCGATCCTGAGGTGTTGAGGCAGACGTCATAGAAGCGACCCTCTCAACCATCTTCCAAACAGGAATGCCATCGATCTCGATAAGCTGCGTTCCCCTTGGCAGTTCGCCAGAAGACACCACCATGCCAATATCTCCATTTACCACAAGAGGGTCCAGTTGAAGAGACGGGTACCTCCATTGCTTTTGAATCTCCGCCGGAAACCGGACATAGGTATGCCCTTCGCCAAGAAACGCGGCAAAAGTCTGAAGAAATCCATAGTAATCCGCAAGCTCCAATGGACCAGATGCAACCAACTCCGAAAGATGGTCTCGAAACAATTGATCCCAGTCCATGGGCCGCTGCTCCCAAAAGGGAAATATTTCTTTCGCGCGCGCCCAAAAGACGCTCAATCCGTAGATTTCGTCCGCCAAGGACAAGCGGTCTGTCACTGCAGCCTGGACAGGAGGGGTCTGCGGATGATCGAAATCACCTTGCAACGAAAGCAAAATGGCGTTTGACAGCTCCACATTCAGAATCGGTTCGCTGCGTTTCATGTGGTTTCATGGCCCCTCTCTACACTCAGCCTCTTTTGTGCGAGCGTCCACCCCCCCGCGTTCGGGAGCCGCTCATGGATGTCAAATGAGCCAATCCCCAATCTGGTCGCGGCTCTCCTTTGATTGCGCAGAGTAGACGGGTTGGAATTTGGTATACTGATTCGCCCAGATCAGGATGTCCTCATTCGTCACCCACTGGTCAATGCCTCCGACCCATTCGAGTTCCCGCAGTTCCGGACTGAGCCGATCCGCAAGCGCCTGTACGACTGCCGAAGAAGACCAGCGAAAATGTTCCCTGGCCGATGAAGGCGTTGTCAGTTCCACCGTCTCTGCCATGCCCAGTCGATTAAATTCTTGCACCAGAATTTCATAGATACTCTCCATGTTCGCGGCCGCCTCGTCAAGACTCGCCGAGTATCCGCGCTCGATCAGGGTTCCGACGCGCTCACTCGCATGTGGCAATGCGAAAAACTCTCTTGACACCCATTTGACTGTTCCTGGACAATACGCCCGGTTCAACAGGAAGACCAACCGAATCACGACATCCACGGTGCGTTGATAGGCCAACCGGGCGGATAGGGTATCGCCGCGGGATGCGCACAGGCGGATGTTGTCCGCATTGACGTCAAGCGCCTGCCAGGCATATAACAACTTGAAGATCCAAATATCTTCGGGAAGATAGGCCAACCTCTCGCGGATGCGCGTGATGTCGCCCACTGGATCATGAAAGATCCTGCCCCGCGTCACCTCCAGGAGTTTCTGCTCCGGAATGCACAACCAATCGAGCGGCTCCAACCGTTCCCCCTGCATCCCCGGATTGAACTGGAGGAATCGTTGCACGGTCGTCAAGCCGACATGATGAACACCGCGCTGTTCATCGCCCGCAGGAACGAAGTACCCGATGGGATGGCGCCGAAATCCGGTGCGCGGAAGAATGTATACTACCCCATCCGTTCAGGGATCTTCGGAAAGCATGCCTTTGGGAACGGAGAAAAAGTAGTACTTCCGAGATGTCGGACTGGCATCAACTAAAAAGCATCCATTCCTGTGCTGAGACAACACGCGCCGGTCAAGAATGGCAAAGAACATCGGCCATATTCCATCTGACGCGACAAAAACCGCTTTCACGCGCTTCCCATAAAATGTGGTCTGTACACGAGGTTCAAACACGTCTATGTTTATGTCGGGCGAACCATGCATCAAACAGCCGTGTCTTGATGATAAATGGGAAAGAAATTCATATTTCGGATAAGACAAATGATAATCGATTTGCTTGTGACCATTCTGTCGGAGTGCATCATCCCAAAGTCGTTCAAATGCGGACACCTTTTCTTCAGTGTACATGATCATTGGCGTATGCAGAAAACCCAGCGCAGTAAATGCCAAAGATTTCGCATTCGACGATAACCTCAATGAAGCCACCTCACGTTACAGGCCTGCGATAGGCAACCTCGTTTTCCAGTCTACAACGATCCTTGCAGGCAAACAACTATATTTTCCACGATCAACTGAGCGCGATATCTGGCAAACTTGCACGATTGAATCCTGACAGGACGTTGTCAGTGAAGATGTCCTATAATCGAGATGACCATCAGAATTCATAGGAGGGGCTCATATGTTCTACAAGATCGACGACTTTGTGAATGAATGGAAGAATGAAGCGGAGGGGACCCAAAAGATTTTAAACGCCCTCACGGATGAATCTCTCGGTCAGGAGGTCTCGCCCGGTTATCGGAGTTTGGGCCGACTGGCGTGGCATCTGGTGGGGACGTATGGGGAGATGCTGCCGCGAGCCGGACTTACGTTCGACGCGCCGACGGATCACGATCCGGTTCCCCAAACGGCCCATGCAATCGCCGACGCCTACAGACAGGTCGGCGAAGCGATGATCGCGGCCGTGCAAACCGGGTGGACAGACGAGACGCTGGCGCAAACCAGCATGATGTACGGGGAAGAGTGGAAAAACGGCCTCACCCTGCGAATCCTCATTCAACACGAGGTGCACCACCGCGCACAGATGACTGTGCTGATGCGGCAAGCGGGGTTGCAGGTTCCCGGCGTCTACGGGCCGTCCAAAGAAGAGTGGGCCGGTTTTGGCATGCAGGCCCCCGAAATGTGATGGTCTGAAACGATTCAAGAGTTGGAAGGTCGATGGCACTCCGTTATGTCAACCGAGTGCCACCGATTTCCCGTGCCTACAAAGTCGTCCGCACAGAGGAGTTCGACGTGAACCAACCTCTGATCTCACGAGCTTTATTGAATTCTTCCTCACGGAGCTCGACTCCCGCTTGAATCATAGGCTCCTGCATGGAGCCGGCAATAGCCGCAGCCATGCTCTCGCCCATGTCCATGTGCCTTTGAACCAGCTTCGTCGCCAAAGACAACCCGCTGTCTCCGCGCAGAAGTTCCAGCGCCAGTCGATACAACGCCTTATACTCTTGCACCCAAAACTCTTCGATCTCATGAGCGCGACATACGCCAGCCATGGTCGCGACCCCCTCATCAACCCGCCCCAACACCCGAAACCCCAGATCAACGCACATTTGTGTGAATGGCGCGCTCATAACCGCTGCGTCGGCAAGGTCATTCTTGAGGGCCGCAAACCTTCCGTCTGTCCCACCCATCGGAATGGCTTCATACTTCCCAACGTCCATATATTGATCAATCCACCTATAGGCAAGCAGTGCAAAACCTGAATTCGGATTGTCCACCGCCAGTCTCTCGGACTGTTCCCATTTGTCGTTTGCGACGAGGGTCAACTGGCCAACCGTACCACCCATAAATGGTGCACAACCCTCAGCGTCTGCCATCCACAGATTGTCCGGCGCAGTATGAATGATGTGAACAGAGCGGTTCTGGAAAGCTACAAACTGCTCATCGCGTGACTTTGTATACCGGATCTCAAGCAAATCAGGACAAACGTGTTGAATCACCCACAACGGAAGATTATGGGCGCCCGGAAAAACCATAACGTGAATGCGATTTACATCAGGCATGGTCACTACCTCCTGTGACGGTTGTGCCGGGCACGATCTTTCTGCAGCGGCCCGATCTCATAAAATCGTAGATTGAAGTGCGAGCGCCGCGAGAATGTCAGCCATGATCACCGCAGCCGGCGCGCCCCTTTCGGCGGCCCGCTGCAGACGTGCATCCCTGTGCCACTGCTCTGCCAACGCGACCGTATGTGGATAATGATCGGCGTATTCGCCCAGGAGTTTTTGCGCAGACGGCGTCCCTTTGCGCAACAAGCGGTCGCCGATGAGCACGATTTGCAGATGCCCCAACGAGGCATGCGGGCCTCTGATGCCGAGGGGTTTGCCGCCGACGTAGCGATTGCCTTCTTTCAAATCGGTGCTGCCCGCCCGAGCGTCGCTTGCGGCGAAGAACAATTGATGGACATTGGCCATGATGGTCGCTCCAAAACAGAGCGGACAGGGTTCCATGGTCGTGTATCGCGCGTATCTCTTCTCGCGGTTCTGATCCTTCACGTGCATTTGCAACAGCACATTGATCTCGACGTGAGCCAACAGATTGCCGCAAACCTGGCGGTCTGGCGCCGAGGCCTCATCGATGCGGTTTCGGCCGCGCAAGACGACCGTTCCCGCCTCATCAGCAAGATCGGCTCCAATCGGAACCGATCCGTGAACGTACGCTTCCTGACCTGCCATGGATGACTGAGTTGATCCCATGTCACATGCATCGTCGCATCCCCCTGACTGCCCCAGATATTCTGCATAGTGGCGACAATCTCCTGCCACGGACTCGACTTTAGGAAAATTTGATCAGGAAGATTAAGGGTAGAATGGAGATGGCACTCAAGGCTGCATTCTGTCCACCTTCTGTCCGCGTTAGTCCACCAGAAAGGGTGCGTGATCGGGTAAGTGGCCGTGGGAGAAAAGACCAACGACATCCCCAAGATCAAGAATCTCCTGGACCCTCTGGATATCACGGATGCGATCATCACCATCAGTGCTCTCCATACCAAAGTGGAGACCGCCCGTTACCTGGTGGAAGACAAGCACCCGCACTACGTCATGGAGGTCAAACGAAATCAACGGAATCTGCATGATGCGATTGCGATCCTACAGGACGATGATTTTTCCCTCTCCGGTCCGCACAGTCGATAAGGGGTACGGGCGCATTGAGACCCGCAGCGCGCAAACCTCCACCTGCCTGCAGGGGTATCTGAACTGGCCGTATGCGGTCCAGGTTTTTCGAATCGAGCGCCACGTGACCGATCTGCGCGGCGCAACAGCCCGTCATGAGGTTGCCTTCGGGATCACGGACCTGTCCGAGACAGAAGCGAGCCCTGCGGCGCTCGGCTCCTTGGTGCGCGGTCACTGGGAAATCGAGACGAGGCTTCATTACGTGCAGGACATGACCTCTGACGAAGACCGTTCCCAAGTTCGCACCTGCGATGGTCCCATGTCTATTACCACCAGCACAAGAGAGGTTCCTGTATCACTGCGTATAATGCTTGCGAAGAGATACTATATATGATACCATTACGGTGGAGGCGATCCAGCAAAATCCTTCAGCGCTTTGGTTACACGATACATCAACCGAATAGCGGTTCGAGCCATTACACGTTCCGCAAGCCAGGCATGAAGCCTCTTACTGTACCGATTCATCGCCCCTACATAAATGAAGCATATGTCCACATGATTATCGAGGCGCTCAAAAAGGAGGGTCTGCTCTAATGGAGAAGAAGCCACTGGAAAAGGGATCACTCGATCACTACCTGTCGCTCCCGTATTCGATTACGCTGGTTCCGTCGCCAGAAGGCGGATTTGCTGTGAAGATCAATGAATTGACAGGCTGCATCAGTCAAGGAGAAACGGTGGAAGACGCGTACCGCATGATCGAAGATGCGAAACGGGAATGGCTCATGGCCGCTTTGGACATGGGCGTCGCAATCCCTGAGCCGACTGCCGATCCAGAAGAATTCTCCGGCAAGTTCATCGCTCGCTTGCCGAAGTCTCTTCACAAGACTTTGGTCGAGAAGGCGCGTGAAGAAGGCGTTAGCCTCAATCAGTACGTGGTGTACCAACTGTCCAAGGGC
>JAJZCB010000104.1 GCA_021846285.1 Bacillota bacterium
CGCTATCGCTAAACTCGCGACGGGCGCAATATATGACTCCTCCCTGAGCGGGCCTTGCGTCCGTGAAAAACCTTGCGGCGCCTTTTTCATTCCCTGATGGTGCTGCGAAGCAGCATGAAAGTCTATTCAGTGGCGTCGTCTGCAGCACCGTCGCTTGAAGATCCGTTTGGTCCGGTATTCACAACCGTGCTTGCCGCCACGTCAACTGAGCGCCCGGAATCATGCCCGGACGCCATACCGCCATCATAAGACCACCCAGCATTCGGCGTTTCATCGGATGGCTGAGTCAGACCACCTTTACTCCCACCCTGTGTTTGGTCAGATGTTGCGTCAAGTTGAGCGATCTCATTTTTTAACTCGAACTGCTCGTACTCCTGCGCTCGCTGCCGTTCCAGTTCCAGATTGACCGTCTGATCCCTCCGCTGATCCATTTTTCGCAAAAAATCGTCTGAAATCTTGCGACTTCTGCTCTGTAGCAGGTAGAGCGCGCCAAAGGCAATCAGGGCGATTACGATACGTTCGGTCGTCAACACCATAGCAGGGATCACAATCCTTTTCACACCGGATTTTGTTCTATCCGGAGACGACCGCGGACGCGTCTTCGGCCGTCAGGGAATCCGTTGGCGCAAACGCCACCAGGCTGCCATCCTCATCTACGTGATACAACTTTACTTCGTCGCCCACCAAGGCAAACTCCATAAAACAGTTCCAGCAGTAAAACTGATTGTTGCCTATCTTTCCAATGTCGCGGCAGTTGCAATGCGGACAGCGTTCCATCTCAGCGCACTCCCTTATATCTAATTTCACTATGGTACAGGATAACCAACTGTTGATTGACCTAACCGAATGTCGTTATGTTGACCAGGCGATTCATGCGAATCCGAGGGCACTCGCACGCCTCGTTGTCACTATGTCAGCATTCCCGCGTCTACTGTACGCAGTCGGGAGACAGCGTCCGCTGTCTGAGCGACCGCTCGGTCGACTTCCGCAAACGTGTTGAACGACGAAAAACTGAATCTCACCGACGATCTCGCGTCCTCGTCACTGAGCCCCATGGCCTGCAGTACGTGCGACGGCTGAACTGATCCGGCCGTACAGGCTGATCCTCCTGAAGCTGCAATGTCTGAGAGATCCAGCAGCATCAAGAGACTCTCACTCAGTATACCGCGAAACGCCACATTACAGATGTGCTTCACAGCGTGTTCCGGACTGTTCAACCGCCAATCCGTCACGTTTCGGCTCAGGCCGCGCAAAAAGTGCTCGCGCAACGCCGCAAGATGCGCGTTGCGTTCGTCGCGCTCCGTAGAGAGCAACTCCACGGCTTTTGCAAAACCGACTATACCGGCCACGTTCTCTGTTCCGGCTCTGCGATTTCGTTCCTGACTGCCGCCGCGAATGATGGGGCGAAACGGCGTACCTTTTCTCAGGTAAAGGGCTCCAACTCCCTTGGGCCCATAAATCTTGTGTCCACTAAAAGATAATAGTGACACAGGAACCGAGTTTACGTCAACAGGCAATGGCCCCAAAGCCTGAACAGCGTCGCTGTGCAGGGGAATTCCACGCTCCGCAAGGCGCTGCGCCAATTCGGCTACAGGTTGGATGGCCCCGGTTTCATTGTTCACCCACATCATACTGACGAGCGCGGTATCTGCTCGCACGGCGGCCAGGACCGCATTCACATCGACGATTCCAGTGGAATCCGGGAACACAACACTGACTTCGTAGCCCATCTCTTCAAGCAGTTCACAGGTATGAAGAACCGCATGGTGCTCAATCGCCGTTGTAATCACGTGACGTCCTCCGGAAGCTCTCAGAACGCCGAGCAGGCCGAGAAAATCCGCTTCCGTACCGCCACTTGTAAACACGATCTCCGAACTGGAAGCTCCGATGGCCTCCGCGACCTGCATCCGGGCGTCTTCCACCGCCATTTTGGCTGCTTGTCCAGTCTGATGTACACTGGAAGGGTTTCCGTACACCAAAGACAGATACGGTTGCATAGCTTCCAAGACCACTGGGCTGAGCGCCGTAGTAGCGGCATTGTCCAAATAGATCTGCTGCATACTGCGCCTCCCGCGCATCAAGCGCCGTCATATATAAAACATCAGAGCCGTTGCGTCCATCTTTCCCCACATGTCAATCAGGTCCGCGACAGTCGTCGAGTCCATAACCTCTTCAATACTCGTTCGCAACCGTTCCCAAAAGAGGTCCAGACCATCATCTGATTCATCGACCACAGAGACAGGGCCCTCCAAAATGCGCAACACTTCCCCAGCCGTAATCTGAGGTGCCGGGCGCGCCAACACATAACCACCGTACGCGCCGCGAACGCTCCTGACCAACCCGGCGTTTCGCAAAGGCGCAATCAGTTGCTCAAGATAGTGATCGGAAAGATGCTTACGCTCCGCGACTGACTTTAGGGAGACTGGATGATCATCCGCAGCCATGCCCAAATCAACCATGAGCAACAGGCCATATCGGCCTTTCGTAGAAATTTTCATATAGGTTCACCTATCCCCTATGATTTCCACTATACCATACCTATCGACACACAATTGTGAGCGAAATTAGGATTCTTGGCCTTCCCCAGTGTCTGCGGCCCCTTTTCGCGGCCTGATACGGGCCTCTGTTCCCTGGTTGGTCGGTCTGTAAAACGTATCTTTGGCAAGTTCCTCAGGGAGATACGTCTGCTTCACGTAGTGACCTGGATAATCGTGCGGATACATGTACTGGCTCAACGCGTCCCCGTCCCTGGCAAAATGGCGGTCGCGCAGCCACGATGGAACCTGCGCATGCGGAACCCTGCGCAACGCCTCTTCGACACGAGCGAGCGCCAGGACGACACTGTTGGATTTCGGCGCCTCGCACACAAAGATGATGGCCTGCGCGATTGGAATTCGCGCCTCCGGCAATCCCACCTGTTGCAGCGCCTGTAACGCTGCGACCGCCTGCAAGAGCGCCTGGGGGCTGGCCAGTCCGACGTCTTCACTGGCATGAACAATCAGACGGCGCACCGCAACGGCCGGATCGACCCCCGCGTCGATCAGACGGGCGAACCAGTAGAGCGCAGCATCGCTGTCACTCCCGCGCAACGACTTTCCAAACGCGCTCAGCAGATCGTAAAACACCGATTCATCAAACTCGGCGCCCACCCCCTGCAGCGCTTCCCGCGCATCGTCTGCGCTGATTGTGCATACTGCGGAATCGGAGACGGCGCGAAAATAGCTGGCCTCAAGCGCCTGCAACGCCTTGCGCAGATCACCGCCCGAACCGCGGACCAGCAACTCCACAGCCTCCGGCTCCACTTTGACGGCGTTGCGGCCCAGCCCGCGCTCCTCGTCTCGCAGCGCCCGCGCAAGAGCGGTCCGGACATCCTCCACAGAAAGCCGCTGCAGTTCAAAAATCTGCAGGCGACTCAGCAGCGCGCGCGTCAGGCAGATGCGCGGATTTTCCGTCGTGCTGCCAATCAGGTACACGACGCCCCGCTCCACAACGGGCAACAGCAGATCCTGCTGCGTCTTTGTGTAGCGATGAATTTCATCGACAAACAAAACCGTATCCGTGCCGTATAGACGCTTTTCCTGTTCCGCCGCCGCGAACACGTCGCGCAGATCTTTGGCGCCGGACGCTACCGCAGATAGTTCCACAAAGCGGGCGTTCGCAGTTTCCGCAAACAGCTTGGCGAGTGTTGTCTTTCCCGTGCCCGGAGGACCCCACATGACAATCGACAGGAGCCGACCTGCGTCATAAACGCGACGCAGTATCCGCCCCGCGCCCACCAGGTGTTGCTGACCCACAAACTCATCCAGATGGCGTGGACGCATGCGTTCGGGCAAAGGAGCGTCAGGACGGGTGGCCTCCATGCGGCTTCACCTCGCCCGTGAACAAAATGCGACCGCCGTCACCGCATCGTCAATGTCTTCCTCGCGAATATCGAGATGAGTGACAAAGCGAATCGTGGAGCCGCCAAACTCGGTTGCCAGCACGCCACAGCCGGCGAGCGCCGCCAAAAACTCCGGCACGGACATGCCAACGCTGGAGACGTCGGCCAAGACGATGTTTGTTTCAACAGCGCTCACATCGACAGCGATGCCCGTCACATTGGCCAGTCCTTCAGCGAGGCGCCTTGCGCGTTCGTGATCTTGCGCCAGCCGCTCCGCCATTTCCGTCAAGGCAATCAGTCCAGGAGCGGCGATAACACCCGCCTGACGCATCCCGCCGCCGAGCGCCTTGCGCCATTTGCGCGCTCGTGCGATCACATCGCGCGTTCCGACGAGCAGCGATCCAATCGGGGCCCCCAACCCTTTGGAGAGGCAGATCTGCACCGTATCGGCGCAAGCCGCGAAATCCCGCACCGGCACTCCGGCGGCGACGGAGGCATTGAACAGTCGGGCCCCATCGAGGTGTACAGGCACGCCCATACGCCTCGCCAGCGCATACGCGCTTTCCATGTAGGCGAGCGGAAGGACCGCGCCGCCAGCGCGGTTGTGCGTGTTCTCCAGACAGATGAGCCCCGTTTCCGGGTAATGGATGTTGTTCCCCCGAATCGCCGCTTCGATATCGTCGATCGGCATCTGTCCCCGGACGCCATGAAGCGGCCGCGTCTGGACGCCGGCCAGCGCGGCCATGGCCCCAACCTCGTAGTAGAAGACGTGCGCATCCGCTTCAACGATGACTTCCTGACCGGGTCGCGTATGCGTCAAGACCGCTATCTGATTGCCCTGCGTTCCGGATGTGACCAGCAGTCCCGCTTCCTTGCCGAGCATTTCTGCCGCCGTCTCCTCAAGAGCCCGGACCGTGGGGTCTTCCCCGTAGACATCATCGCCGACCTCCGCCTGCGCCATCGCCTGGCGCATGCGCTGCGTCGGTTTTGTCACCGTGTCGCTCCGCAAGTCAATCATGGCGGACTTCCTCCTTCAAGGCGGCATTCGCGGCCGGGCGCGGCGCGATATGCAGCGTCTCCCACTGCGCAGGAGCCACAGGCGCCGGCGCCCCAGTCAACAGATCGGAACCGCTCGCCGTCTTTGGAAAAGCGATTACGTCGCGCAGTGAAGCCTGTCCAGTCATCACCATCACCATGCGGTCAATGCCAAACGCAATCCCGCCGTGCGGCGGCGTGCCATATTCAAACGCATCGAGCAAAAAACCAAACTTCTGCTGCGCCTCCTCGCTCGACAGACCAAGACTGGCAAACATCCGCTCCTGAAGCGTTCGCTGGTAGATGCGCATCGAACCGCCGCCGATTTCAAATCCGTTCAACACCATGTCGTACGCCTGCGCGCGCACGCTTGCAGGATCACTTTCCAGACGATCGAGGTCTTCCTCCATCGGCATTGTAAATGGGTGGTGAACAGCCACAAAACGCGCTTCCTCCTCGTCATATTCGAGCAACGGAAACTCTGTCACCCACGCAAACGCAAATTGCTCCGTGTCAATGAGATTCAGCAGTCTTCCGAAGTGCAGCCGGAGCGCTCCAAGCGCATCCGCCACGACCTTCTTGCCGCCTGCCACAAACAGGATGAGGTCGCCAGGCTTTGCGTTGCAGGCGCTCACGATCGCTTCCAACTGCTCGGCCGTAAAAAACTTGGCAATCGGCGATTTAAGCCCTTCCGGTTCGACGATCATCCAGGCCAACCCCTTCGCCCTGTACCGTGCTGCGAAGGCGGCGAGATCATCGATCTCCTTGCGGCTGAACCGACCGCATCCGGGAGCGACCAGCGCCTTGACTTGCCCGCCCAATGCGACCGCGTCGGCAAACACCTTGAACGAGGCGTCCGCCATGAGGACGGACAGATCGACGAGTTCCATGCCGAACCGCAAGTCCGGCTTGTCGGAGCCAAAGCGCTCCATGGCGTCCTTGTAGGTCAGGCGCACAAAAGGCCGCGCAACCTGCAGTCCAAGAACGTCCGCGAACAATTCGACGACCATGTCCTCCATCAGATTTTGCAGTTCCGCCGCCGTGAGAAAGGATGTCTCGATATCCAACTGCGTGAATTCCGGCTGTCGGTCCGCCCGCAAGTCTTCATCCCGAAAGCAGCGCACAATTTGAAAATAACGGTCAAATCCCGCCACCATGAGCAACTGTTTGAACAGTTGCGGCGATTGCGGCAGGGCGTAAAATTCACCCGGACGGACCCGTGACGGAACCAGATAATCGCGCGCGCCTTCGGGAGTGCTCTTGGTCAACATGGGCGTCTCCACTTCCAGGAACCCCTGCCGATCGAGAAAGGAGCGAATCACCTGATAGACGCGATGACGCATTTGAAATGTCTGGAACATCGCCGGACGGCGCAAGTCGAGATACCGGTAACGAAGCCTGACCGATTCATCCACTTCGGCGTCGTCCTCCACGGAAAACGGCGGCGTTTTGGACGCATTGAAGATATGCAGTTCGCGAACCGAAATCTCAATGGCGCCTGTCGCAATCTTTGGATTGACCGCCGCCGGATCGCGCTTCACGACTTGTCCGGACACGCGAATCACGTACTCGCTGCGCAAGCGATCAGCCGCAGTCAGCGCCTGTGAGTCCACATCGGAGCGAAACACCAACTGCACGATGCCGCTGCGATCGCGCAAATCGACGAATATGACGCCTCCCAAGTCTCTCCGGCGCTGCACCCATCCCGATAGAACCACTGTCTCGCCTGCGTGATCCAACCGCAGATCCCCTGCAAAATGTGTTCGATGCACGCTGTCCACTGCTCCTTATTCGTCATCTGCCTGATCATTGCCGCGATCCTGAAAGATCGATGGTGCCTGCCGGTCGGAGTCATATATTGCGCCCCTGCTCAAACACGGCTGCGCCGAACTCGCGACGGGCGCAATATATGACTCCTCCCTAAGCGGGCCTTTCAGCCCTGCTATGCCGAGACGCGCGAGGGCGTGGGAGTTATCCCTGCCGTCCGGTGTGTTCTGCGATGGTGGCGACAACAGCGGTCTCGTTGACACTCGTCTGTTCCTTGGTCGCCATGTTGCGAATCGCCACAGTTCCGCTCTTCACCTCGTCGTCGCCGATCAGCAGCGCAAACGTCGCCCCCACACGATCGGCGGCCTTCAACTGCGCCTTCAGTCCATGCCCGGAATAGTCCGCGTCCGCGCTGATGCCAGCCTGTCTGAGCGCATACAGGACGCGCACCGACGCCGCGCGGGCCGCTTCCCCCAGTGCAATCACATAGGCGTCAGGATGATTCTGCGGCGCACTCTTCAGTCCGTGGGCGGCCCGCGCCAGCAGCAGTCGCTCGACGCCCCCGGCAAAACCGATGCCCGGCAGATCCGGCCCGCCCAACATGCGAATCAGGCCGTTGTACCGCCCGCCGCCAAGAATCGTGCTTTGCGCGCCGATGCTGCTTTCCACAAACTCAAAGGCCGTTTGCGTGTAATAGTCAAGCCCGCGAACCATCGTCTTCACCACTTGATAGGGAATCGCCATAGCGTCCAAATACATTTTCACCGCGGCAAAATGGCTGGCGCAACTGTCGCAGAGCGAATCTGTGATTGTCGGCGCCGACAGCACCGTCGGATTGCTGCCATCTTTCTTGCAGTCCAAAATTCGCAGCGGGTTTTTTTCAAAGCGTTCCTGACAGTCCGTACACAGGTCTTGCCGTACGGGCTCCAGGTGTTCCAACAACCTGACCTTGTGATCAGCGCGGCACACCGGACATCCTACCGAGTTTAGTTCCAGCCCAAAGGACTCAATGCCCATGGTTCGCAACAGGCGGTCCGCCACTTCAATCACTTCAGCGTCGCTGCGCGGGTCGTCGGTTCCGATCACTTCGACGCCGTAATGATAAAACTGCCTGTAACGGCCCGCCTGCGGCGTTTCATAACGAAACATCGGTCCATTGTAATACAGTTTGGCGGGCAGCGGCCCACCGTACAGTCTGTTTTCCACGAACGCCCTCGCCACACCCGCGGTGCCTTCGGGGCGCAGAGTCACCGAACGTCCGCCGCGATCCGTGAACGTGTACATTTCCCGTGTGACGATATCCGTCGTGTCGCCCACGCCGCGCTCAAAAATCTCCGTATGTTCAAATATGGGGGTCCGAATCTCCCGGTATTGATACGATTCGAACAATTGCTGCGCCGTTTTCTCGACAAATTGCCATTCGAGCGCGTCGTCCGGCAGAATGTCCGCCGTGCCCCGTGGCTTCGCATACTCAGCCATACAACCAGACCCCCTTTTTTTCGCACAAAAAAACACCTTTCGCCCTAAGGGACGAACGATGCGTTCACCGTCCGTGGTGCCACCCTGCTTCACTCGCCGCAAACGCCGCAAAGGCGCGCGAACCATGCTCTCACTGAATTGATAACGGGATGTTCCGCCCGGTCTCTACTTTGTATAGGACATCTCCCAGGACGTCTTTCCCACGGTTCCTATCGGGCGGCTCACAGCCATTGACCGCCATTCTCTGAGATAAGGGGCGAAAAGCCTCCGAGGTACTCTTCCTGATCATCGACACGCTATCTGATTTGTCAGCAATTATACCAGATGTCACACGCAGTGTCCAACCGCGTCCGCCGCTCCGCCACTCATCGCACTGGTGGGAAAGGCGGGCACTCGGTTGTAAAGTTAACTTGACAACCGAATATACACGTTGTATTCTCGGTGTAAAGTAAGCTTTACACCGAATGGAGGGGTTTATCATGAAACGCGAGGCAACGCGATACACCATTCAAGTTTTCGGCCTAATGGCAATGTATTCAGTATTGTTGCTGCTGTCCCTGTGGTTATTGAAGAAAATCCCAACGAACGGATGGCGGATTCCTGTTGCGGTGTTGCCTGTAATTCCACTCTTGTTTGTCGTTTGGTCCGTAATCCACTTCATTCGTACGATGGATGAATTGCAAAAGTCCATTCATCAAGAAGCATTGACATTCTCGTCGCTGGTGACAGCCGTAGTTACAATGACCTATGGTTTTTTAGAGAATGCTGGACTTCCGCAAATTTCTGTATTGTATGTGCCAGTTCTCATGTGCGGTCTCTGGGGAATCGGCGCTGGCATTGCGAGTCGTAAATATCGATGAAGAATATCATTCGCGGCTTGCGGCAAGAACGTTCATGGTCACAACAAGAATTGGCGGAGGCGCTCGGGGTTTCCCGACAAACTGTTCATGCATTGGAGACAGGCAAGTACGATCCAGGCTTGCCGCTGGCATTTCGGATTTCCACTGTCTTTGGTAAACGAATCGAAGATATTTTCTACCCTGACGGTGTGTGATTATACGTAGTGTGGGTGAGGCGGGTAAGGGGCTTGTGGGCAACATAGTCCATTAAGCACGCAAACATAAAACAATTGACAAAGGGAACGCATGTTCTGTAATATGGGATTTGTTAGAGTGTCGCACCTGGTGTGCCTACTGTATAAAGGGAGGCGTAAACGTGTCGAAGCATTGGAACCTTGGTGGCGACTTAAAGGATTTTGATTTAGGTAAAAGTGATGCCACCAAAGGGGTATGGCTTGACTCTGACGCACTATGTTTTCAGGGTGAGCATTGTTTTCCGGTTTTGCTTCGCGAAGCATTATTCATGAATAGTTTTCGTCTTGATGCGGAAGTCGCTTGCACGCCTGGTAGTTTCGTTGGGCTTGTCTTCGGAGCTGTCGATGAATCGAATTTCGAGTTGGTTTATGTTTCGGCAGATAATGAATGGGATTTGCCAAACCTTCAGTACGACCCAGTTATGAATGGGTCCAGCACGTGGCAAATTTATCACGGTCCACGTTATCAAGCCTTAGTGCGCGTACCTTCTGAACAATGGGTCAAGCTCTCTTTGAAGGTGCAACCAGACAGTGTTTCTATCTACGTTGGAGAGTCATCCGAACCAAACCTTGTTATCCCGAACTTAAAGCACGGACGAGCAGTGAGTGACAAAATCGGCGTCTGGGGCAGCTCCCCGAGTTACGTGCGAAATCTTACCGTTGAACAAATCCAAACCGAACTCATCAACGAAGAGGCAGCGGAATCCATACCGCAAGAGGGAACGCTCGTAACAGAGTGGATGGTGTCAAAACTACCTGAACATAACTGGATTAAAGCACACGTTGAAGAAAATGGAACACTGAATTTGAATCGGCTTTATACATCTGAGCGAGGTGCCGTTGTTCAGGCTAAGTGTTCGTTTAATCTTTCTGAAGAGAAAGAAACATTGCTCAGCTTTGGTTTCAGTGACCATCTGCGTTTATGGGTGAATGAAAAAGAGGTATATCAAGGCGAGTGGAAATGGCATTCACCTGGAAAAACGGCGGATGGGCGAATCCGTTCAGATCATGCTAACGTGTCAATTCGTTGGCAGGCTGGGTTGAACACCATACGGGCGGAAGTGATAAGCGAAGAGGAAATGTATGGATGGGGACTAAGTGTAATAGTAGATCTTAGTGACATTTTCTACATATAAATATATTTTTGCTTATTGAACTATACGAACGAGCAGTTTAGAGACAGATGGGCTTCTGAATGATTCTAAGGATTCGTGCGGACAAACTGGCATCCACAGACGCGGAATGTCGATTTGGATGCCATGGAGGTTTACCAGAAAGGCATCCGATGAGTTGCCATGACACTGTCTTATACTGCGCCTACTATAAACGGTCTGAAGAAGCAATTGCATTTTGTATGAATATTTACTTCCGAGGCACTTGGTTGTGTCGCACAGGGCAGAATTATAGAATAGTCGAGACTAAGAGGGGACTCACTGAGTATGTCACAAAACTTTCCGTTGAGAGTCGCAACTGAATTTGTTAGCACAAGTGAAGGAAATATACGGATATTAGTTCGTCGCGTGTCTCCGACCTATCCTTGGCTTGTTTTAAGTCCAGGTCAGGGTGATGCTGCAGAATCTTTGTTTATGTTGTTTGAAATATCCGTGAATCAGCAAATCAATATTGTGGTGTTCGATCCACCTGGTCATGGATTGTCTGATGAACCGCGTGCGGATTACTCTCCAAAAAGTCAGCAAGTTGTCTGGGAATCTGTGCTGGAGCACCTCAAAGTCAGTCGAGCGTATATTGGAGGATATTCTTACGGGGCGTATTCAGCAGCCATGTGTGGTGGTTCACTAGCGGATCGAATAGTAGGATTGATTTTAATAGAAGGTGGATATTTAACGATGAAACAAAAGGGTGTGACGGTGGAGTCCGAAACAGAGGATATTCTTGAATCGATGAGTACATATCGTTTCGGCTCATGGGATGAGGCATTGGAAGTCATACGATCACAAGCGACTACATGGACATACTACGATGAAGCTGAGTTTTATACATCGATGGTGGAACGTGATGGTGCCATTGTACTAAGGGTTACAGACAATACCATCATACAGATGGAGCAGACACTCGGTGACTACTCGATAGCTGTGATGGAGGAATTAACTTGTCACATTCTCTTGTTGCACTCGACACTGCCAGCAGAAAGAGAAGAAACGCGTGCAGGCGGACTAGCTTTGTTTCATTATCATGCGCCACATGCCAAGATAGTGCCTATCCCAAATTGCGGACATACCATTAAGGAGCATCTGCCGTTTGTTATGAATCAAATTGCGGAGTTCATTCGCGATGTGGTTTGAGGAGGACTGAGTTTGAATCAACCAGCAAGCAATCTATGGACTATCAAACTAACACTGATTGAGCAGTCGTGACGCACACAGGCCATCTGCATAGAACCACAATGTGAGACAATATGGTCCAATTGACCACCAGTTCTGATAGACTCGATCCAAGGTATCAAAGTATGACATTCGGGGGTTGAATGATGTCGGAGCGCTGGAGTACTGACTGTCTAGCCTGCCGGGTGAATCAAGGCATTGATAATCCACCTGGCGGTATCATTTATGACGATGGATTGTGGCGAGTTGACCACAGGATCGACCCAGGCCCAATTCTCGGATGGCTCATCATGAAACCTGTTCGGCACGTCGAGTTCTTCGATGAATTGACCGATGATGAGGCAGCACGGTTCGGACTCGTAAAGAAACGCATAGTGCAGGCGTTACGACTATCTGTGCCTGACCGACCGGAGAAGGTATACTCAATATTGCTGGCAGAATCCAGTGATTGCCCCCATATTCACTTTCATATCGTCCCCAGACTCAAATCACACCCGAGAGAATTCCGGGGACCACGTATTTTCGGTTACGACGGACCGCCCGTAGAGAGTGCAAAAGTCGAAGACCTAGCCAATTTGATGCGCGAGAAACTGTGAGCACTTGTTCATCAGCGTGTCGAAGGTACGAAGGCCAGGCAGAGTCGTCGACCCGTGTGGTGCGGTATACACCTGCGCTCAATGGGCCGAGATACGAGGTGAATCCGTGAAGCTGGCCCCCGAAATTCTGACACAGATCAATGTGTTTCTAGAAGGTGAAATTCCTCAGTGTGGTACCGTCGAATGCGTTGTGTTGTGCGGTTCCTATGCGACAGGCAAAGCCACCTGTCGCAGCGACATTGACCTTTGTTTCATTGGTGTCTTTCCAGACTTTCGAAGCGAGACAAAGACCTTTCGCAAACGCGATTATCACCTCATGATGGCTCCGTGGTCATGGTATCAACACGTTGTAAGTGAATACGAAAGAAAAGGGAATGTCGGCACGATAACAGTGATGTTGGCTAACGGAACATGCGTATCTGGTGACAGTGACAAATGGCGCAGTTTGCACGAACTGGCGCGTCACTACTACGAAATCGGACCTATTCCACCGTCGGGCGAGGAAATACGAAGGCATCTGACCCGGATTAGAGGTCTATGGAATAACTACTGTGACTCGATTGATCCGTTAACGCGGAAGTGGTTGTATTTGTGCATCCTTAAGGAGTGCGTAACCGCTCATTTCGTATTGCGATGCTGGTGGGCTGTAAAGCCCAAGTACCAACTTGAGGAGTTGCGAGTTCGAGATGGAGTCATGGCAAACATGGTGCAAGTATGTCTTGAATCATCCCCATCCCTGCCTGACGACGTCGGGAACAAAACTCTCAGCGAGGTTGAAACTAGCTATTTATTGATGCTTATCTATGATAAAATATGGTCATGGATAAGCAACGGTTTTTGCCGATTCGAAAAGTGGCCGACATGCTCGGATTAAGCGTACAGACGATCCGCCGATG
>JAJZCB010000105.1 GCA_021846285.1 Bacillota bacterium
ACCTTCGTCAACCAGTCGCCAGCACGATGCAAAATGCAGTGAAGCAAGCGGACAGTCAATTGAGCGGGAACTAAACGGACAGTGCGGGGGCCTCACCCATTGTTTCCGTGGGCGGGGCCCCTTCCATGTCGCGAGGAGCAAGGAAACGATGCATAGACCAAAAATTATCGCCCACCGAGGCGTTACGGGTCAATACCCGGAAAACACCCTTCCCGCCTTCGCGGCGGCTATCGAGGCGGGCGCCGATGGCGTGGAGTTTGATGTCAGACTCTCTGGCGACGGACAGTTGATCGTGCATCATGACGATATGCTTGGTCGCGTGTTCCCGGGGAACACGGTGCTCAAGCGGTGCACGGCGCACGAATTAAGAGAACTGACCGGGGGATTGTCAGGCGCGTACATTCCGCTTTTGGAGGAAGTTCTTGAACTTCTGGAACGGCGCGGGCGGGAAGGATTTGCAGTCAATATCGAGTTGAAAGCGGATGACCCCGAATTTGTCGGCATGGAGGTCAAAATCGCGCAAGTGGTCAAACAGTTTCGATATGTGAGCGATGTGATAGTCTCATCCTTTAACCACCACAGTTTGCGCACCTGGCAGACGGCCATGCCCCAGACGGCGACAGGCGTGCTGTACATGGAACACATGGTCGAGCCATGGCTGTACGCGGCGCATCTTGGGGCAAGCGCGCTGCACCCGTATTTCCCGACAGTGACGCAAGATCTTGTGAGAGAATGCCACACGCGCGGGCTTCGCGTGCATCCTTTTACGGTCAACCGCGCCGCCGATATGGAGTACATGGCGCACTGTGGCGTCGACGCGCTGTTTACGGATGATGTGGCGTCCTGTCAAAAGGTGCTTTCATGAGCGGCTGAGCTTGAGGACGGGTTCAGGGCGTGCACAGATTCATACCAAATGCCTGCAATCGCCCAGACAGTCATTCTTGCTGCTTCGCAGCAGCACCAACAAGCGGGTGCAACGAAAGCTTTTTCGCGCGAGTCGCGGGCAGGGCGACAATCGCGCGAACAGAGAGGCGGGGAAATCTATTATGCACGGCTTGTCACTGTCGCGCAACGCGCGCGAAAAACGGATGGCGTACATGGAGTCTGTGACCTTTGACGTGCTGATCGTCGGCGGCGGGATTACCGGCGCAGGCATTGCGCGAGAAGCGAGTTTGGCCGGACTGAAGGTGGCGCTCCTTGAGGCGAAAGACTTCGCGTCGGGAACGAGCAGCAAGTCAACGAAGCTTTTCCACGGCGGTCTGCGCTATCTGGAGCGGGCGGAATTTTTGCTGGTGCGCGAAGGCGGAAGAGAGCGGGAGGGCATGCAGCGATTGGCGCCGCACCTGGTTCATCCGCTGCCCTTTCTCCTGCCGATCTATCGCAACATGAAATACGGCAAATTTGCGATGGGGACGGCCGTATGGCTGTACGACAAACTCGCGCAGGTCGATCCAGGTGAACAGCGTGTGGTCCTGTCTGAGGAGGAGGTGTTGCAGCTAGAGCCTCAGATCAATCCTGAGGGCCTCACAGGGGGAGTGCTCTATCACGAGTACCTCACGGACGACGCGCGGTGCGTGGTGACCGTTTTGCGCGCAGCGGAGGAATTGGGAGCGGTGAGCCTGAACTACGCGCCTGTAGCCGGACTGCTGTACGAGGATGGCTGGGTGTGCGGAGCTCTGGCGCATGATCTTGAAACCGGGCGTCGCGTGGAAGTGCGCGCAAAAGTCGTGATTAACGCAACAGGCCCCTGGATTGAAGACGTCAGGCAAATCGATCGCGAGACGATGTCCGCAAAGGAAAACAAGCAAACCCCCAGCGCAAGGCAGGCTGCGCATGACAGCGCCGCTGAATCAAGGATCCTGCACAGCCGCGGTGTTCACATTGTGTTTTCGCGGGTGCGCTTTCCCGTTGACCACGCATTCGCGATTCAAACGCCAGACGGGCGACTGCTGTTCATCATTCCCCGCGAGGATCGCACGTATGTCGGCACAACCGATGAACCGTATCAGGGAGACCTGTATCATCCGGATATTCTGGAGCGCGATGTGGAGTATTTGCTCGATTTGGTGAACGGCGTCTTTCCGGAACTTCACGTCGAACCTTCCGATATCATCGGACAGTGGTCGGGCGTTCGACCTCTGGTGTATGAACCCGGAAAAGCTTCCAAGGACGTATCGCGCCGGGACCAAATATGGGTCTCTCCTTCGGGGCTTGTGACCATCGCTGGCGGGAAACTTACCGCCTGGCGCAAAATGGCCGAAGAAGTCATGGATACAGTATATGAACATGCGAAATTAGCGGATCGGCTGGGTGGGATCAACGTCTTGCTGACGGAACGGGCGAAGACCCTGTCGCCGGTTGCGCCGCTGCCCGGCGGTCTGTCGATTCCGCCAAAGGGTATGGGCGACTGGATCAGGGAAGAATCCGCGCGTCTGTACGCCCTGGCCGGAGTGAGCGCGGAGGATGGAGCGACGCTTGCGCGCCGATATGGGGACGAGGCGGGGCGCGTCGCACTCTACGGCAATTCGGCTGAAGCCTGTCGCATTGATCCGAATGTGCCGCTGTTGCGCGGGGAACTCCGGTATCTGGTGGAGTGCGAAATGGCAGTCCATCTCTCCGATGTCATTGTACGGAGAACGGGGCTGGGTTGGTTTGGCGGCGACGGAGCGGTGCAGGCCCTCGCGGAGGTCGCGGCCGAGATGGCAAAATTATGCGGTTGGAGCGCCGATGAGATGCAGGGCGAGATCGAGAATTGTTGGCGTGAAAGCTACTGGAGCGACCGAAACCTGTACAAACCGGAAGAACTCCACGGGTAGACCTCCGTGTCATTGCCGTGCGCCAACTGCAGGATGAAAAACCCGCTTGGACCGTGAGTCTATGACGAGTTCTGCGCAGTCGTATCTGAGCAGGAACATACCACACGACACTGTTCTGGCCCTGTTGTACAGTTTGTGGCGCAAGAAATTCGGTGACTGTGAGGTGGCATCATGATTTGGGCGTTTCTCTTACTTGTCGTATTTCAGGCAATCTCCGGTTGGAACGACGGCGGCAACCTGCTTGGTCTGTTTCAGCAGGCGGTTCCAAAACCGTGGTTGTCCTTTTTCCTGTTGGTTGTCGGCATTGCGCTGGGTCCGCTTATTTTGGGCACCGGCGTTGCGCATACGATCGGCCGGGATATCATTGTACTCAAAGCTGGCGATATATACGTTCTCAATGAAGCGCTGGTCGCTACTCTCATTACACTGACGCTCAGTTGGATCATCGGGATGCCGACCAGCACATCACTTGCTTTGGTGGGCGGATTGATGGGAACTGCCTGGGTGTCACTGGGACTTTCGTCCATTCACTGGCACGGGTTTTTTATGACGGTGTTGTCGGTGGCATTGTCCATTACACTCGGGTTTTTCGCAGGCACCGGTTTGTACAGAGTGGAACGAAGAGTTCGCAATGCCAGTGAACGGCCATGGCGGCCTGTGTGGATCAGACTCTCCTATCTGCTGACCCTCATGCAAGGCGTCGCCTATGGCGCCAACGACGCAGAAAAAGCCTTGGGTCTGGCGGCGTTGCTTCTCCTGATCAGTCATCGCGCTTCGGCGTTCGTGGTCACGCCTTCCATTATCCTCGCTTCGATTGTAGTTTGGATGATCGGTTGCCTATTTGGCGGTCAAAGAATCGCAAAAACGGTGGGAGGAGCATTTTATCGGCTGAAAACCAAACATGTCGTATCGATTCAGTCGGCAGCCGCCATCGTGGTCGTGACCGCAGCGGCCCTCGGAGGTCCGGTGAGCACAACGCAGACCATCGGCAGCGCTCTGATAGGCGTGGGCAATACCTTGCGTCACCAGCGGGTGAATCGCGCCAAGGCGGCCATGTTGTTCGCCGCATGGGGGCTCACTCTGCCTGTGGCCGTGGTGATCGGAACGATCACGGCCTGGATTGCCGGGATTCTTTCCGGATGGCATGTGTAGCGCTTTAGCGCTCTTTACACACTGGCATGGCAGTCTAGTCTGCACCGCGAGGAGCAGGCAGTTGACCGCTTAGCCACTGCAACGCATCGGGCAAATGACGTTGCCAGAATCCCCAAATGTGCTTGCCCTCCTCTTCTCGATACGCGACTGTCACGCCTTGCGCCTCAAGGATTGTCCTCATGCGCCGGTTGGCCTGTAAAAAATCGTATGTTCCTGCGGGAGTGTCCACAGTTGTTTCCGCCAAACCTACAATCATATACGCGGATAGCCTCTCCACCGCGTTTTGTTCTCTGATATACGTCAAAAAAGAATCGTAATAGGCGCCGGAAAACAGCAGCACGTTAGGCAGGCGAGCACCCATGTGCTTTGCAAGGCGCAGAGTTGCGACGGCGCCAAGGGAGATTCCTGCCATGGCCCGGGCCGACATCTCCTGGGAAATAGGATAGAGGCGCTCGACAAACGGTATGCATTCCTCTGCCACAAACCGTACATACGCCTCGTGTCTCTTTCCTGACAGCGCATAATCCTCGGTGCGATGATCCACATTCACGGCGATGCCTACGATTATCAGTGGGGTAAGCAGGCCGTTCGCTGTCATTTCATTGGCGATGGTGGCGATTCGCCCGTGTGTAAAAAATTCGTTCCCGTCATGGCAGTACAGGATGGGATACATGCGCTGCCTGTCAAACTCAGGGGGAAGATGCACTTTGATGGTTCGTTCCTCAGATAAATGCGCACTGTATAAGGAGTGCCCTTCAATTCGTCGCTTCGTGTACATCTCGTCAGCCATGGTGATCTCCTTTCAAGAACGTGGCGTCCAGAAGTGGTTCAATGAGTTTCTGTTCTGATATCATCGATTTCGATCTGTAACAGAAAAAAGTTTCTAGAGAAGCAGATTCGCAACTTTTCTCTGTCTGTATTATACTATATTGAGGATCTGTATTATTCGGTTTGAAATATCGTTTGACGATGTTTCCGACATGAAACGAACTGATTATCCGAGGTGAACTGACAATGAGCGCTATCGCACCAGCGAAGCCACTGCCGTACTTGCAAGTACTCGATCCAAAGGGCGTAGTCGTAAATTCTGATTTGGCGCCAAGATTGACTGATGAGGCGTTGCGCGCTCTGATGTACAAAATGGTGTTTACTCGGGTGTGGGATCAGCGCGCCGTCAAGCTGACAAGACAGGGGCGACTGGGATTTTATGCCCCTGTGGCGGGTCAGGAGGCTTCCATGGTCGGCAGCGAAGCGGCGACTACGAAAGATGATTTTTTGTTGCCGAGTTATCGCGACGTGCCTCAGGCTGTCTGGCATGGATGGCCCTTGTATCAGGCTTTTCTGTATTCGCGCGGCCATCAGCATGGCGGCCAGTTTCCGGAGGGCGTCAATGTGCTTATCCCACAGATCATTATTGGCGCACAGATCGTTCAGGCGACCGGGGTAGGCATGGCCTTCAAGTTAAAAGGGGAAAAACGCGTGGCCTTCACTTACATCGGTGATGGCGGCACCTCGCAGGGCGACTTCTATGAAGGGATCAATTTTGCTGGAGTATACCAGACGCCGACGGTTTTTGTCGTCCAGAACAATCAATTTGCGATCTCCGTTCCTGTGAAGTTGCAGACAGCTGCGGAAACTCTGGCCAAAAAGTCCGCAGCTGCGGGCATCCCCGGCATCCAGGTGGACGGCATGGATGTTCTGGCTGTTTACGCTGCGATGAAGCAAGCCGTAAACCGCGCGCGATCGGGGGGCGGGCCGACTTTGATTGAAACAGTCACCTTTCGCTATGGTCCCCACACGATGAGCGGCGATGATCCGACGCGGTATCGCAGTAAAGAACTGGAGGAAGAGTGGCGGCAAAAGGATCCTCTGGTGCGCTTTCGCAACTATCTTGCGCAACGTGGTCTATGGTCCGAAAAGGACGAGGAAGCCGTGATCGAGGAAACGAAGACAGCGGTGAGTGAGGCGCTGACAAAGGCGGACGAGTACCAGAGTATGACATTGCCAGGCCTCATTGACAGGATGTTTGACACCCTTCCCCACGACCTCATGGCACAACGCGCGGAACTCACAGAATAGACTTTGACGGAATGACAATGACTCGCCAAGACGGATCATGCATGGCACTGCAGCGAGTTTTGCGGCCTTCGGGCCGCACATGTTTGAGCGGCAGTGCCATGCATGATCCGTCCTGGCACGGCAGGGATGACCAGCCGACAACACGATGAAAAGAGGGGTCGCGAAGCTTTTCACGGATGCAAGACCCGCTCGGGGAGGAGTCCTATATTGCGCCCGTCGCGAGTTTAGCGACAGCGGTGTCTGAGCAGGGGCGCAATATATGACTCCGAGTGGCACGGACGATCGATTTTTCGGGTTAGAGGCCAAGATGCAGTATACGACGGGAGGTATGTGTTATGGCGCAATTGACGATGATCCAGGCGATCACAAATGCGTTGGATCTGGAATTGGCGCGCGACGAAAAGGTGTTGCTCTTTGGAGAGGATGTCGGTCAGAGCGGAGGCGTGTTTCGGGCAACTGACGGACTGCAAAAGAAGCACGGAGAACATCGCGTATTTGACACACCGCTGGCGGAATCGGGCATCGCCGGTCTTGCAACGGGGTTGGCGATTCAGGGATTTCGACCCGTAGCGGAGATTCAATTTTTTGGATTTGTCTTTGAAGCGATGGACGAGATCGTCGGACAGGCTGCCAGAATGCGCTTTCGTTCCGGTGGTCGCTACAGTTGTCCGATTGTCTATCGGGCGCCATTTGGAGGCGGCGTCAAGACACCGGAAATGCATGCGGACAGTCTCGAAGGATTGCTCGCCCAAACACCAGGCATCAAAGTCGTCATTCCTTCCACTCCATACGATGCCAAAGGATTGCTGATCTCTGCGATTCGTGACAATGACCCGGTGTTCTTCCTTGAGCACATGAAGTTGTATCGGCTGATGCGTCAGGAAGTGCCTGACGAAGCCTACACCATCCCTTTGGGTCAGGCCCATGTCGTCCGACAGGGCAGTGAAGTGACCGTGGTGACGTACGGCGCCATGGTTCATACTGCGGTCAAGGCGGCGGATGAATGGGCGAAAACGAAAGGTGTGCAGGCGGAGGTCATCGACTTGCGGACGATCAGCCCGATTGATATTGAGACCATTGTCAAATCGGTGAAAAAAACTCACCGTGCGATTGTGCTTCAGGAGGCGCAACGTTCGGCTGGGGTGGCAGCCGAAGTTGTGGCGCAAATCAACGAACACGCCCTTTTCCATCTGGAAGCGCCCGTGTTGCGAGTGACGCCGCCGGACACGATATACCCATTTGCCATGATTGAAGAGGAATGGTTGCCAACCCAAAAACGCGTGTTGGCGAACCTGGACAAGGTGCTCAGTCTGTAATTTGCCATGGTGAGAGGTGAGTTGACATGGGTCTGTATGTACTCCGTTTTCCTGAACTTGGGGAAGGGCTGCATGAGGGGCGAATCGAAAAGTGGCTTGTAAAGCCTGGCGATGAAGTCAAAGAAGATGATGCGCTTGCGGAGGTGGAAAACGACAAGGCGATGGTTGAACTGCCGAGTCCTGTCGACGGTCGGATTGTCGAGATCAAGGTCGCGGATGGATCAACTGTCGTTGTGGGAGATCTCATCATCACCCTTGAAGTCGTGGGCGTCGGTAACGCGGGTGAAGAAGCGCCCGCGTCCGGGGCAACATCCGCACCTGAAAAGCCGGAGGTTGTGACTGCGAAAGGTGAAGTCGTGAAAGAGACAAGCAAGGCTTCAACGCCAGCGGAAGGGCTGCAGGCATCAACAGATGAGTCACAGACGTCGGCGGCTAACCCTTCTGGGGCTGTCCGTGAAATCCTGGCCACTCCCGGCGTGCGCAAATTTGCGCGTGAAAAAGGCGTCGATATAGCGCTTGTGCCAGGCACCGGTCCACGTGGTAAGATCATTAAGGAAGACGTATCGGCCTATCTGTTGGGCGCTTCTGCGGCGGCAGCGAGTCCAGTGGCAGCGCAACAGGAAGAAGAGACGGCGCGCGCGGCCGTCAGCGCTCCTGCGCAGACGGCTGTTTCTGCAGCAGTGGCCGCGCTCGAAGAACGCGTTCCGCTGACTTCGATTCGCAAGCTCATCGCGCAGTCCATGACCAGGTCGAAGTACACGGCTCCTCACGTGACTCTCATGGATGAGACTGATGTGACTGAACTCGTTCGGTTACGCCAGGAGATTAAACCGCTGGCAGCAGAGCGCGGCGTTAAGATCACCTACTTGCCGTTTGTGGTCAAGGCGCTCGTGTCGGCTGTGCAAAAATACCCGCAACTGAATGCGTCTCTTGATGAAGAACGCCAGGAACTGATCCTGAAGCGGTCTTACAACATTGGGATTGCCGCCGATACGGAACGGGGTCTGATGGTGCCAGTCGTACACGACGCGGACCGCAAAAACATGTGGACGATCGCCGCGCAGATCGAGGATATGGCCAGTCGCGCGCGCACTGGCAAATTGATGCCAGGTGAAATGAAAGGCGGCACCGTGTCGATTACAAACATTGGATCGGCGGGTGGTATGTTTTTCACACCGATCATCAATTACCCCGAAGTGGCGATACTTGGCGTCGGACGCATTACAGAACGACCTGTGATCCGGGATGGACAGGTGACGGGTGCGCACATGATGGCTCTGTCACTCAGTTTTGACCACCGGATTGTCGATGGGGCAACCGCTCAGCATGCGATCAACGACATGAAACGGTTGCTCGAAAATCCCAAGCTGCTGCTCATGGAGGTGTAAGACTATGGTTGTCGGAGAACTCACGGAAGAGGCCGAGGTCGTCATCATTGGCGGCGGACCGGGCGGTTACGTCGCAGCGATTCGCGCGGCGCAACTGGGCAAGCAGGTCACCCTTGTTGACAGGAATGAACTCGGGGGAGTGTGTCTGAATCGGGGCTGTATTCCCTCCAAGGCGCTCATCTCAGCCGCGCATCACTACAGCGCCGCAAAGGAACAGGCATTTCCCGGCATCGAAACGACCGCCGCTCTTGACTTTCCGAAGGTGCAGGCCTGGAAACAGAGTGTGGTTGACAGGATGACAGGCGGGGTCAAAACTCTGCTTAAGGGCAACAAAGTGACGGTCATTCAGGGGGAAGTATTTTTTAACAAGCCTAACGAAGTGCGGGTCATGACAGAAGTAGAAGGACATAACTACCGATTTGAACACTGTATCATTGCGACTGGTTCCCGACCCGTCGAACTGAAATCGATTCCATTTGGCAGGCGCGTGTTATCCTCTACCGAAGCCTTGGCCCTGAACCAGGTTCCAGGCAGCATGATCGTTATCGGCGGCGGTTACATAGGCGTGGAGCTTGGACAGGCGTTCGCCAGGTTTGGCGCCAAGGTGACCATTGTCGAGGGAACGGATTCGATTCTTCCTACGTTTGACGCGCAGCTCTCACGGCTGGTTGGCCGCACTCTGAAGCATTACAAGGTCGATGTTCATACGGGCGCCATGGCGAAGGCCGTAAAGGAAAGCGAAAACAGCGTCACACTGACGTTTGCCGTGAATGGCGAGGAGAAGTCGGTGAGCGCCGAATACATCCTGGTCACGGTCGGAAGACAGCCAAACACGGAAGACCTCGGACTCGAAACCATCGGTGTAAAGATGGGAGACAAGGGTCTGATCGAGGTCGATCGGCAGTGTCGTACGAACGTGCCGGGAGTTTACGCAATCGGAGACGTCGTTGCAGGTCCTGCCCTTGCGCACAAGGCGTCGTATGAGGGCAAGGTCGCAGCGGAAGCCATCGCAGGACAGAGCAGTGTGGTTGACTATCGGTGTGTGCCCGCAGTCGTATTCTCGGATCCTGAGATTGCTGTCGTCGGTCTGACCGAGGAGGAAGCGCGACAGGAATACGGGGATGTTGCCGTGGGCCGTTTCCCCTATGCCGCCAATGGGCGCGCTGTCGCACTGAACGCCGACGCCGGGTTTGTGAGACTGATCGCCGCCAAGGAATCGGGGCTTCTCCTAGGGGCGCAGGTGGTTGGCATGGAGGCGTCCAACCTGATTGCGGAACTGGCGTTGGCTATTGAGATGAGCGCGACGCTTGAGGACATCGCGTTGACCATTCACGCCCATCCTACGCTGGGGGAAATGGTTATGGAGGCGGCAGAAGCGGCGCTTGGTTCGCCGATCCATGTTATCGTAAAATAGCGATAGACTGTCATGGCGCTTCGCGCCACCACCAACCGGGAAGAAAATACGCCTGCGGCGATTTTCCGGGATAGCGATCGTCATCGAGGGAACGGGTGCTCTTGCGTTCGCGATATGATTCTGGCAACTGGCTCAGATTTACACAGCACGGGGAGGGGATCCGGTTGACGGCGCAGCATCACGCGGGAACCAATTTGATTTTGCGGTTGGAACTGGAAAATTCAATCGCCACATTTGGAAAACTGACAAAAACGATCGGCGAGGCTGGGGGAGACATCGTTGCAGTCGATGTGATTCACGTAACAAAGACCACGGCAGTTCGGGACGTCACGGTGCAGGCATTCGACCACGCGCACGGCCAGGAAATCGTTCAGGCGTTGCAGGCGCTCCCGGGCGTCAAGGTGGCGAACGTCTCTGACCGCACATTCCTGTTGCATCTGGGCGGCAAAATTGCTATCCATCCAAAGTCACCGGTGAAGAACAGGGACGATCTTTCGCGCGTATACACACCCGACGTTGCCCGCGTGTGTACAGCTATCCAAGAAGATCCATCCAAGGCGTTTCAGTTAACCATCAAGCGCAACACCGTTGCTATCGTGACAGACGGCACCGCTGTGCTTGGGCTTGGGGATATCGGCCCCAATGCCGCGCTTCCCGTCATGGAAGGCAAGTCCATGCTATTTAAGCAATTTGCCGATGTCGATGCGTTCCCGATCTGTCTCGACACAAAAGACACCGACGAGATTGTGAGTATCGTAAAGGCCATTGCTCCCGCTTTCGGGGGCGTCAACCTCGAGGATATCTCGTCTCCCCGGTGCTTTGAAATCGAAGATCGTCTGCGCGCGGAACTGGATATTCCGGTGTTTCACGACGACCAGCACGGCACTGCAGTGGTTCTTCTGGCCGGACTCATGAACGCTGCGAAACTCGTGGGAAAAGCACTGCCCAATTTGCGAGTTGCGGTCACGGGCATTGGGGCGGCTGGCGTCGCATGTACAAAGATGTTGCTGGCAGCCGGCGTACGCAATATCATCGGGGTTGACCGCGACGGCATACTGACTCGCGGGGCCGCCTACAGCAACCCGATGTGGCAATGGTATGCTCTTCACACCAACCCGGAAGACGTACAGGGATCTTTGCAGGACGCGATTCATGGGGCGGACGTGTTTATCGGACTGTCGGGACCGGGAGTTCTTACGATCGACCATATCAGGAGCATGGCTCATGATCCGATTGTGTTCGCCATGGCAAACCCCACACCGGAAATCGATCCCGAAGAAGCGGAGCCGTATGTTCGCGTCATGGCTACTGGCCGGTCGGACTATCCGAATCAGATCAACAATGTTCTCTGTTTCCCGGGCATCTTTCGCGGCGCGCTCGACTGTCGGGCCGCAACCATCAACGAAGAGATGAAACTCGCCGCAGCCAGAGCCATTGCCGATATCGTAGCCGATGATGAACTGAACGAACAATATATTGTGCCCAGTGTATTCAACAAACGCATAGGCAGGGCCGTCAGCAAGGCAGTGATCGATGCGGCCGTAGCTTCTGGAGTGGCCCGCCGAGAGCGTCACGACGCCTCTCTCTCACTGTGATGGAGATTATGTGGTAGATTGTGATATACTTCCTATAGGGCGACGAATGGGAAGATTATCATGCGCCTGATCGCTGGCTGCGGCAAGACGGCCATAAGGTGATTGTGTCACAATTGGTCTGGTGTGGTAGACTATTGACGAGATGGATTCGGATTTGGCATGCGACTTCGGGCTGCCAGATGGTGGGGATTTGATGGGCAATAAACGCGTTGCCGCGCTCGCCTGGTTCAGTCTCGCCTTGGCGACGGTCTACTTTTTACATGTGCCTCAGGAATCCGGTGTGCAAAAGAATGTCAATCCTACTGCCCAGGTGACAAACGCTGCCCGTCGTACGGCAGTGCGCCTTACACCTGAGTTTAATGTTTTCAATTTTATCGGTATGGGCGACATCGCACTACTGTTTGATGCGCACAGTCCGAATGGCGGCAGCTTGTACACCATCCTGAACAGGAGCGGTCAGTCCGATGTGGCGTCCTTCCACTTTATTGCCGATCACGTCGTGTGGGCCAAATTTTCCCCAAACGGAAGTTGGCTGGCGCTTGAGCGGATCGAGCCAGGAACGACAGACTTGCAACGAACCCTGTGGCTGATATCATCGAATGGGCAGCAGCGGCAACAGGTTGCGACCGGAGCCCAGGTTCCGGCTGGAACATGGATGCCGAAAGGCAGTACGTATCTCTACGGGATCCACCATTTGTACACTTTGCGTCCGCTGGGGTCGCCCCGCTATCTGCCCTTTCGTTTCTCCGGGAACGCGACGATTCGCTCCATCGAGTTCTCTCCTCATGGTCGCACAGCGGCTCTCTTAATCAGAGAAAACGCATCGGGAACCAGTGGGTCGTATGACGAAATTGGACTATGGCGCAGGGGCGCCCGAGCCGTCAGGCCGTTGGTGGTCGTGGCGCCGCCAAACGGGCTGGTGCTTGGCCCGTTTTCGGCGGACGGCAAGTCGCTGTTTTACTGGCCGGTGCTCGTGCATGCACCGGGGTCCGCGAGTGTCGCCCAGTCCATGCTCTCCGTGGTGACATTGAGCGGGCAAGGCGCCACAGTGG
>JAJZCB010000106.1 GCA_021846285.1 Bacillota bacterium
ATCTCAATGGAAAAGAAGCGCAGTCGCTGCAACTTTTCCGGCAGGGTAGTCAGGCGTACGCAAATAACGGACAGGGTTGGCAGCCTATTCATCAGAACGTCTCAGCGAATCCGACCTCTTCCCAACTACTGTTTCAAAGTTCCATGCTATCGGATGTGACGGCCGTTCCGACTGCCGCTGGCTGGCATTTCACCGCATCGTTTGATCTGTCCGCACAGCCCGCATTTGTCCAGCAAATGGTGCAGCAATATGCGCAGTTCAGCAATCTCGCGCTGACGCCGCAACAACAAACGGTCCTGCAGCAACTGTTTGCGAAAGACATGCATATCACCTTGCAGTATGATCTCTCGTTGACAAAAAACGGACCACAACCAGGTACGCCTTTGATTTCCTATAGCCAGGAGCAAATGACGGTGAATATTCCCAGTTCCTCTGTTCCTCTGACCAATGAATCTCAACGGGCGAATTTCGAGAAGGCGGTTACTGATCTGACATTTCAGTGGAGCCTCTCGCAAAAGGCGCAATTCAACCATACCGTTGTCATTCCTCCGACTGGATTGCCGAAGTAGGCACTGGGTTGCCGAAGTAGGCGCTGGGGCGTCTGAGGAGACATTGCCATCTGGCATGGCAATGTCGTGCTGAACCGATGAGGATGGATGGATGCATACGGTAGGGTAGGAGAATCGCACGTGAAACCTGATACAGCGTGCCAACGACAAAGTTCATGTCCTTCGTGGTTGGCGCGAAAACCTACTCTCGCTGTTCCGGAAAATGTTCCTGCAGCCGGATTCATATGCTGCGCCCCTGCTCAGACACGGCTGCGCCGAACTCGCGACGGGCACAGCATATGAATCCTGACGAGCTGGTTTTTCATTCCACTGATGATGCCGCGCTAGCGGCATGAATGTCTATCTCCGGTTTCCTGTAAAAAGCATTTGAACCACTTGCTTAAATAAGGTGAATGAACCGCTAAAGGGTCGTCTTTTACATGGTATCCAAGAAATTCCCGACCACACGGAGATACTCGTCGGGCTCCTCCAGAAAGGTCATGTGGGCGCTTTGATCAAAGACATGATACTGTGAATCCCTAACGAGACTTTGGTAATAGGCTGTTGTTTGCGGTGTGGCTTCATCGTATCTCCCACAGAGAAACAGAGTGGGAATTCTGATTTCATGCAATCTTGACGTGACGTCAAACTCCTTCAAGTTTCCGGTGGCAGAAAACTCTGACGGACCCCACATGGTATTGTAAACCTGCATATTCGCCGTCTCGAAGGCTTGCTCCAACACCGACGGCCAAGGATCCAGTCGGCACACATAGCGCTTGTAAAACAGCATCATGGCCGCTTGATACTCCTCACTGTCAGTCGTACCGGCGGCTTCGCACCGTGCGATGGTGTCCTGCGCGTCCACAGGCAACTGCTTCAAATGCGCCTCCTGGTCCTTCGCCCAGCGTGGAGCACTCAGGCATGGACTCGAAAAAATGACGCTCTTCACCCCTGTCGGCTGTGTGAGCAAATAGGAGCCCGCCAGCATCGTTCCCCAGGAGTGGCCCAGGAGGTGAATTTCATCCATATCCAGGGCGCGGCGCAGTTGCCCTAGTTCCTCGACAAAGCGATCCGCTCGCCAAAGCGCAACATCATTCGGCCTGTCCGACTTTCCCGCACCCAATTGATCATAAACGATCACACGTCGTTCGTCGCCCATCGCGCCCAGCCAACCGTCTGTCCCCAGGCTCGAAAATCCAGGTCCGCCATGCAGCAATACGAGTGGAGTTCCACTACCTTCGCCAATCATGTTGTACCAAATGCGCCCTCCGGTAACAGCCACATATCCTTCTCTCATCAGACAACGATCCTTCCCAACTACCTCACCGCTTGACCCACACCGTAAGAGCGGCTGACCCATGTCTATTTGAACATAAACGCATGTCGGTGCTGTGACACATATTCTGCACTTACGGCCACAGTATCAACCTGTTGCATTTTTATACGGTGCAAAAGAGAGGCGCACTACGCAACTCGGGTACTCCGACACGCACCTGCGGGATCAGAACCCAGTCGGCCAATTCGCCAGCAGGCGTTCCCCTTTCCCGCCGTTGCGACGACACGCGAGGTCGACGGTACGGTGCAAAAACTTGCGCGTATCACGGGGATCGATGACATCGTCTATCAGGTGTTTGGCCGCCGCCTTGTACGGTGAGCTGTCAAACTCCCACTGCTCCAGAAGCCGCGTCCGTTCCGTCGCAGGGGCCTCCGACTTAGCCAATTGCCTGCCGTAGACGACGTTCACCCCAACCTCCGCTCCCGTAAAAGATATTTCTGCAGTCGGCCAGGCCACAACAAAATCAGCCGTCATGTTAGGTCCGCACATGTTGCTGTAGGCCGCTCCGATGCTCTTGCGGATGACCACCGATACCTTCGGCACTGTGGACCACGCCAGGGCCTGGTTCCAGACCATCACCTTGGTGGCCATCTTTTCCGCTTCCGCTGTTCGGCCCACGCGAAATCCCGGTACGTCGTGCAGAAAAACCATGGGAATGTGGTAAGAGTCACAAAAGCAAATGAACGAGGTGGCCTTGTCCGCCTCTTCCGGGCCGTACGCGCCGCCGCGCACCAACGGTTGACTGGCGACGACGCCGACGACGCGGCCACCCAAACGGGCCAGACCCGTGATCAACGCGCCGCCAAAATCCGGCTTCAGTTCAAATAGAGTTTCCCGATCGAAAACGAGCTGAATTAAGCGGCGCATATCATAGGCTCGATTTCGGCGCGTTGGAACAAGCTCCAGAACCTCGTCAAGATTTCGGTCAATCGGATCGATCGTCAATACGTACGGGGGCGTCTCATCGCAGTGAGAGGGTAGATAAGAGAAGAATTTTCGCATCAGTTCCAGTCCTTGAGTTTCTTCCTCTGCCACCCGGTCGATCTGTCCGGTCACCTTCGCATGAATCTCCCAGCCACCCAACTCTTCCGACGCAACCTTCTCCCCAGTCGCAATTTCCAGCATCCGCGGACCTGCGACGGCCATGCAGGAGCCTTTGACCTGCACCACGAAATCAGACTGGATTGCGTACCACGTCGGACCGCCGAAACTGTCTCCCATGATGCTGGAGATCATCGGAACACGCCGACCGTGCCGAAGCAACGATAAGGGCATCATGCGTTCGCTGATCCCGTCGGAGCCCATTCCGTCCGGCATCCGCAACCCCCCGCCTTCGCCAATGTGGCAGACGGGCAATCCCCGTTTCACCGCGAATCGATGGAGCGCTTCAGCCTTGCGGATGTATACTGTGCCTTCAGTTCCCGCCAAAACGGCGCGATCCGGAGCCATCACCACCACCGGGCGCCCGTCGATTTCCGCCAATCCGGCCACAAGAGCGTCGGCAGGGCTCTTGTCCTCCATTCCCGATACATCGGAGTGATTGAGTGCGCCCAGTTCCAAAAACGACCCTTGGTCGACCAAGGCGTCGATCCGCTCCCGCGCCGTGAGACCAGTTCCCTTTTTCATCCCTGCAATATGCTTTTGCTTGCGACGTTCCAGGTCATCAATCCAGCCCTTCACACTTGCGATTCTCCCTTCACCGTCTGCGTGCCCGTGCGCGTAGCGCAGTGCCCGTGCTAATGACCGCGATCATCCGCTGATTCGAGCAGCATTCTCCGGAGCACTTTGCCGGTGCTCGACTTGGGCAAATCCTCACGGAATTCAAACTGGCGCGGCACTTTATAGGAGGCCATGTGGAGTTTGGCCCACTCCGTCAATTGAGCCGCATCGACCACACCACGCGCCTTCGGATGCAAGACCACGAAGGCCTTGACGACCTCTCCGCGCGTCTCATCCGGCACAGCGATCACGGCAACCTGGGCTACATCCGGACATTGCAACAACAGCGCCTCCACGTCCTCGGGAAACACGCTGAAGCCTGAGACCTTCATCAACTCCTTGATCCGTCCCAGAAAGGTCAGGTACCCGTCCCCGTCCAGTCTCCCAATATCTCCGGTGTAGACCCAGCCCTCGCGCAGGGTTCGACTTGTTGCCTCTGCATTGCGCCAATACCCGCGAAATACGCCAGGATTGCGGACCGCGATTTCCCCTTGCTCTCCAATGGGCAGGTCCACTCCGGCGCCGGGATCGACAATGCGAATATCCGTTTCATAGGTCGGCTTCCCTTGCGTTCCCCACTTGACCGCCTCTGCAGGCATATAGGTGTCCGCGGTGTGTGTTTCGCTCAGTCCGTACGCCGCTTCGTACACCGGACAGCCCCCCGTGAACCGCCGCCACTTGTCCGCGATTTCTTCGGTGAGTTGAACTCCGAAGCTCGTACACACGTTGATTCGCAAGGAGGACAAGTCGTACTCTCCGACTCCTGCCGTATTCATCAACGCCACGTTCATCGGTGCGGTACTATACCACCAGGTAGTGCGGGCGCGTGCAATCGCTTCCAACACACCGACGGGATCGAAACGATACAAAACCACCACTGGACACCCGACGTAAATCGGGATCGTCAACCCCATCAACATCCCGGCGATATGACTCAAGGGCATCACGGAGAGAATTTTATCGTCGTCATAGATTCCGTTCGCCTGGGCTGAAGCAGCCGTTTTAAACAACGCGTTACGGTAGGACAGCATGGCTCCTTTGGGCCTTCCCGTGGTGCCTGAGGTGTAGACGAGCAGGCATACGTCGTCGAGACCGACAGCTTCCTCCTGACAGACGGCGCCGGCAGGCACACCTGCAATCGCTTCAAACAAATCCATCGCGTCCGGGGTCGCCAGTCTTTCGCTGCATAGTTCATCAGGGCAGCGCCAGGTCGGCTCCGAGGGCAACAGATCCCCGTAATGAGTGACGATGATGCGGCTGAGTTTCGTTTCCGCGCGAGCCTGCGCTACAACGGGATACAGTGCGTCAGACGCAATGATGACCTCCGCGTCCATATCGGACACCTGATAGGCCAACTCCAGAGCCTTGAACGAGGGGCTACAGGGGCCGACGATGGCCCCGATCATCTGGATGGCGTAGTGGGCGATAAAGTACTGTGGCGAATTATGCAAGAACAGCGCGACGCGATGCCCCCGCCGCACCCCGATGGAACGCAGGAACACGGCGAACCGATTCACCCAGTCCGCCAGTTCGACAAACGTAATCTCACGACCATACCACACAAGCGCCACTTGATTCGGCCGGGATTTCGCATGCTCGCATAACACCTCATGCAACGGCCGTTGGCCATGTCGATACACGAGGTGTTTCGACCGGACCTTATGGTGCGGGTGTTCAGCAAACGACATTGCCGTCGCCTCCAGTGGATTGCAGTCTAATCCAGAAAGTCGTCAACTCGCACGTGACCCTTGATCAGGTTGCGCGCAATGATGTGGCGTTGGATCTCATCCGTGCCGTCAAAGATGCGGAACACCCGCATTTCACGGTACCAACGCTCAATGGGGAGTTCCTTCGTGTAACCCATGCCGCCGTGAATCTGCAACACCCGATCAACGACGCGGTTGGCCATGTTCGCGCCGTACAGTTTGGCCATGGAAGCCTGATGTCGATTATCCATCCCTTCATCCGCCATCCACGCGGCCTTGAGGGTAATCCATTTGGTCGCGTCAATCTCGACGGCTGAGTCTGCAATCATCCACTGGATCGCCTGCCGATCAGCAATCGGCTCGCCAAAGGTAGTACGGGTCTTGGCGTGTTCGATGGCCATGTTGAGCAATCGTTCGGCCGATCCGACGGCACGCGCCGGAATCGCCCAGCGGGCGGCGCCAATCCAGCGCATTGCCAGTTCCAGTCCATATCCGACTTCGCCCAACACGTTTTCCTCCGGCACACGCACGTCTTCAAAGATGAGAGCGGCGGGATCCCATTCGCCCATGGTGCGTACGCGTTCGGAGCGCCACCCCATCTCCCGGTCGACAAGGAGACAGGTAATGCCCCCACGCGGGCCCTTCTCCTTGTCGGTGACCGCGAACACCATCGCGAAGTCTGCTTCGTTGCCGTTTGTAATGAAGATTTTTTCGCCGTTCAGCACCCATTCCCGCCCATCTTTGACTGCGGTGGCGCGGATATTGGCGGCGTCCGAACCCGCACCGGGTTCGGTCAAGGCAAAACACGAACGTCGAGTACCCTCAATGGTCGGAATCAGGTAACGCTGTTTCTGTTCGTCATTGCAAGCATAGAGGATGTTGTCTGCGTAACCGCCGAAATCAAACGGCACGAAAGTACGCGCCAACTCCATCAGGGTAATGGCCACAGCGAGCGATCCGAGATTCGCGCCGCCATATTCCTCCGGCGTGTTGACGCCCCAAAAACCGATTGCCTTCGCCCTGTGCTGCAACACCCGCAACGTCTCCGGGGCAAGTCCAGGCCTCCCCTCCCGTTCGTTGCGCAGGACGTCCTGCTCCAAGGGAATCAGTTCATTCTTCACAAAATTCCGGACTGTGCGCTGAATCATCTTTTCTTCCAGACTGAGTCGAAAATCCATGGCCCCACGCCTCCCGCCGCATTGACTTATGCCGCTACCTGCCGTGAAACTTGGGAGCGCGTTTTTCCCGAAACGCCTGCACCCCTTCGAGGTGGTCTTCGGTCGTAACCATCATTGTCTGAGCGATGCGTTCCGCCTGCAGGACCTCGTCAAGTGTGGAGTTAAGAGAACTGTCAATGATGCGTTTCATCATGCCATAAGCCTTGGCGGGTCCGTTCGCCAGCCGCCGGGCCAATCGCATCGTTTCCTCCTCGAGGTCATCAGCGGGTACGAGCCGATTCACCAGGCCAAGTTCATGTGCGCGGGTCGCAGGGATGGGTTCAGCCAAGAAGAACCACTCCTTCGCCAGGTGCGAGCCAATGATGCGCGGCAGGAAATAAGACCCGCCCCCGTCTGAGATCAGCCCGACCTGAGTGAAACTCAGAACAAACTGACTGTCCTGTGCTGCCACAATCAGGTCACAGGCCATCGCGAGATTAAACCCGGCGCCGGCGGCAAAACCGTGGACTGCGGCAATGACGGGCTTCTCCAACTCTCGCATCGCTATGATACATTCGTTTAACTTGCCAACGTGATCGTACACTTGCGCCGGAGACGCCTCGCCCATCGTCTTGACGTCCCCGCCGGCACTGAAAGACTTCCCGGCGCCGGACACCACGATAACCCGCACGTCGGTCCGTTTTTTGGCATCCCGAAAGTTCGCTGTGAGCCCCTCAACCATCTCCGCGCTAAACGCGTTAAGAGCTTTTGGTCGGTTCAGCGTCAGGCTAAGCACTGGACCATCTTCATTTACGACCAAGTCTGTCATCTCCGCACAGACCTCCTTCTTTATATTCCGCCGTTCGCGGAATTCGCAGTAGTCAGGGCATACTGAACCAGGTTTTCGATGGTCCGGTCCATATGGGCAAAACGCGGGTCGGCAGTTTGACCCGCCTTCCATCGATAGTAAATCTGCTGCACAATGACGGTCAGCTTAAAATAGCCAAAAGTTGCATGGAAACGAAAATGGGAGATATCGCGACCACTGCGCTGCGCATAGGCTGCGACGAATTCGCGTCGCGTCATGAACCCGTCCTGCACCGTCACAGGCGGTTTCCCAAGCCCCTTTTTCAACAATTCCGGATCGTCCGCCTGAACCCAGTAACTCATTGCGGTGCCCACATCCGCGAGGGGATCTCCGACAGTCGTCATCTCCCAGTCGAACAGCCCCGCCATCTTCGACAGATCCGGCGTAAACATCGCGTTGTTGAACTTGTAATCGTAGTGAATGATCGTCGCTCCAGACTCGGGTGGAGTATGGCACACGAGCCACTTCTTCAGTTCCTCGATCCCAGGCACGTCTCCGGTTGTCGCCCGCTCAGACCTGGAAATCCACCCGCGAACCTGACGCTCCATGAATCCTTCTGGATGAGTCGTGCTGGCCAATCCGGTTTTTGCGTAGTCTATCGAGTGAAGTTTTGTCAACTCGTCCACCATCGTCTCCGACAGCCTGCGGCACAACTCCGGCGTCACCGTCACTCCTTCGGGAAACTCCGTATCGAGGACCACGCCGTGTTTACGCTCCATGACGAAAAAAGGACTGCCCACAGCGGTCGCGTCTCTTGAAAACACCAGTGGTTTCGGCGCCAGTGGGTAGTACGGGTGGAGTTCCTTGAGGATGGTGTATTCCCGTTCCATGTCGTGAGCCTTCGGCGCCACGGGTCCGAGCGGAGGCCGGCGCAGAACCGCCTCCCACTCACCGACCTGGAGACTGTAGGTCAGATTCGAATGCCCTGCGGCAAACTGCTTCACTTGCAATGGACCGCTCGGCAAGTCTGGGATGTGGACGCGCAAGAACGCTTCCAGTCTGGTCAACTCCAACTCTTCTCCACTGCGAACCGGGATCGTGTCTGCCATGCCGATCACTCGCCTTCTCTACTCTATGCCCAAAATAATGATCGTCCGTGCCGGTCGGAGCTTGTTCATGCACTCGCAATTCCCTGCAGAATCATAGCCACAAAGATCTCGGCCACTTCCCGATCTGACAAGTCTCCGGTTGAACGGAACCATTGGTAGCTCCAGTTCGTGATGCCAAGGATGCCCAACGCAGCAATTTTGACGTTCAAGTTTCTCCGAAATTCGCCTGCTTCAACGCCCATTCTCAGTAGAGTTTCAATATTCATCCTAAATTGGTTGCGCCTCGTTACAATCGCCGCCAACCGCTCTTCATTCAGGTGCCGCATTTCGCGGAAAAATACGCGTGCACTGGCTCCCTGTCGTTCGATCGTCCGAATCAGCATATGGACAACGTCAAACAACTTCGTCCTGGAGTTCTTCTCCGGATCGTTGATGATCTGCTCCTGGCGCCGCAACATGTCGTCGATGTAGCGCAGATGGATATCCATCAACAGTTCTTCTTTACTTGTGAAGTAGTAGTAGAATGTTCCCTTCGTGACGCCGAGTCCGTCGCAGATGTCCTGAATCGACGTTTCGCTAAATCCCTTCTGTTCAAATAATTGAATACTCACTTGCGTGATTTTCTCTTTCATTCGTTTCTCAGCGTCCTTCATTCAATCCCCGGCCATGCGGGTCTATTTCCGATATTTCTGCAACTCGTAGCGCGCCACTTGTGTACGGTGCACTTCGTCAGGCCCATCCGCGATGCGCAGAGTACGCGCATTGGCCCAATGTGCGGCCAAGGGAAAATCATCGCTCACCCCAGCTCCTCCGAAGGCCTGAATCGCACGGTCGAGCACGTTCAGCGCGATATTCGGAGCCACCACCTTGATCATGGCAATTTCCATCTTCGCTGCTTTATTCCCGACCGTATCCATCATGTAAGCGGCCTTGAGGGTCAACAACCTTGCCTGCTCAATCTCCATGCGCGACTGGGCAATCCAGTCCTGGACGACCCCCTGGTCGGACAAACGCTTGCCAAAGGCTATACGGTGTTCCACTCGTGTGCAGAGTAATTCGAGGGCGCGTTCCGCAGCGCCAATCACGCGCATACAGTGATGGATGCGTCCTGGACCAAGTCGCCCTTGCGCGATCGCAAACCCTTTGCCTTCCCCCCAGATCATGTTGTCGGCCGGAACCCGCACGTCTGTAAAGGTGATCTCCGCATGGCCGTGAGGAGCATGGTCGTAGCCAAAGACCGGCACCATCCGCTCCACGGTTACCCCCTGCGCGTCGAGAGGAACCAGTATCATGGACTGCTGTTCGTATTTGGGGGCGTCCGTGCTGGACTTGCCCATGACAATCGCAATCTTGCACCGGGGGTCGCCGCCTCCGGATGACCACCACTTGTGGCCGTTGACCACATACTCGTCGCCGTCGCGCACCACGCTGGCTGAGATGTTGGTCGCATCGGCTGAAGCGACGTCCGGTTCTGTCATGGAGAAACACGAGCGGATGTCACCGTTCAACAAAGGCGCCAACCAGGTCTCCTTTTGTATCTCCGATCCATAGCGGACCAGCACCTCCATGTTCCCCGTGTCCGGCGCGTTGCAATTGAACACTTCCGGCGCAATCAGTGAGCGCCCCATAATCTCGCACAGCGGCGCGTATTCCAGGTTGCTGAGCCCCGCCCCGTACTCGCTGTCAGGCAAAAAAAGGTTCCACAGCCCAGCAGTCCTGGCTTTCTCCTTGAGTTCCTCGACAATGGGCGGCACGGCTTCCCAACGGTCTGGGAGCGCTTTCAACTGCTCGTTGTACACGGACTCATTGGGATAAATATGTTCGTTCATGAATGCGGTCACTTCAGCCTGCAACCGCTTGACTCTTTCCGAATACGAGAAATCCAAACGCCCCACCCCTCACATACTGACCGGTTGGTATGTCCTCCAGTGTAGTATACAACTAGAATGCGGAAAGCTACAACAAGGTTGTTATCGATGCCATTATCTGCTATAGTCGATTTACTACATGATAGGATTAAAGTATAAACAAGAACATATCTGGATAGACATCCATGTCTGAGCAGGGGCGCAATATACGACTCCGACCGGCACAGACCATCGATTTTTCGGATCGTCCGTTATGACGCAGAGACGCCAAATCCGGCGCATGCTCGCTCACAATTCTGGATCGGGGGAAGTTCATGAGCAACGAGGTCGCACTCGAAATAAAAAATTTGACAAAGGTGATCGGTCGAAAGACGATCGTCGATGACCTGTCGTTTGCTGTGCGTAAAGGGGAAGTATTTGGCCTTCTCGGACCGAACGGCGCGGGGAAAACGACTACGATCCGGATGATCGTCGGCTTGATCGGGATCACCAAAGGAAGCGTCCTCGTGCACGAAGTGGACGTAACCAAAGACTTCGAATCCGCGATGAGCCATGTGGGCGCCATCGTCGAAAATCCGGAAATGTACAAGTATTTGAGCGGGTATCAGAATCTGCTTCACTTTGCCCGCATGACACCCGGCGTCAACCGGGCCCGTATCGATGAAGTGGTCGAGTTGGTCGGATTGAAGAGTCGCATTCACGACAGGGTTCGGAAGTATTCGCTGGGCATGCGGCAACGTTTGGGCCTGGCTCTGGCTTTGTTGCGGGATCCTTCCATATTGATACTGGACGAGCCGACAAACGGACTGGATCCGGCCGGGATACGGGAGTTTCGCGATCATTTGCGCTCGCTCGCTGCGCAGCGGGGCATGTCTGTCATCGTGTCCTCGCATCTGCTCGCGGAGATGGAACTGATGTGCGACCGGGTGGCCATCATTCAAGACGGCAAACTGGTCGACATTCGATCCATCAACGAGATGAAGGGCGATGCGCCGACCGCGGCCCAGACCACGCGTTTTAAGGTGGACAATCATGAATTGGCGATGAGCACTTTTGCAAAAGCGGATCTCGCATGTCAACCCGCGCCGGAGAGCGGAGAACTGGATGTGGTGCTCGACCCTCTCGCCGTGGCCGATGTTGTTGCGGCCCTGGTTCACGCTGGTGTAAAGGTGTCCGGGGTTCGCACAGTCACCAGGACCCTGGAAGAATCATTCCTTGAGATGACGGGAGAGGTGCGGCATGCTTAAACTCATTCAAAATGAATCCATCAAGATCGCCTTGCGTTTGCGGACCTGGATCATGGCGGCGCTGATCGTCGTGATCGTGGTGGTCGCGGCGATCGTGATCAATGCCCATCTCAAACCAAACGCAAACTGGAAACAGACGCTGTTGAGCCAAAATGCCCAAGCGGAGGCGACGCTCTCCAATCCGCACGTATACCTGCCTCCGATTGACCGCGTGCGGCTCAAAGGACAAGTGGCCATAAACACGTATGACATCGCTCACAATCTTCCTCCCGGACACCAGGACGCATGGGTATTCACCCTCGGTTCGCTAAGCGTAGGCCAAATCGGAGTCGTGTTCGTAACGGTCGTGGCAGGGGATATCGTGGCAGGCGAATTTGCAAGCGGAACGATCAAAGCCTTGCTGACACAACCTGTGAATCGAACGCGCATCATCCTGTCAAAATACGTGTCGGTGCTGCTCGTTACGTTAGCGATGTTTGTACTGGTGCTCGTTTCGTCGGTTGTCATCGGAGGAATCTTCTTTGGTTTCAAAGGCGTCGGTGAACCGCTTGTCTTCGTGAACGCCAAACAGATGGTCACGCAGATGACGACGGGATCTTTTATACTTCTCGGGTATGCGTTTGCACTGATCTCAAGCGTCATGATCGTGACGATCGCCTTCATGATCTCCGCCGTCTTTCGGAGCAGCGCGCTGGCGATCGCCCTTTCGATCATAACCCTGTTTGTCGGTGTCTCCTTGGTGCAGTTGCTGAGCAGTTTCACATGGGACAAGTACATTCTTTTCGCCAATACAGATCTTATGCAATACATCACGGGCGGGCCACCCGTCGCCGGTATGACGATGGGCTTCTCAATCGTGGTGCTGGCGGTCTATTTTATCGTGTTGAACGCCGTCTCGTGGCGGGTGTTTGTACAGCGCGACGTGTCTTCGTAGGGGGAGCAGTGATAACCCAAATTTGGGCATCCGCACAGCGGCAGATATGTAGTGACCGCGCCGCTTTAATGATGTTGCATCATGTATTCTTCATACTTTTCAATCCAAGGACCTTTCTCTTGGAACAACACCGCGAACGCGTGATACGCCGGTGGTTCATGCAAGAACATCTCATTTTGCTGAATTTTTTTAGCTACATGTTTTTTCTTCATCCATTTTTCAGCTTCCTGCATGGACAGATGACCGATTTTCATTAACTCTGATCGAACTTCGGCCAAAAATTGCATCCG
>JAJZCB010000012.1 GCA_021846285.1 Bacillota bacterium
ACTGGACAACACCCCAACGTTTCAGATCTCTGTTCTGTGTTGACATACTTCGACGCATATCGCCAATTTCCTTCAGAAAACCGCGTGGAACATGTGGATAAAATCGAAACATCAGCCCAACAACTCTCCTCGAGCGATCCATTCGACCCGTCCGCCCACTCGGATGTCATAGTGGTCGTGGTTGCGATTACCTGTTATCAACAAGAGGGAAGGACGCATGATCTGATACCCCTGTTCCACTTTCAGCGAAAATGTGGACCGAGGAGCGGTCTCGTCCGGCATTCCGTACCGCAGCAAAAAGGCGCACAGACAGCCGGCGGCGCTTCCTGTCGCCGGATCTTCAGAAACCCCCAGCTCAGGCGCGAAGACACGGGCGTGCACATCATGCTGGGGCATCACCGTTTCTGTCGTAAATACGAGGATGTTTAGGTCTGGAAACTGGTTCATCAATCGTCGCAACACTTCAGGACGCACAGTACACTTCTGCACATCGCGCAGTGAACGCATCGCAACGAGTGCAAAGGGCAAACCGGTAGACACGATTTGCACCGGGAATCCTGAATCAAGAGCAGTTACGGGCACGCCCAGGCAATCCGCCATAGCGCCGTGATCCATTGTCTCCCCGAATATCGGCTGATTCTGGGTCATGGTCAACCAGTCAGGTTTACCTTGATCATAGGTGATGTCCACTGGGATTATCCCCGCTCCCATGGCCAGTTCAATACGAGACGCGGGTGTTTCGAGAAGCGTCTGCGCGATCACAAATGCCGTGCCGAGGGTAGGGTGGCCAGCGAACGGTATTTCGGCTGCCGGTGTAAAGATGCGCACAGAGTAACGCGCTGGATCGCTGTACGATGCCTGTGCATCCATGATGAAGGTGGTCTCGGAAAAGTGGGTTTCACGGGCCAAAGTCTGCATTTGATCGGATGAGAACCGCCTTCCGTTCACAAATACTGCGAGCTGATTGCCCGTGTACTTGCCCTGCGTGAACACATCGACAATATAGAAGTCTGTCATACTCCGCTCCTCGTTCCTTCATGGGATGGGAGATCTCTCCCGCAAATTAGAGTATAGTCGAAGTAAGGAACAGCGAACAGGGGGAGTTGCGCGGGAGATGAATGGCTTGCGGCAGATATGGACCGCTTGCATGCTGTGAGGAATAGTACTTATTGACTACTGTCATATAGTCGATTTTCATCTGACGATCCGCGTTATTGGCAGTATAATCTAAATAATGAGTGAAGAGAGTACCTTAGTCTTATCGGGGAGGGAGTGCATTCCATTATGTGAAATTATTCACAACTTCGCGTGAAAATATGTGGATCATAAGGGAGGCCATCATGAGTACACGGAAGCTCAACCAGGAAGTGTTCGGCTTATGGGTCAATGAACTCATCGCGCGGCAGCGCGTTGTCGGAGTGCAGGCCAAGGAGGAGCGGTTCGTCTTCGAACCGTTGTCGAAAGCCGAGGATTTGCGCCTGGATTATGATGTCACCATTCTTCCGCCCAAAAAATACTTACTTCCTCAACGCGAAAATCTCATGGCATTCACGGCGCAGGGAGAATATGAAAGTCGCCTAGAGCATGAACCGTTTATTCTTTTTGGGGTCCACCCGTATGACGTTGTCGCCATCTCGCAATTGGACGCCATCTTTCGCGCGGGCCATTATGACGTCCACTATATGACGCGCCGCCGCAATGCCACCATCGTCGCTTGCGATGTTCAGAAGGCGTCTGCGCATGTGTTTGCTTCCTCCATGAACACCGCAACGGTTCAGGACGGTTTTGATCTTCTCCTGACTAAAATCGGCGACGATTACCTGGCGGATGCCGGAACCGAGAAGGGAGAAGCACTTCTCGCTCTCGTTCCAGGGGGGGTTGAACCTGCGAAAGAGGACTTTGCGAAACGGGAACAAGTGTGGAGGACGAATCAGGAATCGCTTGGCAAACACGACCTCAAATGCCGACCGGATGAACTGCCTGCGCTTCTGGCAAAATCTTATGATGATCCAATATGGGAAGAGAAGGCGCGGCTCTGTTTTTCGTGTGGTTCCTGTAACCTTGTGTGCCCAACCTGCTACTGTTTCGATGTTCACGATGACATGAATTGGGATATGCAGACAGGTACACGCACACGGTCCTGCGACGCCTGTTTATTGAACGAATTTGCCGCAGTCGCCGGAGGGCACAATTTTCGGAGACATCCCGCGGAGCGGTATCGTCATCGCTTTTATCGCAAAGGCAGCTATATACCCAATAAATTTGGTTTCGTAGCCTGTGTTGGTTGCGGTCGGTGCATTTCTGCCTGCCTGACCGGCATCGCCAACCCGGTGGAGATCTATAACCAGTTATACGCGAAAAGTCCGGATATCGAGACTTCCGAGCAGGCCGCGTTGCCGGAGGTAAGTCCAGTGACGGAACGGACCCTCTCTGAGGACATCTATGCACCGCAAGCGGCCACTCTGGTGCAGACGAGACCCTTGACAGAATTGGAGACGTTCTATGAAATCAGACTGGATTCCGGTCTCGAACTTGGTCACGAACCGGGGCAATTTGTGGAGATTTCTCTTCCTGGATTCGGTGAGGCGCCTATTTCCGTCAGTTCCTCGCCAACTCAAAGAGGAACTTTTCAAATGGTGGTGCGAAACGTAGGCAATCTGACAAACGCGCTCGGCAAGCTGGTCACAGGCGACAGGATTGGCGTACGCGGCCCTTTTGGATCTGAGTTTCCCGTGCATGACGTCATGAAAGGGAGAGACATCCTGCTCATCTGCGGCGGAATCGGCCTGGTTCCAGTGCGTTCCGCGATCAACTACATCCTGGACAATCGCGAAGACTATGGGCATATGACGATTTTGTACGGGGCGAAGACGCCGGCCGACCGAATTTTCGCGGACGAGCAAAGAGACTGGGGCCAACGCACCCATGTAACTATGCTGGAAACCGTCGATGATCCGGATGAGAACTGGCATGGCCATGTCGGCAGGATTACCGCGCTTTTGCCTTTGGTCCACATATCTCCGGAGAACACCATCGCCGTTGTTTGCGGGCCGCCGGTCATGTACCGTTTCGTGCTGGAGGAATTGCAAAAGATGGGGATGTCGGACGATTCCATTTATCTGTCGTTAGAACGCCGCATGAAGTGCGGCGTCGGCAAGTGCGGCCACTGTCAGATGAACGGTGTGTACGTCTGCCAGGAGGGGCCGGTCTTTCAGTACTCCACCATCAGGGAAGTCATGGAGGCGATATGAATGAACAAGCCGAAGGTCGCGATTTTTGATTTCGCCGGTTGCGAAGGATGTCAGCTCCAGATCGTCAACATGGAAGAAGAAATTTTAGATCTCATTTCCATTGTGCGCTTGGTCGAATGGCGGGAAGGCATGTCGGAACAGAGTGAAGAGTACGACGTGGCGATCATCGAAGGTTCCATCACGCGTCCGCAAGATGAAGAGAAAGTGCGTCAGATCCGCGAACGCGCCAAAACCCTGGTGGCTTTGGGCGCATGCGCCACGGACGGCGGCGTTAACAAAATAAAGAATCGTTTTGATTTGCAGGAGGTCAAGCAACTCGTCTATGGGGCAGACTCTGCGCTGCCTCATCTGGACAGCGCGCCCACAAAAGCGGTGGACGAGGTTGTTCAAGTCGATTACAAAATCTACGGTTGTCCGATCGACCGCCGAGAGTTTGCTCATGTCGTGCGTTCCCTGGTCATGGGGAAGCGGCCGGAAATCCCGAATTATCCAGTCTGCGTGGAGTGTAAGCGCAAGGAGAACGTCTGTCGCTATGAATATCATGAAATCTGCCTGGGACCGATCACGCGGGCGGGATGCGACGCCCGCTGTCCCTCCTTTGGAACGTGGTGTTTTGGCTGTCGTGGATCCGTTGATGAACCAAATGTGCAAGCGGCCAGGGAAGTCATGGAGAGATACGGGAAGAAGGTCGAGGACCTGGAAGACCGCATGCTGTTATTTAGCAACAAACAGGAGGCGCGGGGATGAATAAGAAGGTGGATGTCCATCACGTCACCCGGATTGAGGGCCACGGCAACATCCTGGTCAATGTCCAGAGTGGCGTCATCGAACAGGTCGAATGGCAGGTTCCCGAGGCGCCGCGTTTTTTTGAAGCGATGGTGCGCGGACGGAGTTGGGCGGATCTTCAGACGATCGTGAGCCGCATCTGCGGAATCTGTTCGATCAGCCATTCGCTCGCGTGCATCAAAGGAATCGAGTCCGCCATGCGGATTCCTGTCTCTGAACAGACCGATAAGTTGCGCCTTCTGGCGCACTATTCGGAACAGGTCCAAAGCCACGTCCTGCATGTCGGCTATCTGGTTGCTCCCGACATGTTGGGGGCCAAATCTGTCATTCCGCTTGTGCAGACTCATTTTGACGTCGTCAAAACCGTGATCCAATTGCATCGCATGGCCAATAGTTGGTCGGATCTCCTGACGGGACGAACCACTCATCCGATCACTTTCAAACCCGGCGGGTTTAGCAAGATTCCCAGTGAGACAGAATTGCGGGGACTTCGCGCCATGCTGTCGGAGGCCGTACCCGATCTCACCTCGTTGGTCGACGTACTGGTCAGTCTTGCGGGCCTGCTTCCTGATTTTGAGCGTGAGACGGAATACGTCGCCCTTGTGCAGCCCGATCGGTACACCTTTTATGAGGGCAGCATTGGCAGTACGGATATGGCGGAGGCTACTCCTCTTACCGAGTTTGAGTCGGTTGTCAATGAATACGTCTCACCGCAATCGACGGCGAAATGGGCGCGCTGGCATCGCGATTCCTACGCGGTTGGAGCCTTGGCGCGCTATAACCTGAATTCCGCTTATCTCAAGCCGCTCGCCAAGGACATCGCCCGGATGTTCGATCTGGAGACCAGGCGTCACAACCCGTATTTCAACACCCTTGCCCAGGTCGTGGAATGCGCGCATATTGTCGAATCCGCGTTGGAATTGATCGATGAACTCCTGACGGCAGGGCTTCGACAGGAGATCCCTCAAGTTGAACCGCAGGCTGGCGAAGGGGTAGGCTGCGTCGAGGCTCCCAGAGGGATTCTCTTTCATCGCTACGTCTTCGACGACCAGGGACGCTGTACATCCGCCAATATGAGCATTCCGACCAACCAAAATCACGGGAATATTCAAAGAGACATGGAGGCGCTGCTGCCGCAAATCGTCGACCGGAGCGAGGAGGAAATCCGGCTATGGCTGGAGATGCTTGTTCGCGCGTACGATCCTTGCATATCCTGTTCGACTCATTATCTCCACGTCAAGTTTGTATAGACTTCCATGCCTGAGTTTTGCGAAGCAAAATCTCACTTGCGCAGCACCAGCAACCGGGAAGAAAAATACGCCTGCGGCGATTTTCCGGGATAGAGCGATAACACGCGTCAATGGATCCTCTGGAGGTGGTTGATGATGTGCCTGGCCGTTCCTGGAGAGGTGCTGGACATCGACGGAAGTATGGCCATGGTCGATATGGCCGGCGTGAAGCGTTGGGTCTGTATCGACCTGCTCGGTGAGGTTCACCCTGGCGATTATGTGCTGGTGCACGTCGGGTTTGCGCTGCAGATCATCGACGAACAGGAAGCGCAAGAAACACTGGAACTCCTGCGCGCCTGTTTTCAGGAAGACCTGCACGCCGCCGTGGGCCGCCAGCAGGAGGGCGACTAGCTCGCATGACCGCATTTGCGGGGTAGGCTGTCATGCCTGAGTTTTGCGAAGCAAAATCTCACTAGCGCGCCACCAGTGGAATGAAAAACCCGCTTGGCCGGGATCGTATGCTGTGCCGAGGCGAGTTCGGCGCAGCCGTGTTTGAGAAGCGGCGCAGCATACGATTCCGGCGGGCACGGACGATCAATTTGCCGGAATAAGCAAGGGAGGACCATGCATGAAACTTGTCGATGAGTACCGGGATCCCGCAGTCGCCCGCTATTTGCTGGAGCAAATCCACGAGTTGTGCGATGGGCAGCAAAGCATCATGGAGATTTGCGGCGGACACACACACGCGATCGTGCGTTCCGGCATGGAGCAAGTATTGCCTCCGACCGTCAAATTTGTGCACGGCCCCGGTTGCCCAGTCTGCGTGACGCCCATCGCGAAAATCGATCAGGCGATCGCGCTGGCGCGCCGTCCTCGCACCATCGTCGCCACCTACGGCGACATGATGCGGGTGCCCGGTTCATCGTCCAGTTTATTGCAGGAAAAGGCGAAAGGCGCCCATGTCAAAATCGTGTATTCGAGTCTTGACGCCGTGCAACTGGCGGCCGAGAATCCCGACAGCGAAGTCGTGTTTTTCGCCGTCGGCTTTGAAACGACGATTCCCGCGAACGGGTTTAGCGTGATTCGCGCGAAACAGCTTGGACTTACCAACTACTCGATGCTCAGCAATCACGTTTTGGTGCCGCCGGTCATTAGGGCCGTGCTCGATGATCCCGATGTTCGCATCGACGCCTTCCTGGGGCCTGGACATGTGAGCACCATTGTGGGCAGCCAGGATTATGAATTTATCCCCCGAGAGTATCATCGACCCGTTGTGATTTCTGGCTTTGAACCGAACGACATTCTGGAATCGCTCGTCATGATTCTGAAACAGCGCAGGGAAGGGCGCTGCGAAGTGGAAGTGCAGTACTCGCGCGCGGTCACAAGATACGGGAATCCCCGTGCGCTGGACGTGGTGAAGGACGTGTTTTCCCCGGTGGAACAGGACTGGCGGGGCATCGGCGCGATCGCGGAGAGCGGACTGTCATTGCGCGAGGAATTGCGCGCTTTTGACGCGTACCATAAGTTTCGCGATTGGATGCCGGAGCCGCGTTCCGAGGAAACGGGAGAGTGCATCTGTGGAGACATCACGAGAGGCGTCAAGGAACCGCGGGAATGCGCGTCTTTTGGAACGGGATGCACGCCAGAGCGGCCGCTTGGCGCCTGCATGGTGTCGTCGGAAGGAACGTGCGCAGCGTATTATCGCTACCAACACGTGACTATCCAGACTGGAGGTGCTCGCGATTGAGCAGACAGAGACTCGCTCGGAGCCGATCGCTTACGATGGAAGATCTGCCCGACGTGGTTCAAATTGCGCACGGGTCAGGCGGAAAGTTGACGCACCAATTGATTGAGACGCTGTTTGTTCCCGTGTTTGATAATCCCTATCTGAGAGCGCTCGGCGATCAGGCAATTTTGAATCCTTCGACAGAACGCATGGCGCTCTCCACCGACGCCTTCGTCGTAAAACCGTATGTTTTCCCGGGGGGCAATATAGGCGACCTGGCGGTTAACGGAACGGTCAACGATTTGCTGATGGGCGGCGCGACCCCGGCCTATCTGACGGCCTCCTTCATTCTTGAAGAAGGGCTGCCAACCAAGGAACTGGTGGTCATTGTCGAAGCGATGGCAACCGCTGCGAAAAGAGCCGGCGTGCAGATCATCGCCGGCGACACGAAGGTGGTGGAGCGGGGAGCGGCAGACGGACTGTACATCACAACAACCGGCGTGGGGTTTGTACCGCAAGGGATTCAATGGAGTCCGGCGCACATTCGCGCGGGTGACGCCGTGATTGTATCGGGTACGGTTGGCGATCATGGCGCGAGTATTTTGGCGCACCGGTTTGGGATCGATTTTGAGAATCAAATCAAGAGCGATACGGCCTGTTTGCGTGACGTGGTGATGGCGGTGCGCGATCTGCCAGGCATCCGCTGCATGCGCGACCCGACCCGCGGCGGACTGGCCACGACGGTGCAGGAACTGTCGCAGACCAGCGGTTTGAACCTGCGCGTCCGCGAAACGGCGATAGCCCTTCAGGAAGACGTGCGCGGCATCTGTGAGGTGCTGGGTCTTGACGCGCTGTACCTAGCGAGCGAAGGGAAACTGGTTGCGGTCGTGGCGCCGGAGGAGGCTGACGAATGCCTGCGGATTATGCGCACGGTGAAGGAGAGCAAAGACGCGGCCGTGATTGGCGAGGTGACGGACGACATTCCCGGGTTCGCCAGTTTAGAGACGTACATCGGCGCGGTGCGCGTGTTGGATCTCCTGTCTTTGGAACAATTGCCGAGGATCTGCTGACATGCACGAACTGAGCATCGCGGAGCAGATTGTGAGCATCGTCGCAAAAGAGGGCGCCAGTGTCCACGCGGTTCGGGTGATCGGCGCGTCCGTGTCGGTGGGACGGCTGATGGCCATCGAAACAGACAATTTGCTGTTTTGCCTGGACGTACTGAAGAAAAGCGATCCGCTGACTGAACAGACAATCTTCACGGTGGAAGAAGAACGATTGCAATTGCGATGTAAGGCGTGCGGTCACGTCACGGTGACGGACGAGTTCCTGTTCGCCTGCGGGGCTTGCCACTCGCAGGCTGTCGACGTGATCGGCGGGGAACAGTTGGAGGTCTCCTATCTGGAGGTGGAGTCGGATGAAGATTGACGTGAAACAGAGTGTGATGGCGAAGATTGACGTGAGACAGAGTGTGATGGCGAAGATTGACGTGAAACAGAGTGTGATGGCCAAGATTGACGTGAAACAGAGTGTGATGGAAGCGAACAATGAATTGGCGGCGGAGCTTCGCGCGCGTTTTGCAGAGCGGCGCGTATTGACTCTCAACATGATCAGTTCTCCGGGTTCTGGGAAAACGGCGCTGTTGGAGAACACCCTGCTGAGGTTGCGCAACCAATTGAACGTCGGGATTCTCGTCGGGGACGTGCAAACGGAGAACGATGCCAGACGTTTGGCTGTCTATGGTTTTCCCGTCAAGCAGATCATCACCTCCGGCACGTGCCATCTGGAAGCTCATATGATCCAAAAGCATTTGCCGTTTGTGGATCAGGGCGATCTGGATCTGCTGATCATTGAGAACGTCGGCAATTTGGTCTGTCCGTCGTCGTATGATCTGGGGGAAGATTTTAAAGTCGTCTTGCTCAGCGTCACAGAAGGGGAGGACAAGCCGTTAAAATACCCGGGCATATTTCGCCGTGCGAAAGTCGCCATGATCACGAAAACCGACTTGTTGCCACATACGGATTTTGATCTGGATCTGGCCGAACGCAATATCCGGTCTATTCACAACGAAATTGACATCCTTACCCTTTCCTCGCGCACAGGCGAAGGGTTCGACCGCTGGATCGACTGGCTGCAAAAGCGGGTGCAGGAGAAACAGTCGCTTGGCGCAGCGGAAAGAGAGCCGGAGTTCCCATGAGCGACGGCAAAAGGTTCGCGAACGGAGATCCGATGACCGGCGGTCCGGCTACCGCAAAGGGAGTTCCTGTGACCACCGAAGCGGCGACCGTAAACGGAGCCCCTGTGACCACGGACGCGGCGATCGCACATGGAGTTCCCATGACCGGCGGACGTCTGATCCTGTTTGTCACGGGCGTGGTTCAGGGCGTCGGATTTCGCCCTTTTGTACACCGGTTGGCTGAAAGCATGGGCATTGCCGGCAGGGTCCGCAATGAAGGAGCCCGCGTCAGGATCGATGTGGAAGGGGAGCCCGAAGTTCTGGCCGTGTTTGTCGAGCGTCTGCGCGCGGATCGCCCGGCCGCGGCGAATATTGAACAGATCGATGTCGAGTCCGCGCCTCCCGAGGGATATGGAGATTTTCAAATTGTTGGCTCGGCGATCGGCGCAAAGGGTTTGTCCTTTGGCATTCCGGCCGATCTGGCGATTTGTCCAGATTGCGTGCGCGATATGCAAACTCCGGGCAGTCGGTATTACCGCTATCCCTTTACGTCCTGTACGCAGTGTGGTCCGCGCTATACGGCCGCAAAGAGTTTGCCGTTTGACCGTCAAACCACGGTGATGGAGAGTTTTCCGCTGTGCGCCGAATGCCTTCAGGAATACACCGATGCGCAGTCTCGCCGTTTTCATGCGCAGGCCACCGCCTGCGCGGCGTGCGGCCCCGAATTGCAGTGGCTGGCGCCGGACGGCCGCGTGATGGGCCGGGGTGAAGACGCGCTGAAGCGGGCCCAGGAGACACTTCGCGCCGGAGGAATTGCAGCGGTGCTGGGCATTGGTGGGTTTCATCTCGCCGTCAATGCCAAGGATGAAGGGGCGGTGACGTTGTTGCGCCAGCGCAAGCGCCGGCCGTCAAAGCCGCTCGCGGTGATGATGACCGAAGGGGCTCTGGCGGAATTCTGCGTCATCGACGAGATAGAGCACGCTTGGCTGACCTCCAAGGAGCATCCGATTCTCTTGGTGCGAAAGCGCATGAACGCTGACCTGGCGCCCGGAGTCGCGCCGTACGTGAACCGATACGGCGTGTTTCTGCCGTACACCGGGGTGCATGTATTGCTGACATCCGAGGAAGCGCTTTCTGCGCTGGTCATGACGAGCGGCAATGTGAGTGGGGAACCGCTTGCGTTCACCACTCACGATGGACTGCGGCGACTGGGAAGCATCGCGGACGGTTTTCTCGTTCATAACCGCCCGATTATGCGGTCGGTTGACGATTCGATTCTGCGGATTGACGGGGGTGCGCCGCACATCATCCGGCGTTCGCGCGGGTTCGCGCCACAGGCGGACAGTGTGGCGCATATTGGGAAACATTGGCCGCCTCTGCTGGCGTTGGGGGGAGATCTCAAAAATGCGTTTGCCATTTCCGATCAGGGCAAGATGTGGCTGGGTCCTTATGGCGGCGATCTGGCGGAACCTCTGACGTTTGCAGTCTTTCAGGAACAAGTCGAGTGGTATCTGGGCATGTTGCGCGTCCGTCCTGAGTTTGTCGTCCATGATCCGCATCCGGGCTATGTCAGCCAAGCTTACGCTAAACAGTGTATCGAAGCGACGGTCTGCGTACAGCATCACCACGCGCACATGGCGGCCACCATGCTTGAACATCGCCTGTCTTCCAGGACGCTTGGGATCATTCTCGATGGAACGGGGTACGGCGACGACGGAGCCGTGTGGGGTGGGGAGTTTCTCCTTGGCGATTTGAAGCGTGTGGAACGGGTGGGTCATCTGCGCCCTCTGCGTATGATCTCTGGCGATAACGCTGTGCGCGAACCCTGGCGGCTGGTTCTGAACTACCTCTATGAATGGGGGTTATGGGAGGAATTCGCGCCGTTTGTGGCCGCCGCTCTGGAACTGGATGAGAAGCAGGTGGCGCTCACGGAAAAGGCCTTGTGCAGCCGCTTGCCCGGCTATCGTTCCTCCAGCGCGGGGCGTCTCTTTGACGTGGCGGGGGTACTGATTACGGGACACAAGATCGCTACATTTGAAAGCGAGTTGCCATTGCGATTGGAAGCGTATGTGACGCCGTCAGTGACGGATGCATACGAGTTTCCTGTCGTACTGGAGCGGGGAAGATGGCTGGTGGAGTTGCAGCCGGGTATCAGACAATTGCTCGAAGACTTGCGCCGCAACGCGCCGCGACCGCAGATGGCTACAAAATTTCACCGTGGATTATGCAGCGGTCTGGTGGAAGCGGCGCAACGGATCGCCGCGGAAAACGGCATTCGCGAGGTTGTGTTGGGCGGAGGCGTGTGGCAGAATCCGTGGTTGTTACACTGGTTTATACAGGCGGCGGAGCGCGCGGGTTTCGCGGTGTATCACCCTGTCAAATGGCCTGCGAACGACGGCGGTCTGGCCGCCGGACAAACCGCCGTCGCTCTGGCTCGGCTGCAGGGGGATTGAGAGTCACCTGAAAGCGCCGTAAAGCCCCTGGATTCATCCATGGGGATATAAGGCGTGCCTTTGATCCCTGTTCTTTCTCGCCGTCCGTACAGTATGCAAAACGGCATGGTATACTGTACCCATGAACTACAAATCGAATCTAAACGTCGTCTACTCATGCAAATACCACGTCGTCTGGCGCCCGAAATATCGACGTAAAGTCCTGGTGAACGGCGCCGACGTTCGGCTCCAGGAATTGATCCACGAAGCGGCGGCGGAGCATCGGGCGGACATCCTTGAACTTGAGGTCATGTCCGACCATTTGCATCTTCTGGTGGAAGTCGATCCGCAGTTCGGTAATCATCGGTTGGTCAGGCTGCTCAAAGGGGCGTTCTTCACGGATTCTGCGCCAGGAGTTCCCCTGGCTCAAGAGCCGTTTGCCCACGCTTTGGACGAATTCCTCCTTTGTCTCCACGGTGGGAGGTGCACCCCTTGCGGGTATCAAGCAGTATATCGAGAATCAGAAAAACGTCTAGCCCCCGCGTGAAGACGCCTTCGTTCACGTGCGAGATTCCGCTTCGGGTGACGAGGCGGCAAGAGAAGAAATTGAACGCTCGTTTTGAAGCGGCCCGGCAACTGTACAACGCTCTCCTTGGCGGGGCCAAGCGCCGTCTGGCCTTGTTCCGGCAATCGATCTGGTACAAAAAGGTCAAGCAGACGAAGGACGAGGATGAACGCCGCGCCCACTTTGCCGCCGTAAGAACCGCCCACGGGTTCTCCGCAGGCGCGCTGGAGGCCACAGCCGACGGGATGCGGCGCGACACCTGGCTGGGCGATCACGTGGACTCGCACGTGGAACAAAAGCTGGCCGCCCGCGCTTTCGCCGCTGTCGACAAAGTGGCCAAAGGGAAAGCCAAGGACGTGCGCTTCAAGGGTCGGCGCGGGCTGCGCAGCCTGGAAGGGAAAACGAATGCCGCCTGCATCCGCTGGCGGGATGACCGGGTACTGTGGAACGGGCTTGAACTGCCCATGGTCAAGGCGGCGCGCAAAGACCCGGTGATCCGGCATGGTCTCTCTTCGCGAGTCAAGTATGTTCGGATCGTGCGCCGGGAGGTTCATAGCCGGACCCGCTACTATGCGCAACTGGTCTGCGAAGGGCTCCCCTACAAGAAATCGGAGCATGCGATCGGAACCGAGACGGTCGGATTGGACATGGGACCCTCGACGATCGCGGTGGTTGGCGAGACAGAGGCGTCGCTGGAACAGTTTTGCGAGCCGGTGGCGCGGGATCACAGGCGGATTCGGCGTCTGCAGCGCAAACTCGACCGGCAGAGGCGAGCGAACAATCCGGATTGCTATGACGAACAAGGCCGTGCGATCAAAGGGAAGCGTTCCACCAAGAAGAGCCGCCGACAACAGGGTACACAAGCGGAACTGGCCGAACTGTTCCGGCGCGAGGCGGCGCATCGCAAGACCCTTCACGGTCAGATGGCGAATCGAATTCTCGCGATCGGAACCGATATTCATACTGAGAAGTTGAGCTATCGTGGGTTTCAGAAGCTGTACGGCAGGTCCATTTCCATCCGTGCGCCGCGCACGTTTTTATCGATCCTCACCCGCAAGTGAGATTTTGCTTCGCAAAACTCAGGGCTGAAAGCGCCGGCGGGTCCGTCGATGAATTTGCCACGCGCACGACGGCATTATCGCAAGCGTGCCTGTGCGGGCAGAGGCACAAGAAACGGCTCTCGGAGCGTGTGCACGCCTGCGATTGCGGTGTGGAAGCCCAAAGGGATTTGTTCAGCGCGTATCTGGCTCGGCACGTGAAAGACAACCTGCTCCAAGTCACCGAGGCGAACGCGTCTTGGTCAGGTGCGGAACCGCTCCTGCGGGCGGCTTGGAAACAGGCGACTGAAAACCAACCTGCGAGTGGGAGGCGAAAGCCCACCTCCTTCGGTGTCTTCAGACGCCGGAGTCAGAGCGGGTCGTCCGAAGAAGAAAGTCTGCCCATGCATGAGGCGTTGGATGCTGTAGCGGGGTCAAAAGCCTGCGCGAGAGCCGACGAGAGTGCGGCGGTATAGGCTTTTAGAACCCCCTGGATTCATCCATAGGGAGAGGGTTCAGAGTTCCGCCTGAATCATGGCCACATAATCTTTTATCCTCGTCTGGAGAGCGGAAGAGAGCGTTTCTCCAGGGGCAATCTCCTGGGGTTCAATCCCGAAGATGACGACTTCCTCAGGACATTCTCCAAGCTTGCGCGAGAGTTCGAGGATTCCGAGCAGATCCGCTTCGTGAAAGGAAAAACGGCTGAGAATCTTAAGGGAATGCACGTCGTCCGTGGTGAATCTGCGAATCGCTCCAGGTTGCTCTCCCATGAAGACGCAATCCAGAAAGATGGCTTTGCGTTTTTGGGCGATGGCGTGGAGAACTTTGGCTCCGGCTGTGCCCAGATCCAGAAACAGGACGCCCGCAAACTCCCCGCAGCGTGAGCGTCTGGCGAATTCGGCGATGAGGCGGCTTCCGATTCCCTCGTCACTCATGAGTGGATTGCCGAGTCCAATGACGGCGGTGCGAGTGGACGGGTGCTGTACGGCCTCCTGGGGGTTGTCTGCTGGCTCAATCAATTTGCATACACTCCAATTATACGGTGACAAGGGCGCTGACGGATAACTGTTTCTTTTGGCGAGGATTGAATTGAAACGGTTCAAGTTGTATAGTATAGATCAAGCGGGGCCATGCGGCTTCGTTTATGCGATGAACAACGAAATAGCCTTTACAGAGCGACCGTCGTGGAAACGGTCGCTCTTACTTTTTTCGCCGCCCGTAAAGAACTCGAACAATCGTCACTGCCGCTGCAATCGCCAAACCCGCGACCGTGTTGGTCATGCTCAGATGTAGGTTCACTCGCATTCGCCACCCCCTTCGTCCAAGGATCGCTCCGAGGAGCGTCTTGCACGAAACCGCATGGCCCCACGACGGGGATGGCGATACAACGAAATCGGAACAATGCCTGAACACTTGACTTGTCCGCTTGACCAGTCTATTTTACCAAAAAAACGTAGAAATCTCGATGTTTCGTTCGCATATTCTTGGCATAAAAAGTTCCGTATGGGAGTCGCCGCTCACCAATATTTGATGGAAATCCAGAAATGCCCCAAAAATACGGCCCGCTATATTGCATCACATAGTAGTTGGTGATATACTCTAGTCGAAAGGCAGGTGTGACTTTGGAAAAAACCACTGCGTCTTTGAGCGAAGTTCGCCGCGGCGTGTTGGAACTGGCCCTCCTTGGTCTCCTCGCCAAGGAGCCCGGTCACGGGTACGCGCTGCTCGAACGGCTGAGCGCTTTCGCCACGCTTGACATCGCCGCCGGAACGCTTTATCCGCTGCTGCGGAGATTGGAACGCGACCGCCTGGTGCGGGCGGATTGGACGGAACCATACGGCGGTCCGCCGCGCAAGGTCTATACGCTGAGCGAGCCCGGTTCGAAACGGCTGCGTGAACTCACGGCAGTTTGGCGGCAGTTGATTTCCGATATGAGCAATATTGTGGAGGTCGATCTCTCATGAACCATGGCCAAAGAGGCGAGTCAGACCAGGCAGCGCGCACCATCGCAGCCTTTCTGCGCAGGGTGCGCCACGCCGGAAGGAAGGATTCGCAGATTGACGAAATCGTTCGGGAGTTGCGTAGTCATTTGGACACCATCTGGGATCAATCACACTCGATGGCGGACTTGCAGGCGGCCATTGTCGACTTGGGGGAACCGTGGAAGCTGGCTGGAGACGCCACGGCTTTTGCCGCTGCCTGGCGAACCGTGTGGATTCTCCTGGTGTTCTGGCCTTTGGCGGTGTGGCGACTGTTTCGCAGTCCGGTCATCCCCAGACCGCTCGCGAGCATCATAGCGGGGCTCGTCATCCTTTCGGCGCTGTTGTGTTTTGTTGTCACACTCGGCGTCGCGGTTTGGTCAAGCGCCGGTCCAGTGCAGACAACGACGACGCAGGTGCAAGTCGGTGCGGCTGGTGCGACTTCCACATCCGTGCGTACATCTCAATCCTCGACTGTTATCACCAATCATCCCGGTCCGTCTTCGGCGCCGGCGCCGAACTGGCCTGTCGCAATTGGGCTGTTCGCGGTTTGCTTGACGATTGGACCCGATCTATTTGGTCTGCCGATTCTTGGGTCTGCTATTCTTGCTTTGTATCTCTGGAGGAAATCTCCCCAAAAGCCTGCGTAGCTGTGCGGGAGAAGAATGAGAAAGGCCGCCGTCGTCCAGTTCCCGACCACGGCCCACCCGACTGGCGAAGACGCGAAATGTAGGCTGGGAATCTTTGCGATGCTCACTGCGTCAAAACAAGACTGTTTCCAGCCACTTTTGCGTCGTCACAAACTCCGGATTCGTCAGCCCGTGACCGGTATTTTGCCAGTTGGGCGCAACTTAGGCGCCCGCCTGTTTAAGCAATTCAGCCAACCGTTGGCTATTACTTGCCGAGATAACCGGATCGTGTCTTCCCGACTGCATCAAAACGTGCTTTCCATTAATCGATGGGCTTGAGGTTGGCAACAATTTTGGAGCGCTGCGCTTCCAAAAATGGCGGCAGGACGAACTTTTCGCCAAGTGTTTCCACATCCTCGTCAACAGCGAATCCAGGACCGTCTGTGGCGATTTCAAGAGACATGGACAATACCGTCCTCCGGATGCGCATATTGACGCGCCTGACGCATGTTTAGGGTTTTGGTCAACAGCAAATCCGTGGGGCGCAGATCCGGCACGCTCAGCACGATCGGACCCATACCGCGAATCTGATTTGCCGCCGGCACTGCACTGCGTGCCCATGCTTCATGCGGATCTCCATGTCCTCCGTCGTCAACGAGAGCGAGTCTTTGCCCCTCCGGGTCCACAAAAAGAGTCGAGGCGCAGCCGTCCAATTCGCTGATTCCGTCGTGATTGATCCCGTGCTCACGAAGCCAATCAGCCCACCAAGACAAGGCGTTTTGCCCGTTCACACGCAAATAGGTGCGGATAATGCTATTGCCGCCCCGCTGTTTCTTTGGGATATCCCAGTCAAAGAAGGTCAAGTCGTTGCCCGGAACCCCTCTTCTGTCGCCGCTGTAAAAGAGGTGACACGAATAGAGTTGAAGATGCTTGTCGAAAAGTACAGACAGCATGAAGTCTCGATTGAGTCGATGAAAAAGTGAAGAGACCTCCAATCCCAGTGTAACGCATTGAGAAAGCGACCTCCATCAACGGGGCTCGCCTTTTTATTTTTGGCTGTTTTCGTAAACATTGTTGCTAAAATGCCATATTCAGATTTGGGTAGGAGTTAAAGAACTCTCAGAAGAATTTAGTTACAGGCAAATGACCCAATAGCTTTCCGAAACTCTGTTGATTCTTCGATGAATGGAAAGTGATTGCTCTCTTCAAAAATCACTAAATCGGAATTTGGCATCAAGCTATTTATTTCAATGGAATTTTCAACAGGACACTGAACATCGTGCCTTCCACATAACACTAAAGTAGGGAGGTTAATTCGTTTTAACTGTTCCCTTACATCATAAGTTTTCAAATCTTGAATATATGCCCTCATGCGTTTTCCTACGACTTCACTCCCAATTTCATCGTTAAAATATTCGTTGTATTTTTCAGGATGAAACAAAGATAATTCTAAAAGCCTATGGCGAGCCTTTATCTTTTGGAGTTTGAAAGGCATCATCATAAAAAACCACAATTTACCCATTTCCTTTCGGTATTGACCGTTTTTTAAATTATAGAGACATTTTTCGGAGTTCTGGAACTCACGGGAAGCGGCAGTTCCTGACAAAATAAGTGCTTCTAAATGTGAACCAACGAGTGTTGCGTATTTTAAGCCAAGAAAACCACCTGTTGAATGACCAGCATAAGACCATTTTCTGTAATTCATACTCGCTCTTATACTCTCAAGATCCTTTACGGTTTCCTCCATTGAAAGATCCGATTTCCTGAGAGGTTTTGAAGACTTTCCGGCACCTTTAAGATTTACAGCGATTACTTCGTAATAATCCGAGAGAACATCTGCAAACGGATTACCCTTATCAGTAAATTCCTGATATAGATGTGCAGTACATATCGGTTTTCCTTTTCCAGCCACAAAACACTCAAACGTACCACGCTCAGTTGTTATATAAACAGGTTTCCAATCCAAACCTTCACCCCCGTTGTTTGGATCATGTTAACTGTTAACAATAAAATAGTCTTAGACGGCTCGAAGATATTTTACCGTTACATCATTTTCTTGCCTTGTCATATATCGCAAAATGGACCTTTTGGCTTCATACCGAGACAGATCCTTGTACCGTCCAAGAAGCGGAACCAAAACAGGTAGTTGTCCAGATACTTCGTGGCGACACCTTGAAATCGTTCCATCCACTTCTTGAGTCGTTTGTGGTAGGCGTTGACGTGTTGTACGTGGTAAATACCTTTGCGGATATAAACGCCTTTTCGTATGTTAATAACTTCGTGATGAAACCCTTTCATCCTTGCGAATGCCATGTAGTTCCTGGCGGAATCGGTGCAGAGTAGAGAGTCTGGAGCAAGGTATGAACCCAAGACAGCATCAATTTCTGTTGCTGTAATCCGACCACGACGAGCGTTTTGGGAAACAATATCTCCGTTTCGGTCAATGGCGACTACAACGCATACTTGTTCTTTGCTGATACCTCGTTTTTCCGCTACACCACGTTTTCTTGGTTTGCGAAAGGTCACAGGCTTTCGACCTTTAGGGATTCCAAGAAGAAGGTTTCATCTGATTCCACAATTCCGTTGAGATCGTCATGACCAAGTGAACGAAGAGCCAAGAGTACCTTGTGTCGCCAATAAAACGCAGTAGAAACGTGAATATCAAGCAGCTTAGCAATTTTGGGCAGAGTGAGACCGTCCAACATACACTCGATGAATTTGAGCCATTTGTCAGGGTAGTGTGTGCCTGATAGAGGGCTGGCGGTTGTGTCGTTAAACGACTTCCCGCAATCCCTACACAGATACCTTTGGCGGCTGCGGTACTTCCCATTTCTTTTGATCTTTTCACTGCCACAATGGACACACGCCAAACCTGCGCTGAAACGACTATCACGAACTTCTTCAGCCACTTTGTCTAACTTCAACCGTGGTTCGGGAAAAGGGGTGTCCTTTATCTCCTCAAAAAGAGCAAGTTTCTCGCTCTGGCTCAATTCATCAAAGTCTTCATAAAGGTCTTTCCACCCCAATGAAATCGCTCCTTGGACAAGGTTTGTCGAACATTATACAGGATTGTCCATAGAACGACAATATTTACGAAAAGAACCTTAGTTTTCATTATCCCAAGGAACGCCCAAAACAAAAATTTGCAGCTTGACGGAAGGCGAATGCGCGGGTAATATGTAACGCAAATGAACACGCGAATCGGCGATGAAGAAGAAGAGTAGGCGTTTGCGGGTGCAGGCAGAGAGCTGGTGGCCGGTGTGAACCAGTGCGCAGCGAACGCGGAAATGGGCTTCGGAGTCACTCTTTTGATGGACGCAGAAACTGAGCTGGATCTCGTCTGGTGGAATCTCGCTTGGTGGAATCTCGCTTGGTGGAATCTCGCTTGGTGGAATCTCGCTTGGTGGAATGTCGTCTGTAGGAAGAGTCGGAACTGTCTCCCCGTTACAGGAGATGCGCGAAAAACAGTCGACTGTGATTCACTTTCGCGCGCAAAGTGAGCCAGAGGCAGTTGTTTGGCTAATTAGGGTGGCACCGCGGTCCACGTCCCTAAAGGGACGGGGGCCTATTTGCGTTAAGGGGGTGATGGCCATGGAGGATGGTTGGTGGCTGGCAAGCGGGGAAACGTAGCGCAAAGCAGAAGGGGTTGACATCGGCATGGACGGCAAAGAACGTGCGCCGGGTGGGGAACGTGTGCTGACAGGCGATCGCACGACGGGTCGATTGCATGTGGGACATCTCGTCGGCAGTCTGCAAAACAGAGTTGTGCTTCAGGATCGTCATGACCTGTTCTTGCTGTTGGCCGACGTCCAGGCATTGACGACGAACTTCAGCCATCCGGAAGGTTTGAGGGAATCTGTGCGCGGGATTGTTCTTGATTATCTCGCAGTGGGTATCGATCCTCAGCGAGCGACGATCGTCGTGCAGTCGCTGGTCCCGGAGATCGCAGAACTGACGGTGTACTATTCCATGTTTGTCACCGTCAATTCGCTGCGTCACAATCCGACGATCAAGGCGGAAGCCGCAGAACGCGGGTACAACGATCTGTATTATGGATTTTTGGGGTATCCGATCAGTCAGGCGGCAGACATCACATTTTGCAAGGCGACGCTCGTTCCGGTTGGCGAGGATCAGTTGCCGCACATTGAGCAGACAAGAAAAATCGTCCGGCGTTTCAACGAACTCTATGGAGTGGTTTTTCCGGAACCGAGGCCGCTAGTGGGCAGGGTGCCGAGACTCGCGGGCCTCGACGGGTACGGAAAAATGAGCAAGAGTCGCAACAACGCCATCTATCTGGACAGCACCCAGGAAGAGGTGACGGAAAAGTTGCGCGCGGCTGTGACGGATCCCGCCCGCGTTCGTGCGACCGACCCCGGTCATCCGGAGATTTGTCCTGTATTCGCCTATCAGCAGGCGTTTAACGAGGACGGCGCGGCGGACGTGCATGCAGCCTGTTCCACGGGTCGGATTGGCTGCAAGGCTTGCAAGCAGATGGTCGCCGGGCTTCTCGAAGAGGTGTTGCAACCGATTCGTGAGCGCCGACAGCAGTTTGCGGCCCGGCCGGATGACATCTCGCAGATTCTCCTGACTGGCACGGAGCGTGCTCGCGGGATTGCCAAAGAGACGATGCGGGAAGTTCGGGAAGCGATGAAGATGAACTATCTTGCAGAAAGTGGATAGTGAGCATAGAAAGGTGAGACGAGAAGAGATGAGCAGAGAAGAGATGAGTGAGGCAAAAAGCAACTCGCATGTTGCGGGCCTTCAACTGGACCGCATCGTATTTATCGGTCGTACGTACGATGAATATCGCCGGATGTTCCGTCTGGGTGAACGGGATCTGGCAGGGAAAACGATCCTTGACTGTCCGGCGGGTCCGTGCTCATTTGCAGCGGAGATGGATGCGCGGGGCGTTGCGGTGGTCGCATGCGACATGGCGTACGCTCATAGTTACGATGAACTTGCGGCGAAGGGTGAGGCGGACGTATTGTACGCCATGCAGGACGTGGAGCGCAATCGCGACTCTTACACCTGGAACTATTTTGGCAGTGTGGGAGAATTGCAGTATACCCGTATGAAGGCTCTCAATGGGTTTCTGGCTGATTTCAGGAAAACGCTAACCGTTTCAGGAAGCAGTCGTTATATCGCTGCGCAACTGCCTTCGCTGCCGTTTGCAGATGGCGCCTTTGATCTGATACTGTCCGCGCACTTTCTTTTTCTGTACGCGGATCGAATGGACTTTGCTTTCCATGCGGCGACGTTGCGCGAATTGATGAGAGTGGCGCGGGAAGAAATTCGCATCTTTCCTTTGGTCGATTTTTCCGGGAAACGGTATGCTCATCTGGATCAGATCATGCGTCTGGCGAACAGCGCCGGATTTGCGGCCCAGGTGACGCCGGTGCCTTATGAATTTGCACCAGGCGCAAATGCGATGCTGCGCTTGAGACGGATGCCGGGATAGACTTTCAGGTCTGAGTTTTGCGATTCCGGCAAAGCAGGCACGTTTATCAGGATAAAGGAGGAGATTTGTCATGCAGTCCAGGGAAGAGTATGTGCAGGATCTCTATGCGCGGGAAGATGAACTGCTTTTCGCTGTCCGGGAATCGATCACAGCGAACGGGATGCCGTCGATCTCGGTGCCGGCAGAATTGGGAAAATTGTTGACACTGCTCGTGGCGATGTCAGGCGCGCGAAACATTCTGGAAATCGGAGCGCTCGGTGGCTACAGCGGTATTTGCCTGGCGCGCGGGCTGGCTCCTGAGGGGCGCCTGACATCGCTGGAGTTGCATGACAAGCACGCCGACCTCGCTCGCGCGAATCTGGCGCGCGCGGGCTTTTCACACGCCGTCCAGTACCGGATTGGGGACGCCCGCGCCAGCCTGTCCGCACTGATCGAGGAGGGAGCCAGGTTTGACTTTTTCTTTATTGACGCTGATAAGGAAAACTATCCACACTACCTGGACTACGCGTTGCGTCTTGCCAGTTCCGGAGCCATTATTGCAGCAGACAATGTCCTCCTCGGCGACAGAGTGCTCGATCCAGACATTCGGGACGCGTCGGTGGAAGCGATGCGCGAGTTCAATCGGCGGTTGGCGCAAGATGACCGCCTTGACGCTATGGTGCTTCCGATACGCGACGGATTTGCCGTAGCGCGCGTCAAGTGACAGCGGACGTCGCCAGTCTGACACGCAGAGGATGCGCTGAACTCTTGTGAGGCGGACCACATTTTCAATACATGCGAACCACCCAGTCAAGGAAGCGGTGAAAATTTTCATCCGCTTCCTTGTGCTTTGGATAGACGATGAGCGAAGGACGGGTGAGGGCGCCGTTCTCTATGCCGACGGCGCAAAGGTGTCCATGCTGGACATCATCGACGACGGTGCGTTTTGGCAACATGCCGACGCCGAGTCCCTGCGCCACCATGCGTTTGACGGCGCTGATGCTGTCGAGTTCCATGATCACATCCGGGAAAACGTCGCGCTTTGCAAGAAAGTCGTCAACGCGCCTGCGAAAGGGGGCGATCCTCGTGCCGAACGCGATCATCGGCACTTCATGGAGCGTGAACAGGCCGGGAAATGATCGCGCAAAAGGGTGTGTCGGGGGCACGATAAGAACCACTTCGTCTGCGGGTAGTGTGCGTTGCCGGAGTTCCGGGTGGTACGCCTCGCTGCCTAAAAATGCGACGTCTGCTGTGCCTGAGAGCAAGGACTGAATGGACTCGTCATAGAGTGTTGAGCGCAGATAACAGGTGAAACCGGGATGTTCTCTGCGGTATTGGCCGAGCAGCCGCGGCAACTCATAGCCGGCAAATGCCCTGCCAGCCACGATGGTAAGCGGCGCGGGGGTTGCGGACTGCAGAAACAGTCTCATCTGTTCGACGATAGAGGCGGCCACCGGCAATAGACGCTGGCCTTCCCGGGTAAGGGTGACGCCGCTGGCAGCGCGCACGAACAGTTGAAGACCCACTTCATTTTCGAGTTGCCGCAGTCTGTGTGTGACTGTGGATTGAGCTAAAAAAAGCCCATCTGCCGCCCGGTTGACCGACTGGCAACGGGCAATGGCCAGAAATGTCTCCAGTTGTTCCAGATTCATCAGGGATACCCTTCCAGTCTATCGATTGTTTCGATCGGTTATCATGTACATTCTATAACATGGACCACGCGATCCGCGCTAGTGTTGTAGTCAGGAGGTGTTCAGCGACCATGGAAAGAGACGCCAAGGAACTTGTGCAACAGCAGTTTGGTAGGACCGCGCAGGAGTACGTGAACAGTGAATCGCATGCCAGAGGCGACGATCTGGAGCTGATCGTGGAGTGGACGCAACCCCAGTCAGACTGGACCGCGCTGGACATCGCCACAGGCGGCGGCCATGTTGCCAAGGCGCTGGCTCCGCATGTACGCACGGTGGTGGCCACCGATTTGACGCAACCCATGCTGGCCGCCGCAAGAGATCACCTGCTTGGCGCGGGCGTTGCAAATTGCGTGTACGTGCGGGCAGACGCGGAAAAATTGCCGTTCCTGAACGAGTCGTTTGAGGTTGTCATCTGTCGAATCGCCGCTCATCACTTTCCGGCGCCGCAAGCATTTGTGATGGAAGCGGCCCGCGTGCTGAAACCTGGCGGGCGGTTTGTGCTCATCGACAATGTGACGCCAGAAGACATTCAACTGGCGACCTTTATGAATACGGTCGAATACGTGCGGGATCGCAGCCATGTGCGGTGTCTGGCTGTTCCAGAGTGGAAACTGCTCGCCGCACAGGCGGGTCTTCACATAAACACCGAGAGCACGCGCCGGAAAACGCATGCCGTGCCCGGTTGGGCGCGGCGGGCCGTGTCTGATGAACGGCAGTTTGCGGAGGTGGTTCACTGTCTGCAAACTGCGGATGAACGGGTGCAACGGTATTTCTCGTTTACCTTCGAGGAGTCTGGACAGGTGGCGACGTTTCAGGTTGACGAATGGGCGGCGCTCTGCGTCAAACCGGAAACGGGCCAGCGCGGCGGGCTATAGCGCCGCGTCGTGGCCTGCGATTGCAATACGGGTGCGCCGGGAATAACGCCGGTTAATGGCTGCGGCGCCCACTGCACTTGCGCTTGCGAACTGTCATAGAGGGAACCTGACTGCTGCGAACGTCCTGCACCATCCCTATGATGAACATGCGAACAGGCGAATTTCGTGTTAGAATGTGCCAATGGAGCGTCATTGGTGAGTTTTGCGCAGCAAAATCCAAAGCGCCGACCGGCGCGCCAAAGACAGCGTGAAAAAGCGCCTGCGACGTTTTTGAGTGATGCCTGGTCGGCTCTGGGAGGATTCATATACTGTGCCCGTCGCGAGTTTGGCGCAGACATGTCCGAGCAGGGGCACAGTATATGAATCCGACCGGCAGGAACGATCATTTTTCGCAACAGACCCATCACACGAAACCGGAGGGATCTCCCATGCAGGCGCATATCATCGGTCGCTTCTCCAGTCATGAGCGTGCGGAACAAAGCGTTGTGGAATTGACGCACGATTTCCCAGGGCAAGTTTCTTTAAGCACCTCTACGCCCCATGAACATTGGTGGCAGCAGGGTCATTGGCTGGAATCCTCGCTCGCGGCTATCGGCGGCATTGCGGCGACGGTCTCCCAGATCGTTCCGGGATTCGGCGTGTTATTTATGGGCGGACCGCTCGATGGAATCCAGCAAGGTCGCATTTTGGGGGATTGGTTGGAGGCGTATCCGGACAGTCACCAGGAAGTTGATTCCCACTTTGTCATTGTTACGGCTCCACAGGACGCAGCCGCCTCAGTGAAACATAAACTTTCCGAACTCGGCGCCGAAAATGTGCACATCGTCAAATATGGACAGTGAATGATTCGTGTATAATGTGACATGGACGGGCATTAGATTAAAGAAGGGTGTATCAGAGTACGGGAGGGCTATGCAGTGGGAAGAGTAAAACGCTCCATCTTTATCGGAGCGGCGGTTATCATCGTTCTTGCGGGGAGTGTGGTTGCGCTCGCAGAGACTGGCAAGAAGCAGGTCCTGTCGCCACAGTCTGCCGTGCCGATCACGGCCAACCTCAACACGGGCGCCGTTTCCTTGGCGGCTCCGGCCGCCGAACTGATTGACGCCAAGACCGGGCAGGTTTTATACGCAAACAATGTCCTGAAGAAGCATTATCCTGCTTCACTGGCCAAACTGATGACGTCTCTGATTGCGCTGGAGATGGTGAAGCGTCACCAACTGTCGTTGCATTCCATTATTCCCGTAAGTCAGTCAGCCTACCAGGTGGCGCTGACGCCGGGACTCTCCGTGGCATACCTGAATCCATCCGAACATATTCCGCTCAGTAAAATGCTGGAGTACATGTACGTGGTGTCGGCTGATGATGCGGCCGTGGCATTGGCCGACGCGATGGCGGGCACGCAGGCCGAATTTGCGAAACTGATGAATGAGAAGGCTCGGCAGTTAGGAATGACAGGAACTCGATACGCAAACGCCTCAGGTCTCCAGAATCCTCATATGTACACAAACGCTCGCGATGTAGGGATTTTAACGAGGTATCTCATTAATCGCTTTCCGATCGTACTCAAATATGCGTCTGAACGCGGCATGTACATCCACCCGGGTCAATACGGCACAAATTACGACCAGCTTCTCGGGCAGTTCAATGGCCTTGACGGGCTCAAGACAGGTTCGACCACCGAGGCGGGATATTGCTTTGTCGGCACCGCGAAGCGAGGGAATGTGCGGCTCATCAGCGTGATTCTCGATACGCAATCCTTTCCAGCGGTGTTTCAGGATACGACAGCGCTTCTGGGCTTTGGCTATTCGCAGTTTACACCTCGCAAGATTCAGAATGCGGGACAGCCGTTGACTCCAATTCCTGTCCGGGATGCGGCGAATCAGAATCTGGCCGTCGCTCCACACAGCGATGTGGTGGTCGATGTACTGCGCGCAGCGCGTCAGACTGTCACGTACAATGTCGTTCCGAGTGAACTGCAGGCGCCAATTGTGAAGGGGCAAAGGGTGGGCGTTGAGAATGTGGCAGTCAACGGTCATGTTGTCCTGCAGGCGCCCGTGTACGCGCTTGCGAATGATCCCAAGGCAAATCTTGTTGAGAAAGTTTGGCGCAGCGTGATGACGTCTGCCCACCACGGGGCGCGGAGTCTGATACACTGGATTGGTCAGAAGCTGCACAAGTATGTGTACCGTTAAGTACATGAATCAGTCAGTGTTGTCGCATGATCAGCCTCTGCCAAGGACCAGGAGGGAGAATATCCATGAAACAGTTTCCGAAAGAATTTGTGTTTGGGGCGGCGACAGCCGCGTACCAGGTCGAAGGCGCGGTTCAGGAGGATGGTCGGGGTCCGTCCATCTGGGATGTGTTCGCTCATACACCGGGAAAAACCTACATGGGGCAAACAGGAGACATTGCCTGCGACCAGTACCACCGTTACCAAGAGGACGTTCGACTCATGCGCGACCTGGGACTTGCCAGCTATCGATTTTCCATTGCCTGGCCCCGCATCTTTCCTTCCGGCTCGGGTCAGGTCAATCAGGCGGGCGTCGACTATTATCTGCGCCTGACAGAGGCGCTGTTGGAACAGGGAATCACTCCCATGGCCACCCTCTATCACTGGGATCTCCCACAGGCGCTTGGAGAGCGGGGGGGATGGACAAACCGCGACACCGTTTCCTACTTCGCGGAGTACGCGGCCACTGTTGTGGATCGTTTGGGAGATCGAATCCAACGCTGGATCACGCTCAATGAACCGTCTGTCGTCGCCTATGTAGGGCACCTCCTCGGGCAACACGCGCCTGGGCGTCAGGATACCGCAGAAGCGCTGCGCGTGGCTCACCACCTGATGGTTGGCCATGCGGAGGCGGTTGAGGCCATACGAGCCCGGAGTTCCCTGGCGGAAATTGGGGTGGCGCTGAGTCTGTCCCCCGTGTATCCGGCCGACGAGGAACCTGCCAATGTGGCGGCTGCGTCTATTTATGACGGCCAGCTCAATCGCTATTTTCTCGATGCCGTATGTCGCGGCGAGTATCCACAAGACGTGCTGGCAGCTTACGGCCAATTTGTCGATCTGTCTTACATTGCGCAGGCGGATATGAATCTGATGAAACGACAGACCATTGATTTTTTGGGTATCAATTATTATTTCCCGAGCGTCGTGCGGGCGGGGGGCCATCCTCTGCTGGTAGAAACGCTGCCTCCGGATGGTTCCGTTACGGAGATGGGTTGGCCGATCAGGCCCGAGGAACTGCACGGCCTGTTACGGCGCGTGGCCCGCGATTATCCGGGCATACCCCTGTATATCACTGAAAGCGGCGCAGCGTTTGCCGATACGGTGGAGGCTGGCCGTGTGCACGACCAAGCGCGCGCGGACTTCCTGAGAAGTCACCTGGAAGCCTGTCTTGCTGCGATTGACGACGGCGTTGATTTGCGCGGTTACTATGTGTGGTCGCTGTTGGATAATTTTGAGTGGGCGTATGGGTACAGCAAACGGTTTGGCATCGTATATGTAGACTATGAAACGCAACAACGGATTCCTAAAGATAGTGCTCTGTGGCTAAAGCAGTTCATTGCTGCACAAGCTGACAATGGGTGATGAAATGAGCCGACGAACGAATCGGACGTGGTTTCCCACGTCCGATTCTCGAATGGCTGCTCGGGCCGCGCGCCCCTGAGGAATCCTGAATCCGCGTTATCTGTCACGCCTCGAAAATATCCGACGCCATCTGTGATTGGCGGCTCTGTGGTAGAGATAATAAATGCCTACAACCAAAAACAGCAAGAGCGCGATCTTTATAAGTAGTGACAGGACCGCGCTAAACACGATGAAACCGACATAGATTAGAAATATGGCCGCAACAAACTTGATGATGTCCAGAAACATGACAATCTCCCCTTGTATATTGCCCACAATCCCATCTTCCTACATAACGGGCGCCGGGTCAATACTCGACTACTGGTTTATACGGACAAGAGAGGGATAAGTTTCATTCGATGCTGCAGGTTGCCGGGAATTTGATCTGTGCCCAGTATTTCCGGGCGTCTGTGGCAAATTTGCACAACCATTGTCGCCGACTCATGGTATCGCGCCCACTTGCGCACCCTACAGGCATGGCTGTGTGAAAGGGGTGACCCAATGGGAGACATAACGGTCCAGGAGATCTTTGCGGGAATGAAGAACAATTTTTTGCCGGAGGCGGCCGGCGACCTGCAAACCAAAGTTGCCTATGTGCTGGACGGTGAAGGCGGAGGGGCATGGACGGTCAAAGTGGCAGACGCAAAAGTGGAGGTGACAGAGGGCCTTGAAGGGAAGGTGGACGCGACAGTGGTTGCGAGCGCCGATGACTTTGTCAAGGTGGCTCTGGGGCAATCGCACCCGGTGTCAGTTCTGATGACAGGAAGGATAAGGATTGAGGGCGATTCATTTGTGGTACAGAAGTTATTTGGGCTCTTTCGGCCACCCAAAACCTCATAGGGCAAGAAACTGGGGGTGCGGTGCAGAACAAACAGGGGCGCTCACGCACCCCTTGCTTCAATTGCTGACACTCGGTCGAACGAGGTCGTTGCGTAAGATGGGGGCTCCGGCAGGAAAGTTTTGATCAACCACTCCACCGCCCTCGTCGGCCATGCGATGGACGCCTTCTTCAACATCCTCGTGCGCCGATTGCGTGAGTTGCCCCGACAGCACTTCCTGTGGTCCGTCTTCATCGGGTGTCATCCTTGACAGCCCCCTTTCGCGGTTGTGGTATAATTTGATACTAGGGAAGGCTTTGGGCACCTCTGCACCATAGCATGCGAACCTGGCAGTCTTTTTATGTGGAGGAGCGGTCGCGCATTTGCTTCCTTGTATAGTGGGGTGCGACTTGTCTTATGAGCTAAAGCGAGGGTAAAAGGATGAACATTCATAACGATCCGTTTGCGGCAAGAAGTGAATTGACTGTAAACGGAAAGCATTATCAGTACTACCGTCTTGCGCGCCTCGACGAACTGGGCGTCGGCGCTGTGTCGCAATTGCCTTTTTCGATCAAGATTCTCCTGGAGAGTGTTTTACGAAAGCTTGACGGATATGTCATAACTGAAGATCATGTGCGGCAGATTGCTGACTGGAACGCCGCGGAACCCGATCAGTCACAGGAAGTTCCATTTATGCCTGCCCGTATCCTGCTTCAGGATTTTACGGGTGTTCCTGTAGTTGTCGATCTGGCTGCCTTGCGACAGGCAGTGCATCGACTGGGTGGAGATCCCAAAAAAATCAATCCGCTTGTTCCCGTCGATCTGGTTATTGACCACTCGGTGCAGGTGGACAGTTTTGGTCAGGCGAATTCCTTGAATATCAATACCGATTACGAATTTGAGCGCAATGATGAACGTTATAAATTTCTGCACTGGGCGACAAAAGCTTTCGAGAATTTTCGGGTAGTGCCGCCTTCCACTGGTATCGTGCATCAGGTAAACCTGGAATATCTGGCGTCCGTAGTACAGGTGCGACAAGACGATCACGGGGTGCTGGCGTTTCCGGATTCTCTGGTTGGAACGGATTCTCACACGACGATGATCAATGGCTTGGGCGTGCTTGGTTGGGGTGTGGGCGGAATTGAAGCGGAGGCCGGGATGCTGGGGCAACCGCTCTATTTTGTGACGCCAAAGGTCGTGGGATTCAGACTGACGGGCCGCCTGTCGGAAGGGTCGACAGCCACCGATCTAGCGCTCACAGTGACCAACATGCTTCGCAAAAAAGGTGTAGTTGGGCAATTTGTCGAATTTTTCGGTCCTGGACTCAGTGCGATTACACTTGCAGATCGCGCCACGATCGCTAACATGGCGCCGGAGTACGGGGCGACGATGGGCTTTTTCCCCGTCGACGCAGAAACGATCAATTATCTTCGCAACACGGGTCGCGACGACGAACTTATCGCTTTGGTGGAGGCGTACGCCAGGGCGCAAGGTTTATTTCGTACGGACGAGACCCCGGATCCAGTGTTCTCCGATGTGCTGACGCTGGATCTCTCTACCGTAACGCCTTCTTTGGCCGGACCCAAACGACCGCAGGACAGGGTAGAATTGTCCGCGATGAAAAAGCAGGTGCAACAGGTGCTGAGCACACCCGTCAAGGAGGGCGGATTCGGTCTTGGCGAGGAACAGCTCGCGAAAACCGTGACTGTGACTCAGGGTGACGGTTCCGCCTCTGACATGAAGGCCGGAGCGCTCGCCATTGCCGCCATTACGAGTTGCACCAATACCTCCAATCCGTCGGTCATGCTCGCCGCCGGACTGTTGGCGAAAAAGGCAGTCGAACGGGGTCTGGCGCGGTGTGCGCATGTGAAAACCAGTTTGGGACCGGGTTCGCGCGTTGTGACCCAGTATCTAGAGGATTCAGGAACCTTGCCGTACCTGGAGCAACTCGGATTTCAGGTTGTCGGCTACGGATGCACCACATGCATCGGCAACAGCGGACCGCTGATCCCGGAAGTTGAGGAGGCCATTCGCGCAGAGGAATTGACCGTGGCGGCCGTTCTTAGTGGAAACCGTAACTTTGAAGGCCGCATTCACCCCTTGGTGAAGGCAAACTATCTGGCCTCGCCACCGCTCGTGGTGGCGTATGCGCTGGCTGGCACCGTCGATATCGACATGATGAATGATCCGCTTGGCCACGACAGAGATGGTCATCCGGTCTATCTCCGGGACATCTGGCCGACGTCGCACGAGGTTGAACAGGCTATTGCATCGTTTGTGCGCCCGGAGTTGTTTAAAGCCAAATACAGCGATGTGCTGCACGCCAATGAGCGGTGGAACGCGCTGCCGACTCCAGAAGGAGAGCTGTACGACTGGGATTCTGAATCGACTTATATTCAGGAACCACCGTTCTTTGTCGGCCTTGGGCCCGAGGTGGAAGCGATTCAGCCTATTACAGGCGCGCGCGTCCTGGCGCTGCTAGGCGACTCGGTTACGACAGACCACATTTCTCCTGCGGGGGCCATTGGTCCAAAGAGTCCTGCAGGGCTGTTTCTGCAAGAGCGCGGAGTGAGTATCCATGATTTCAATTCGTATGGATCACGGCGCGGCAACCACGAAGTCATGATGCGCGGCACATTTGCCAATGTGCGGATTCGCAATGAAGTTGCTCCGGGAACTGAGGGCGGCGTGACGACTTTCATTCCCACCGGCGACATTATGTCGATTTACGATGCTGCCATGAACTATGAGACGCGGGAGTTTCCCACTGTCATCATTGCAGGGAAGGAATATGGCACAGGCAGTTCCCGCGATTGGGCGGCGAAAGGCACGTTCCTGCTCGGTGTAAGAGCGGTCATTGCGGAGAGTTTTGAACGAATCCACCGGAGTAATCTGGTTGGAATGGGCGTACTGCCTATTCAACTCGATGCTGGGGTCAGTTGGAAGAGTCTCGGAGTCACCGGGTCAGAACTTTTTGCCATCGATGGGGTGGATGATTCTCTGCAGCCGCGTCAACGGGTGACCGTGCGAGGAAGCCGGCTAGATGGATCGGAACTTGCGTTTTCGGCGACGGTCCGTCTGGATAGCGCCATCGAGGTCGACTATTATCGCAATGGCGGTATTCTGCAAATGGTGCTGCGGCACTTGATGCGGGAGTAGACTCGGGATGATGGACCGGGACATGAAACGACTGGAGACCGTGGTGATACAGCGAGTCGGCGTAGCGAGCCGACTCGCTTTTTGTTGATTTACGTAACCTTTACAATTCCTTATTAGACTCCACACGCTCCCTTGATAAGATGGAAACGAACTTATAGAACCGCATGATTGGCAATCGATCATTTCAGGGGGTATCCAGAGTGCGACAGCAAGTGGATGTCATCGAGGCGCTTGAGGAAGCGAAGTTGCAGAAGTTCCATTGGAAGACGATGGTTACGGCAGGTATGGGTTTTTTCACTGACGCGTACGATCTGTTTATCATCGGTGTTGTGACAACAATCCTCGGTCCGTTATGGAATCTGTCAAAAACACAGATTGGCCTGTTGAATGCCACATCGCTTATTGCTGCAGCGTTAGGCGCGATCGTGTTTGGAAAGCTCGCTGACCGTTTCGGCCGCAAGGCCGTGTATGGCGTGGAAGTGGCGATCCTCACTTTGGGAGCGCTGTTGTCCGCAACGTCTCAGGATTTCACGCAACTGTTGCTGTGGCGTTTTATCATCGGCCTCGGAATCGGTGGAGACTACCCGACCAGCGCCATTATTATGAGTGAATTTGCGAATCGGAAAAATCGCGGGCGTCTGATCACCAGTGTGTTTGCGATGCAAGGATTCGGTCTGCTTGTCGGACCGCTTGTGGCCTCTGTGTTGCTCATGACGGGCATCTCCCATGATGTTGTATGGAGAATTATGCTTGCGCTTGGCGCCGTACCGGCCGCAGCCGTCATCTATCTGCGCAGACGCATCAGTGAAACCCCGCGGTTTCTGCTCGAAGTGAAACAGGATGCAAAAGAGGCGGCGCAAGTCGTCGGCAGGCTGGTGAACAAGGAGGTTGCAACCCAGGCGGCCCCGGCCGACGGCTGGACTCCGGCTCAGTTTTGGTTGCGGCTCCTCGGCACTGCTGGTTCGTGGTTCTTTCTGGATATCGCATTCTATGGAAACAGCGTGTCATCAACGCTTATCATGAAATCTCTGGCTCCGCACGCCTCCTTGTTGCATACGACACTCGTCTCAACGGTCATCTTTCTTGTTTTCGCTATCCCCGGTTACTGGGTGGCTGCGTTTACGATTGATCGGATCGGACGCAAGACCATTCAGATGCTTGGCTTTGCGATCATGGCGGTTGCGTTCGGGAGTTTGTATCTGATACCCAACATCACGGCGATGGTTATTCCATTCCTGCTTATTTACGGTCTCAGTTACTTCTTCACCGAGTTCGGGCCCAACACAACGACGTTTGTAGTGCCCGCCGAGATTTTTCCAACTCGCCTGCGCGCTCTCGGCGATGGGTTATCCGCCGGCGCCGGCAAAATGGGCGCTTTTCTGGGAGCGTTCTTCGTGCCGGTGTTGCTTAGCAGCATCCAACTGTCAGGAACAGAAGGCATCATGACTTTGGTATGTATCTGCGGCATGGCGACCACGTTATTGATTCCGGAACTGAAACAGAAGTCGTTGTCTTCCTCGTACGGTTCTTCGCCCAAAGTTAAAGCGGCAAACAATCAGCACGCCGCCAGCTAGGGGAGCGATGCCAGTGGAACCGGGCCTGTTGAACGCAGTACGCAGAGGCCAACGCAATCAGTTCCGACCGGCAGACGCCAACGCAATCAGCAAACCCCCATTCCCGCCTTTCATGGCGGTGATGGGGGTTTTTCGTGTCGTCAGTGGTAGGGCAGTTGGCGCAAGGCCACGCTTTTATTCGAGTAGAGTGGGCGTCTGTTTAGGGCGCGCTGCGGTGGTGGACGGTCGGTGCATGATGTTTGCTGACCGCTGCGTGGAGGATAGCCGTCGGCGTCTGCAGCAGCGTTCTGTCAGTGATGGATTGCAGGGTGGCGGGGGAGCCGCTGTCTTTGATGTAGGTGATAGAGAGCAGATCTCCCGGTCGTACAAACGGCACAACACTGGGGTTCAGTGAGAACGTCGCCCGAAATGCATGGCCGTTGATCAGGTACAGCCAATACTCTTTGACCGTTGCGCCACTGGCGCCGCTCGACTCCAGAGAAGTGGCTACTCGCGTCACGTAGGCGGTTAGATGCACCAGACCCGGCACGGCAGTTCCCGGCGCCGCGGTGCCTGCCAGATAAGACTGCCACGCTGCGAAGGCGCTGGTCACCGACGAGGCGATGATCGGTTGTGTTGTGTTGCGTGGATCGGCGAGGGCCACTTCCTGAACGATGCCCGATTGATTGATCACAGGGGCGATATAGCCGAGAGCGCCCGCCACGTTATAGAGCAGGGGCCTCCCGGCGCTGAGTGTGCTGTTGAGCGTGGCGCCGTTGATGCGCTGCGTGACGGCCACATCGTTTTGCACGCCGGTAAACGCCGTGTAGGTCACCTGGTTGGTCTCGGCGTCGACAAGGATGATGCCTGAGAGTGAGTTGTCGACACTGCTGGGCGATGTCATCGGGATCTCCCAACCCAGTCCTCCGTTGCCCAGAAGCACGTTGTATGGGGTGGCATGGACGGGCTCAGTCGTGAGTTGATGCGTAAATGTCGAAGCAATTAAACCTGCTCGGTCCCACCCAAAGCGCTGAGCTTCATTCTGTGCGAAATTGGGTCCGACGATTTGACTCACCCAGCCTGGTTGGGAGTGCAGGGGGTAAAAAATGACGTGCCCCGTGGTAGGATTGGTGAGCGCGCTGCCGACGAGAACGTGGGTAACGAGTCCGGCCAGGCCGGGGGCGGGAGCGTAGAGAGACGTTACCCAGTAGCCCTGGCCCTGGGGACTCAGTTCCCAATCGGAAGTGCCGATGTACAGAGTAGGAAAGTTCTGGTACAATACGCGTCCCAGATTGTATCCGAATCCGGCGTTGGGAGTGATCTGGTAGGACTGTCCCAGCACGAGCGCCGGCTTTGCGCTTGGATTACTGGCGGATGTCCACACATACCCCGGCGTCGTATGCTTGGTGAGCCAGATCAGGCCGTTATTATAGTCAAGCGGGGACGTCCAGACCAACTGGCCCTGATATCGAACGAGTGACAGACCCTGGTTGGAGACATGGTACTGTGGTCCGAGGCCGCCAATGCTGTTGGACAGGACGAGAGCGGCGTTTGCCCTCTCCACGATGGGCACGTCCGATACATTGACGGCAGGCAGCGCATTTGTTATCCGAGCTTTGACCAGCGTCACCTGGGGAGCGTAGGTGGTGGCTGCAGCCACTTTGGTCAATGCGCCGGCGATCACCCCAGAGAGGACGAGCGCTGCGGCGGTGCCAATGACGACCAGCGAGAGCGGGCCAAGGGCGTTCATCGCTTTGCGGGGGTTAGCCCAAAATGCGGATAGGCCGTCCGTCTGACTCACCGGTCTGGGCCCACGCGGGCGCTTCGTACTCCGGTACACGGACCAGGCGACGAGGGCCAGGATGATGGCCCCGCCGCTGAACACGGCCGTGGCCAGTACAACCACGACGGCAACGAGTGCGATCATGAGGATGCGATTGTTCATGATGCGGGGCAGAGAGTGCTCCATGACAATGCGGATGACGCGCAGCATCGCAGCAAGTAAAATAATAAAGAGAATGAACAGTACGTTGATCGGCGGGAAGAAGCCCGCCAGATATTCGAGCGCCGCGAGGGCCAGGACGGTGGCGGCCATCCAGGCCACCCCTCGCGCAGGAATCCGTTTGGGCCCGAAACCAACGACGATGGCGAGCATGAGAGCTAGTGGCGCCAGTAGGTAGACGTACACAGGATTCAACTCCTCGGGGTGTCTTAGTCTTAGTCAGTGTATCATCCTTACAGATTGGATATCAAAAACAGGTTGTCTCCGGTACAATGATATACGTTACCGACAACGAGATGGTGGTTGATTGCGATCGAACAGATACCTGTGGTCATCGATATGGACGGTGTAGGAGTCCGGCGTCAGGGCAACTGGCTATTGGAAGACATTCAGTTTCAGACGCGTCGGGGGGAACATTGGGCGCTGCTGGGCGCAAACGGCGCCGGGAAAACAACGCTGATGCAACTTTGCATGGGTCACCTGTGGGCCACGCGCGGAAAAATTTCCGTATTGGGTCATGCCCTTGGCCAGTACGATGTGCGAGAACTGCGCAAGGCCATTGGTTTTGTCAGTGTGCAGATGGACGCACGCCTTGATCTGCATGAACGCGCGGTCAATCTGGTCGTTAGCGGACTGGCGGCGACGCACACGCTATGGAGTGAGAGCAACGAGCAGGAGCGACAACGCGCGCTGGGGTTCCTGGGTGAATTGGGTGCGCTCTCGGTCGCGGATCAGTCCTATGGCACACTTTCGCAGGGGGAGCGCGGGAAAGTGTTGTTGGCGCGCGCGCTGATGCCAGACCCGCAACTGCTTATTCTGGACGAACCGTGCACGGGTCTTGATTTCCCGTCGCGGGAACATGTCCTTGCTGCACTGTCGGGTATTGCCAGGGAGGCCGTTCCGCAAATTCTCTATGCGACGCATTATCCCGATGAAATTCTCCCGGAGATCACTCATGTGGCCGTTCTGAAGAAGGGTCGCCTAATAGCGGCGGGGGCCAAACGGGACACTCTATGCGACGCTGTCCTGAGCGACGCTTACGACCTGCCGGTGCGGGTCTCGTGGCTAAATGGCGCTCCCGTTGTGCGAGTGGAGCGCCAGAGTTTGGGGGTGAAGTGAATGCGCCTGTTGTTGGGTCGCGCCGGAAGCGGCAAGACGCACACCATTCTCAGGGAAATTGCGGCGGCGGTTCAGGACGATCCGCTAGGTGCGCCCATCGTCCTGATCGTTCCCGACCAAGTGACATTTTACATGGAAAGGGAACTCACCAGACTTGTCAGGCATGAATCGGTGGCGCGCGCCCAGGTCATGAGTTTTCGCCGATTGGCCTGGCGGGGCCTGCAGGCCGTCGGCGGTCTGCCGCTCGAACCGGTGCGAAAGGCGGGCAAATATGCGCTGGTGGCCGCCGTTTTGCAGGAAGCGCTCCCGCATCTTCGCGTGCTTGGACGGGCAACGCTTACAGCTGCATACATCGATCGACTGATGCGGTTGCTGGAGGAATTTCAGGCGTCGGGAACGACTGCCGACCAGTTGCGCCAGTTGGCGGACGACGCTGGAGTGCCTGTGCTATTACGGCTGAAGATGTCAGATCTCGCGCTGATCACCGACAGTTATCAAGCGCGGATCATCGACAAATTCATCGATCCCTATGATCTTTTGCCCCAATTTTGCGCACGTGCGCATGAATGGGCTCTGTTGCGCGACAGTGCCATGTACGTTGACGGGTTCGTCGGATTTACGCCGCATGAGTATGACGTATTGCAGGTGTTGCTGAGGGTGTCTCAATCGCTCACTGTCACGCTTGGCATGCCGGGCGCACAGGTCGCGGACGCCGCGGGCGCCGGTGCGGCGAGGGCTGGAGGGCTGGCGCTGCACTCGCCGTTTGCCCAGGCGCAGGACGTCTATCGAAGGCTGGTCGCGGGGGCGGAGAAGGCGGGGATCGCGCCGCAACTGCAGACGTGCGAACCTTCTGGATTCGCTTCCCGATTTGCGCGGGCTCCGCGAATCGCCCATCTGGAGCAACGTTTATTTACCCTGGGAGCTCCGCGGTTTGACGCCGAGCCTCATAACCTGCCGCAAGCAGATCTGGTGGTGGCGAGCGCCCCGACCCGGCGCGCGGAAGTAGACGGCGTCATTGCGGAGATTTTGCGCAGTCGCGCAGCGCAGCGGTTGCGTTGGCGAGACTGTACGATCATCGTGACGGACCTCGCGGTCTATGGACCATTGATTGCGGACGCGTGCACAGAAGCGGAAATTCCCTACTTTATGGATGAACGGCGATCGTTAAAACATCATCCGTTGGCGGAGTTTGTTCTGTCTGCACTGCGGCTTTGCGCGGAAGGGTTTGCCACACGCACACTCCTGAGGCTTCTGAAGACTGATCTGTTTCCGCTGTCGCGCATGGCGGTCGATGAACTCGAGAACTATGCGCTCGCCTCTGGCATCGACGGACCGGAGTGGCTGGCGCTCCGGACCCACGATCGGCAGATCAGGGGTCCGGAGCTCCGGGTGGAGAGGGGGCGACTGGTGGTCGACGACATCCTTGGACCACTCTATCGCGCATTCCGAACCCCGATCATGAGTGTCAGGGATGTCGTGACACTTGTATGGCAACTGCTTGTTCGTGTGAAGGCTGCGGAGAGGGTGGCGCAGTGGATCGCGAAGGCGAGTCACGCGGGTAAACTCGACGAGGCGGCCGTGCATGAGCAGGCGCTAAAGGGAACCATCGCCATTCTCGATGACATGGTGTCCGCCTTTGGTGAAACCGGCATGGCGGTTGGTCACATTGCGGATCTGTTTGCGCACGCCTACGAAGGGCTGAGCATAGGTGTGATTCCGGCTAAAATCGATCAGGTGATTGTGACTGAGGTGTCGCGTGTTCGGGCTGTCGAAGCAGATACGGCGTTTGTGGTGGGGTGTACAGATGGTCTGTTTCCGCAGCGGGCCAATGAAGATGAACTGCTCACGGATAGCGAACGCGACGTGCTGGCCGATCATTCAGTGTCCATGGCTCCTGCCTCTTCCACCCGGCAAGTGTATGAACGCTATCGGGTGTATATGGCGGTCACCAGAGCGCGGCGCAAGCTGATCCTGAGCTATCCGTTGGGAGATGAGGATGGTCGGGCTCTGACGCCGTCTTTACTGCTGTCGCATATACGGACGCTGTTCGCTTCAGGACAGTTGCCAGAGACCGCTTGGCCGGAACGGCCGAGTGGCCAAGTGCACGAAGATATTGGCCTGTGCGTCACGCCCCGTCGTACGGCGTTTCATCTGGCCGCTGCGCTGCGGGAAAGCAAGCGCAGCGACAGTCTGCCGCCGCTTTGGCAGGCTGTGTACGATGCCTTCGCCATGGGCCGTCTGGCGCGTGATCTCGCGCGGCCGCTGCTGCGGGGGCTCGCTCCAGACGTGGGAAGCGAAACACTGGATTTGCAAGTGACACAGGCGCTATTTGGCGAACAGATCGCTGGCAGTGTTTCGCGGTTTGAGCGGTTTGCGGCCTGTCCATTTGCCCATTTTGCCGAATATGGCCTGCGTTTGCGTCCGCGCGCTCTAGTGACGATCGACCAGCGAACCCGTGGCGAACTTGTGCACGAAACGCTTCATCGCTATGTAGAACAACTAAGAGACGCGGAGATGTCCTGGGGAGCGCTGGACCATCCTGCGGCGCTCGCCCTCCTGGACGAAGTGTACGGGCGCGTAACAGAACAGTTTCGCGCCCGTTTGCCTGTGGCGAGCGCTCGTACAGAGAGGGAGCTTGGTCACATGCGGCGAACGCTCGCGCGCGCCGTCGACATTTTGACGGAACACGCGCACCGCAGTGAATTTTCGCCGCGGTTGACAGAGCAGGCGTTTGAGTTCAATTGGCCGGGTCCGTACCAGGTTGTGATGCGCGGTCGCATAGACAGGATCGATGTGGGGGAGCACGATGGCAAACGCTGGTTTCGCATTATTGACTATAAAAGCGGCGAGAGGAGCGTCGAAGTGGATCGCGTCTACTACGGCCTCTCGCTGCAACTCTTTCTGTATGCGCAGATCGTTGAACAGAGAAGCTCGGAACTGCTGGGCGCTCCGCATTCTTTCGCAGGGTTGTTCTACTTTCCCGTGACGGATCCCATTAAACCCGTTGCGACGCCAACATCGCCTGAGCAGGCAGAGACGATGAACCGCACCCGTGTCAGAATGAAGGGCCTGCTTACGCAAGAACCTGCTTTGGTGCCCCTGCTGGACAACCTGAACGAGAGTGGCAGAACGGATCTGTTCCCGCGTTTTCTAAAGAAAGACGGGAACTTCGACGGTCGTCGCCTGACAGTAACACATGCGGACTGGCAGCGTCTGGTCACCCATACGCACCAGACTGTCACAGATCTGACACGGCGCATTCACGCTGGGGAAACAACCATTGCGCCGTATCGTCACGGCAATGACAGGGCGTGCGACACCTGCGTCCTGCAGGCGCTCTGCCAATTTGAACCGGCAGGCGGCTTGGGAGTCTACAGAAATCTTCCGAAGTTGCCGCCTGCGGCCGTATGGGAGCGCCTGGGGAGTCTGCGTGGGGAGGAGTTTGCCAATGGGTGAGCGGGCTTGGTCACGGGAGCAGGAGCAGGCGATCACGGCGCACGGCGAAGCAGTGCTCGTGGCGGCGGGCGCAGGTTCCGGAAAGACTTCTGTTCTCGTGGAGCGTGTCAAACGCCTTGTGCTTGAGAGCTCTGTCGATATTGATCGCATCTTGATCGTGACGTTTACAGAAGCGGCGGCAGGCGAGATGCGGGCGCGGATCGCGGGCGCCCTGAGAGAGGCTCTCACGGAACGCCCATTTGACGCGCATTTGGCGAGGCAACTGCATTTGCTGGACCGCGCTGCGATTTCGACACTGCACAGTTTTTGTCTTCAGGTTATCCGATCAGCCGCTCTCGAACTCCCTGTTGATCCGGGCTTTCGGATTGCCGACGACGAAGAAGCGGGCATGTTACGTTTTGGTGTGCTGGACCGAGTCCTTGAAGAGAGACTGCAGTCGGGAGACGCATCGTTTTTGGCGTTGGCAGATCGCTACGGCGGGTCGTTCAGCGATGCGCGGCTCGGGCATCTGATTGAGGGGCTGTATGACTTTATGCGCAGCCAGCCGCAACCCGAGGACTGGCTGAAGGCCGCTGTGGCGCGCTGCGAAGAGGATGCTCGCCTGACTCTGGCAACCGCCAGTTTTGCGATGGAACTGTTTGAATCCTTTGAGCACGCACTGCGTTTCGCGATGGATTTAACCGACGAAGCCATGGTCGTCTGTGAACGGGAAGAAGGACTGGCGGCGTATGGAAGGACTCTACAAAGTGACGCGGATTTGATCGAAGCCGCGTTGCAGCGTGTATTGCAGCGCGATTATGAAGGATTTCGCCGGGCCGTCAGCAAACCGTTCGCCCGCCTCGCGCAGGCGCCCGACGCCGCTGAGTGGTGTAAAGACAGGGTTAAGGAACTGCGCGGCCAGGTCAAACAGGCAGTCGCTGACATTGCGGAGCGCCTGGCCTCAAGGAGTGAAACGGACCTTCTGGCGGACTTGTCAGAGACAGCGGGTGCTTTGGGAATCCTGGCGGAACTGGTGACAGGATTTGCAGAAGCATACCAGGAAGCAAAGCGGCGTCGCGGCTGTGTGGATTTTGCCGACCTGGAGCACTTGGCGTACCGTGTCCTTGCAGATGAACAGGGCGGTCAAAGCCCGTTGGCAGTGCAACTCGCACAACGTTTTGAGGCCCTATTGATCGATGAGTATCAGGATACGAGTCCCATTCAGGACGCCATTTTGAGTCTTGTTGCGCGCGTGAACCCTTCCAATGAGTTTCAGGTCGGAGATGTCAAGCAAAGCATCTACCGCTTCCGGATGGCTGAACCCAATCTCTTTTTGCGCAAATACGATCTCTATGCCCGGGGCCAGGGAGGCAGGCGCATCGACCTTCAGGACAATTATCGCAGCCGGGAGGGCATAGTGGACGCAGTGAATTTTCTGTTTGGCCAGCTATTTGCTCCGGTGCTGGGCGGGATTGTCTATGACGAGAGTACGCGCATGCGCGCGGGGGCGTCATACCCGCCGGTGGATGGCGGATTGTCGCTGGCCGGCGCGGTGGAACTGCATCTGATTGACAAGACTGCCAGTGGCGCGCCGGATACTGCAACAGGGGCAAGCGACGGGGAGAGCGGCTTGGACGAGGTGACACCGCCTTCAGACGATGAGGCTCTGGAGAGTCTGTCCGCCATCGAGATGGAGGCGCGCGTGATTGGTCAACGTCTGCTTGATTTGCACAAGAGCCAAGTGTTGGTCTGGCAACCGGACGCTGGCGCTTACCAGTCGATTCGGTGGCGTGATATGGTTGTCTTGTTGCGCTCGAAAGCAGGCCGTGTAGAGCCCATGTTGCGTGTGTTCAGGCAACTGGGAATCCCCGTCTACGGTGAGTCGGACAGCGGCTACTACACGGGCCTGGAGATGCGGCTGGCTCTGGCCTTGCTCGATATTGTAGACAATCCGCTGCAGGATGTCGCTCTGGCCAGTGTCCTGCGTTCGCCGATTTGTGGCTTTCGCACTGGCGAACTGGCTGTGCTAAGAGGATATTCGAGAGACAGCATGTACCAGGCAGTCAGGCGCTGCGCGGGTCAGGACCATGCCGGCCTCAGCGATGACGCTGCCGCACTGGCAGAACGAGCGAACTCCTTTTGTGATCGACTGCAGGGCTGGCGGACCTTCGCCCGATCGCATTCCGTCAAGGACAGTGTTACACATCTGCTCATGGACAGCGGTTTGCACGATTTTGTCACGGCCCTGTCCGGCGGCGGCGTCCGGTTGGCAAACCTGAGGGCGCTGCAGCGTCAGGCGGCGGCGTATGATGAATTGTATGAAGGGGGATTTAGCGGGTTTGTCGCCTTCCTGAGAGATCACCAGATGCGTGAGGGTGACGCAGGTTCTGCGCGGGCGCTGGGGGAAAACGAAGATGTCGTGCGGGTGATGACCATTCACAAGAGCAAGGGGCTGGAGTTTCCCGTTGTGTGCATCGCCGATCTCGGCAAACAATTCCGGCTGCGTGACGGAGAACTGCCAGTCCGGTTTCATCGCACGCTCGGTTTGGGCGCCGATAGGGTGGATCTCCAGCGTAAGGAGCGTTGGTCAACCGCTGCCGTCATGGCGATCGACGCGGCCGAACAGAGGGAGCGCCTCGCGGAGGAGGCGCGAATCCTTTATGTGGCGTTCACGCGAGCAAGAGAAAAACTGATTCTCGTGGGCAGCATGCGCAAATTGCAAGCGGCGTGGTCCGGATGGATTGATCATGCGGACGCACAGGCAGAGCACCGTAGCCTGCAGGCGTCTGTGCTTCTGCGCGCGAAGCGTTATATTGACTGGATCGGACCGACGGTGTATCGGTTTTCCGCGGAGGGTTCCCCGCTCTTCTCCGTATTGCTGTGGGGCGAGGCGTTTGACAGACGAACGCCCGAGTTGGCGACTGCGGAAAGGGGCGCCGTTGATTGGCGCGCGGTGAGCGAGTTGCGCGCAGCAGCCATTGGCAGTCTGTATACCGTTGACAAAGCCGAACGCCAGGCTCTTGCGGACGCGGTGACGGAACGCGTCTGGCTCGGCGAAAGCGGGGAAGTGGACGTGCCCGCGAAGATGAGCGTCACGGAGTGGAAGAACAACTGGCTGGACGCGCACCTTGAGGACGATCGCCGTGACACGGGAACCAATATCCTGACTGTTTCGCGCGTGAGTGTGGAACGACCGCAGTTTATCCAACGTGATCGCGCGCTGACAGGGACGGAGCGCGGCACTCTGTTTCACGTCGCGATGCAGTACGTGTCGCTTGCGCAGAATTTGGCGGAAGAATCTGTGGTGACAAGGGAACTGGCTGTCATTGCGGAACGCGGGTACCTGCCGAAGCAACATATCGGAGCGGTCAGTCCAGGAGAAATCGCCGCATTCTTTCAGTCGCCCCTGGGGCAACTCATGCTTCAGTCGCCAGAACGCGTGCGCAGGGAAGTCTCCTTTACGATGGCAATGCCGGTATCCCGGCTCACTGGCGGGCGTTCTGACCGCTCTGACCGTTCTGATGACGCTGACTGCGATCGCGTGCTGGTTCAGGGCACGGCTGACTGTTTAATCGTCAATGAAGACGGCATCCTACTTCTCGACTATAAAACGGACCATGTGTATGGTGATTGCATGGAGTCTGCCAAGCGATATGAGTTGCAGGTTGAGCTGTACAAGGAAGCGATTGAGCGCGCGTACGGCAGACAGGTCCTGGCTGTGTACCTCTACTTTTCGAGTGTCCGCCAGATCCTTCCGGTCTTCGGACAGCCTCTTACAGGGAGACGATGAGCGTGATTTCAGAAGACCAGAGAACACTCGCGACAGCTGCCGAACTACCGGGGCTCGCTGAGCGATTGAGAGAGAAAATCATGATTTTGGATGGCGCCATGGGCACCATGATTCAACGCCTGAATCTGACCGCAGATGATTTTGGCGGAGACGAATACGAGGGGTGCAACGAGTATTTGACGCTGACCCGCCCCGACGCGATTGCTGGCATCCACGCTGCTTATCTGGAAGCTGGATCCGACATCATAGAGACCAACACGTTTGGGGCTATGAGTATCGTCCTGGCGGAGTATGGACTGGCGCATCTCACGGCGGACATCAATGTTGCGGCGGCTCGACTCGCCAAGGAGGCGGCCCTGAAGTATTCGACGCTGGACTTTCCTCGTTACGTCGCCGGTTCCATGGGCCCGACGACCAAGACGCTGTCTGTTACGGGTGGAGTCACCTTTGACGATGTGGTCGAATCGTATTTTGAGCAGGCGTGCGGCCTGCTGCGGGGCGGCGTTGACGCTCTTCTGCTGGAAACCGCACAGGACACGCTCAATGTCAAGGCCGGCGGAATCGGTATCGAACGCGCCTTCGAAGCAGTGGGTCGGAGAGTGCCGATCATGATCTCAGGCACCATAGAGCCAATGGGAACCACGCTCGCCGGACAAAACATTGAGGCGTTCTATATCTCTGTCGCTCATCTCAAGCCGGTGTCCGTCGGTCTAAACTGTGCGACCGGCCCTGAGTTCATGCGCGATCATGTACGGACATTGGCGGGATTGTCTCACGCGGCAGTCAGTTGCTATCCGAACGCCGGTTTGCCTGATGAAGACGGTCACTACCACGAATCGCCGACCGGTCTCGCCAGGAAGATGGCGGCGTTTGCCGAGCAGGGGTGGATCAACATCGCTGGAGGATGCTGCGGAACAACACCGGAACATATTCGCGCATTAGCCGACGCGCTCCGCCCGTACAAGCCCAGAACTGCCGCGCGGGCGCCTCTGCGGGCCGTGTCGGGTGTTGACCCCGTTTACGTCGAACCGGATAACAGGCCTCTTCTTGTTGGAGAGCGCACCAATGTCATTGGCTCCCGAAAGTTCAAGCGACTCATTGAGAGCGGTCGGTTCGAAGAAGCCGCTGAGGTCGCCCGTCAGCAAGTCAAGGGCGGCGCACAGGTGGTCGATGTCTGCGTCGCTGACCCCGACCGCGATGAAATGGCTGATATGGAGCGCTTTCTGGCGATTGCGAGCAAGATGGTCAAAGCGCCTCTGATGCTCGATTCAACAGACTCAGCCGTTTTGGAAGCCGGTCTGCGGCACAGCCAGGGGAAAGCGATCATCAATTCCGTCAATCTGGAGGACGGAGAGAAGCGTATCCGTGAAGTGGCTCCTCTTGTTCACAAGTACGGCGCGGCTCTGGTGGTGGGCACGATTGACGAAGAAGGGATGGCGGTTACGAGCGACCGCAAACTGGCCGTTGCCAGGCGCAGCTACGATCTCCTGGTGAATCGGTTCGGCCTTTTGCCAGAAGACCTGATTTTTGATCCATTGGTGTTTCCAGTCGGTACGGGCGATGTGAACTATGTAGGCGCTGCCGCGGAAACCATCGAAGGGATTCGGCTGATCAAGGAGGCATTGCCCGAGTGTCACACGATTCTTGGTGTCAGCAACGTTTCGTTTGGACTGCCCGCAGCGGGCAGGGAGGCGTTAAACGCCGTCTTTCTCTATCACTGCACCCGCGCCGGACTGGATTTTGCGATCGTAAACACGGAGAAATTGGAGCGGTACGCGTCGTTGTCGGAAGCGGAGCGCAAACTGGCGGAAGACCTGCTGTTTTCGACCAGTGATCAGACGGTGGCCGAATTTACAGCGTTTTATCGGGAGAAAAAACCGGAGAAAAAAGTTGTCAGTGAATCGCTCTCGTTGGAGGAACGGTTGGCCAGATATGTCGTCGATGGGTCGAAGGGCGGGTTGGTTCCTGATCTGGAGACGGCGTTAAAGACATACGTTCCTCTTGACATCATCAATGGCCCCTTGATGGCAGGCATGGAGCAGGTGGGTCGCCTTTTTAACGCCAATGAACTGATTGTGGCGGAAGTGCTGCAAAGCGCCGAGGTCATGAAGGCGGCTGTGGCTTTCCTCGAATCATTTATGGAACGCGAAGAGAGCGCCGTCAAAGGCAAGATCATTCTGGCTACTGTCAAGGGTGATGTCCACGACATTGGCAAGAACCTTGTTGAGATCATTTTGGCCAACAATGGGTATCGCGTCATCAATCTGGGTATCAAGGTGCCGCCTGAGCAACTCATTGAGGCGTACTTCAGGGAACGGCCGGACGCGATCGGTTTGTCCGGTCTGTTGGTGAAATCGGCGCAGCAGATGGTGACAACCGCGCAGGATTTGAGACATGCGGGCGTCGAGGTGCCGCTTCTGGTAGGCGGCGCCGCGCTCACCAAAAAATTTGCCGATACCCGCATCGCCCCGGAGTATGGCGGCGTTGTCCTATACGCCAAAGATGCGATGGAAGGTCTTGATCTGGCCAATCGCCTTGCGCGACCGGAAGAACGAGTCGCTTTGATTGAGCAACTTCGCTCCCACCTGCAATCGGACGTCATGCCTTCGGTAGCAAGACCCGAGCCAAAGGCAGGATTGGCGCCGACTATGCGGTCAAGGATCGCCCAGGACGCAGCTGTCTTTACTCCGCCTGATCTGAATCGGCATGTACTGAGACAGTATCCGCTCGCGCTTCTGGAACCGTACATCAACTGGCAGATGTTGCTTGGCAAGCATCTTGGCCTTCGCGGCAATGTAGAAAAACTGCTGGCGGCAGGCGACGCCAAAGCGACAGAGTTAAAAAACCACGTGGATGATCTGCTCCGCGACGCCCGGCGGTATGACCGCATCACCGCCCATGCCGTATACCGTTTTTTTCCGGCCAACAGCGACGGCAATCACGTGGTTATTTACGAGCCTGATAATCGCGGCCAGGTTCGCGAAACGTTTGAGTTTCCTCGGCAACAGAAAGATGAGCGTCTGTGTCTTGCGGATTTTTTACGTCCAGTCGACAGTGGCGTGACGGATTATGTGGCGTTCTTTGTTGTAACGACGGGAACAGGCATAAGGGAACTGGCGGAACACTGGAAAGCGCAGGGAGACTACCTGCGTTCACATGCCCTGCAAGCACTGGCGCTCGAACTCGCCGAATCGTTTGCCGAGCGTCTCCACCACATTTTGCGTGACAGTTGGGGCTTTCCAGACCCGCCGGACATGACAATGCGGGAACGGTTCATCGCCAGGTACCAAGGAATTCGCGTGTCGTTTGGCTATCCTGCATGTCCATCGCTCGAGGATCAGGAACGGCTGTTTCGACTCTTGGCCCCACAGGACATCGGTGTGGAATTGACGGACGGTTTCATGATGGATCCGGAGGCGTCCGTGTCGGCTATGGTCTTTTCTCACCCGGAAGGACGCTACTTTAGCGTGGAATGATATTGGGAGGTGGCATCGATGAAAATCGGAGTGATTGGCGCAGGGGCGGTCGGCGGCTATTTTGGCGCGCTGCTGGCGGAGGCTGGAGAGGATGTTACTTTTCTGGTGCGCGAAGGCAGGTATCAGGCGCTGCAACACGGGCTGACTGTGAAAAGCGTGCATGGGGACCTGTTTCTGGCGAAACCAAAGCTGGCACGGAGTGGTGAGGAACTCATCGGTTGCGAGGTCGTTCTGATTGCTGTCAAGCAGTATCACCTGGAGGGCGTCTGGAATGATCTCCGCATACTTGCGGAAGGAGGCGCTGTGTTGTTGCCGCTGTTGAACGGTGTGCGGCATATGGAACGCCTGGAACGCGACTTCGGAGCGACTCGCGTATTGGGAGGTTCCTGCCATATCGAGACGACACTCGATGAGACAGGGGCGGTCGTGCAAACAAGCGATATCAGGGACATTGTCTACGGGGCTTTGGGAGACGAAGGTTCTGTAGACCCGCTGACCGAGAGTGTGCTGGACCGTCTTCAGGAAGCCTTTTTGCGAGCGCACATTCCGGCTGTCAGGCGAGTGCATATCTTGCGCGAACTGTGGAAGAAATACGTGTTCCTGTGCGCCTTTAGCGGCATGACGGCGGCAACGCGATCAACGATCGGAATCATCTGGCGCGAGCACAGCACACGTCTGGCGCTTGCGCAGATGTTTGGCGAGTTGATCGCCGTGGCGCAGGCGAACGGGATCGATCTCCAGGAGACGTTTCATGCAGCGATGATGGAGCGGGTGGCGGGATTAAATCCTCTGATGACTTCGTCTATGCACCGTGATCTGGAAAAAGGTCGGCCGCTGGAATTGGACAGTCTGCAAGGCGATCTGATCGCAATGGCGGAAGAGAGAGAGGTGGACGCGCCTATTCACAGGACCATTTACGCTGTGTTGGCGCCACATCGGCATGGTCGGCGCTGATGGAAGGGCGACCATGCCGGACCCGTGGTCACTGATCCGGCATGGTCTGGGTCCGGCATGTCTGTCGCTCGCCTGTCGCCTGTCGCTAGGCGCGATCAGGAACAAACAGGAAGAACAGAACGAAGATGATGAGAAACACAACGGCCCATTGCGTGTAGTGACCAAACACGTGCATCGCGACAACCTCCTGCAAGACGGTATGGGAGCCGCCACTTGCGGCTACAGTCCAGTAGATGCAGGGGGCTGTTGTCCCGTCATGGACATCCGCACAGCCGACGAGCCTATTTCGAATCGGCGGCACAGCGGCTAAAATGAAATGCCCGGGTTGTCCGCGGACGGCGAAACGTTGAAGTGGTTCCACATCCCGAGCGCAGCGTGACCGGGCACATCACAGCCGATAGCGTAGTCGCCAGTTTGCAAAGCGGTAAACGAAAAGTGGGATGATCCAGCGGGGGAAATCCCCTGAATGGGATGCGGAGTTGACGCGCCGGAAAATGCAGGAGAGAACGCCGTCGGAGACTGGATGGCGGTTAGAGGAACGATCATGGCGCTATGAGCGTAGATAGCGGAGGCCTTAAAAACTTTTCGTTGATCTTCCATCCAACGGTCACGGTAACAGTCATCACTCGATTCTGGTAGCCGTTAAAATCATACTTGTCGTTCACGTCGGCATGCAGCAGCAGGGCGACGACCTTGACGCTCGGTGAATAGGATAGCCGGCGGTCGATCACCACGGCGCAGCGCAGAATGAAATTTGTCGCCGCAGCAGTAGAAAAGCGACATGATCGCGGAAAATAAAGTTGTGTACCGAAAAATAAAATCCTATACTGGAAAATAAAGCTGTATACTGGCGGAAACCGAGCCGTGAGAATTTGGTTAGGGCGTGGCAGTGAGGGCAAGATCGATTTATACATCCGAAGCGAACAAGTATGCAGAAAGCTTCTGGTCGCTTGTATCGTTAACGGGCAGATAAGCGACGTAAGACAAACGGGTAATTTATGGGGAATCCTTCAGGAATGACTGGCTAGCCCTGTTTGGAGCGCATGGCTTTAAGATGCCTAATGTCCTGGCGTGAAACTAACTGTTTGTACTCCTCTGATTGAACAGAATAAATGGCAAGTTTACCTTCACTGTTGCTATGGATACCCCAACCGTAGCGTTTTGCCAGAGGCGAGGAGCGAAAACATGGCTGTCCCTTTGAAAAGAACTTGCTACGCTCCTCCGGTAGGGTATCGGTCTGGATATTGGTTCGTTGAACGAACACCTGAAAGAGCACATCGTCAGATGTGTACATATATGGATGATTAATAATCAACTCATATTGCAGATAGGCTACCGTCTTACCATCCCTTTTTTGAGACGGAATTTCTGCCGAATGGACGGGGCAGTCATCTGCAACTTCTATGAAGGTGTCAAAATAGTTTGTTGTTTTCATATTTACATTATATGTGGAGTCACAAAGAAAACGCAACGTTCCGCGTCCGAACGTCCAACTCATTTTGTCCCTATTCGGCTTACGGGTGCAAGTACTGAAGAATATCGTTGAGCTACGGGTGCATGATTATTCCGTTCAGATCGTGGACGGTTATTGCGCATCAGGGGTGGAGTGTGATACAAGCGCACATGAGATGTAATTAATAGACCGTGGAGGTAGCCTAATGATCACAGTACAGCGACTCACACCAGATGATTGGTGGGCATGGCGTCATCTGAGGCTGGAGGCACTTCGTGAAGCTCCCGAAGCCTTTGGCGCGACGCTCGCCGACTGGCAGGGCGCCGGGGATACGGAACAACGATGGCGACATCGCTTGACGACTGTGCCGCTCAACCTGATCGCTGATGTAAACGGCCGACCGGCGGGGATGGCAGCTGGAACTTGGAACCAGGCTGATGCCGAGTTGATCTCCATGTGGGTCGCGCCCTTCGCGAGAGGCCAAGGAGTCGGAGACCGGCTGGTGGACGCGGTCGTTGAATGGGCCCAATCGCAGGGCGCCTCGCGCATCATCCTGCACGTCAAGACCGATAATGCGCCGGCCATTCGCCTCTATCGCCGGCATGACTTCACGGACGCAGGGCCGAGTCCGGAATCGGGAACGGGGTCGCCGGAGCGACTGTTTGTTCGATTCCTACGGCATCCCGTGACTGGCGGAGCCCAATAACCGATCCTGTTGTCTATGGACCTTAGAGCATTACCGGACCAATAATCAATAAGCTTCTTGCCAGAGCGGGCGCATGAATATGCAGCGTATTTGTCATCAGGTCTCTCCAAAGTGGGAACGAAATCAAGGTAATAACTTCGGAGTAAGAATGTCCATTCTAGTAACGACCGGATTTCGCCGGTTGAAACTAGAGGAGGGATCCACGATGCGTCTCAGCGAAGCGTCCGAAGCATTTCTAGCGGTCCGCCGCCAAGAGGGATTCTCGAGTCACACCATCGAAGCCTATCGATTGCAGCTTCCTGCCGGAGTACGCTGGAACACGCGCTGGTCGAATTTTCATTCGCGACTGGTTGCCGAGTGGCGGAAATTCAGCGGATCAACCGGAACGACATTGACTGGCAACGTAGAGCCGTCACAGTTCTCGGAAAGGGGGCAAAGAAGGAGAGGTCTATTTTGGGACAAAGTTCCGGATATGGATGCAACATTACTTGAACGCAAGAACCGATGATGGTCGGGCCCTGTTTGTCACCGAAAGACGTCCACACAGGATGTCAATCCACGAGATACAGTACATGTTCAAGAGAATAGCCAGTCGGTGCAATCTGGAAGAGAAGGTTAGTCCACACAAAATGAGGCACACCTTGGCCACTGTCCTCATTAACCAGGGGGCTCCGTTGGTTATGGAACAGTCCATTCGCGGTCATGAGAAGCCGGAAATGACGCAGTTATACGCCACCCTGAGTGGCGCATCGGGACAACAGGCGTATGGGCGCTGCTTCGTTCAGTGGGTATAGCGTTTTCCACTGAGGGGCTTGGAGCTGAGACTAACAACTTCAAGCCCGAAACAGTGGTACTATGTGCATAATCATGCGCCGACAGAGAACCGCGAAGGTTGAACAAACGGGCCGTAGAGTGACATAAGCCCCCGGTCTGATTGGCGGGAAAATAGTAGAATATGGTTTGGCAATAGCCCGGGTCCTTGATCGTGCCTTTGCAAACTCATCGTGGGAGTGGTTCAAATGGGCTCTCGATTCATGCATTTGCTGATCGCTGATTATGTGCGATCTGAATTACATATTGACCAACGTGGTCGAATGTTGCTCGGGGCTCTGGCGCCTGACGCCACGAATGCCAAGCTCGATACGCATTTTAAGGGGCCCCCCTTTAAGAACTGCCCCGGCACACCATGGGAGTACGGTAGATTTATCCTGAAATACAGGGAACAGATATCCGATCCTTTTATGTTGGGGTACCTGACCCACTTGGTTGCCGATGAAGTTTGGGCGACGAAGTCGTACTTTAGTGGGTTTAGAGAAATCTTACGAAAAGATCCTTCATTGTACGAGCGGTATCATGAGGATTTCAGGTTATGCAACGCGAAACTCAATGAGTTGTACCAGTGCAGGGGAATATACGAGTGCCTCGAGACGGCTGAGGAAATGCCCAGGATCGAAGAAGTCACGGAGGCGGACATCTTTGAGCTCAAGAAAGATGCGTTGGCCGACTTTGACTACCCAATTGATCACGTGCACCAAGAACTGAAGGTATTCTCACTTGAAGAAATTCTGGCATACGTAGAACGGGCGAGTCATCGTGCACTCGATGCTTGCCGTGTCTTCGCATAATTATGCAGGGCAACGCCGGAAGGGATAACGTCGTTATAGGGGCAGCATAGTTCGATAGTAAGTCTAGCAAAAACTCGGATGGATCCCTTCGGTAGGATGGAGAAAAAATGGAAAGGGAGAGAACGGTTGAGTTCATTTACGAGCAGTTCCCCGGAAAACCATGGTCTCTCCTCAGGGGCACTATCGCGTTTTTTCGATCAAATCGAGCAAAATAGATTGCAGGTGAATAGCTTTATACTGCTCCAAGATGGCCAGATAACTACGCAAATGTGGCGTGCGCCGTATCGACCGGATTGCCCTCAATTGTTGTATTCGCTTAGCAAAAGTTTCACCTCGATCGCTGTTGGTATAGCGTTGGATAACGGATATTTCCATCTGGACGATCCGGTCATTCGTTTTTTCCCTGAACGGTGTCCAGAGAAGATATCGGACAATCTGGCGAGAATGACAATTCACCATCTTTTGTCGATGAATACGGGTCATCGCTCTAACATTTACGACGCGGTTGTGAGCGAAAAGGATTGGGTTAAGGCCTTTTTGTCATTGGAGGTGGAATGCGAGCCAGGGACGTATTACTCGTATAATACACCTGCCAGTTATCTGTTGTCGGCGATCATTTGGAAAGCGACAGGTCAACACTTGGTTGATTTTCTAACGCCACGGTTGTTTGAGCCTTTGGAAATCGAGCGCCCTGAATGGGAAACTTGTCCGATGGGCATCGCCGCCGGAGGCATGGGTTTGAGTTTAACAACTCAGGACGTAGCCAAATTTGGTCAACTGCTATTGAACAGGGGTACGTATCAGGGCAAAACCATTGTTTCCGAAGCGTACGTGTCCTTGGCTACCCGAGAACAAAGCGATAATCGTCAAGAGGCAAAAGGAATTGATACGGCACAAGGCTACGGTTACCAAATTCATTTGTGCCGAAGAGGGTGCTTCAGGGGTGACGGCGCATTTGGCCAACTCTGTTTTGTCGCTCCCGAACAACGAATCGTCATTGCAGCAACATCGGCCTTTAAAAATACCAATCAGGAAACTCAGACGTTACTAGATTTAATATATGAGCATATAGTCGACGAGTGGCAAGGAAACAGAAACGATCCGCAGTCAGCGGAAGATAGTGTTGTCCTTCGGCAACGCCTAGCAGATATGACCTATTCAGTTCCAGCAGCCCATCCAATCCCCGACAACATCCCAGATCTCGATGGTCGCTGGTACCAGATAAAGGATAACCCTGAGAAGCTTCAAAGGGTCGGGTTTGCCCGTGTAGGGGCAAGGTTACAGGTTCGGCTTTGTCATGTGGAGCGCGAGGAGCGTATACTCCTATTTGATCTTCAGTCCCCGGTGCATATTCATGATGAATTTATCAAGGACTTGTCATTACATCGGCAAGAGGCCGTCACGTTTGCAGCCTGGCCAGTTTGTCACACGTTAAAGTTGACACTGCTTTACATTGAAACCCCATATTGCGGGGCTTATACCATGCATTTTAACGAGAGAGGTCTCGAACTTCATTTCCATATCAATGTCTCGTTGACCTTAAGGGGCTATGAGACTTCGGGGGTTCAAATTGAAACGGCCCGAAGGAACTCACCGACATCTTGGGCCGGAGTGCGACAAAAGAAGGAAGAGAATATTACCCCCTAACCGAAGATTCATGGTAGAGCTGCGTTAGACTGAATGGCGATGGGTTTGAAGGGGCTATGTACTGTTCCAAAGACATACCCAGTCAACTGAATGAACACCGCCAGATACAGCAGCGCGATTGGAAAGTGTGCGACCATCGGATGGATGATTCGCTCTTGCGCACTGATCGTTAATGAGGCAAACTAGAAGCTAGACGTAGCGGGATAGATTCATGCTGCTGCTCCGCCCCAACAACCGGGAAGAAAAACCCGCTTGGCCGGAATTGTATGCTGTGCCGAGGCGAGTTCGGCGCAGCCGTGTTTGAGAAGCGGCACAGCATACAATTCCGGCCGGCAGAGACGGCCGATTTTCTTGGGTGGTCTTTTCGTTGTAGATGAAATCGTTTGCGCAAAAGCATGCGCTGTTGCAAAGGCATCTGCATGAGCGAGGGTAAGGCATGACGGCGTGCACGGCGCTATGCACACGATCGCGCACATGGAGTGCTTGGCCGTTTCGCAGCGTTGGTCGCGGACATAATCGAGGAACTCACAGATGGAGGGTGGAACAGTCTCATGAAGAGAAGCGGATGGGCAGCGCTGGCTTTATCGGTAGGCGCAATGGCTTGGTTACTCGGTTCGCAGGCGCCCTCAGGGTTTCACGCACTTGCAGTTCAGCGTGTGAACAACGCTGCGCATGGTCATAAAGCGGGTAAGGCGCCCTGGTATGAAGGCATTTATCATGATTCTTTTTCGACGTTGTATCGGTCTCCGTTTGGAGCCGATCGCACTCTGGCGCCTGTTACGCTCCGGTTGCGCACACCGCTTTCGGCTACATCAGCCGCGATCGTCCTCGAACGCTTTAACGGTAACCAGAACGATGCTGTGACCATTCCCATGCACAGACTCAGCGGATCGTTTGTCATGAACGCTTTGGGTGCGGCTGCGGCCAAGTCTCAGACCTTGTGGGAAGGCGTTATTCCAGGATCCGACATGCGTGTACCGGGCATCGTCAGCTATCATTTTGTGATCCGCGACCGGGGCGCCCACGTCTATTACGGCAACAACGGCGCTGGATACGGCGGAGTTGGCGGCGTCGTGACGGCGGCCTATGAGATTTCGGGGTATCATATCACGGTCTATGAC
>JAJZCB010000107.1 GCA_021846285.1 Bacillota bacterium
TCGGCACAGTATACGATCCCAGCCAAGCGGGTCTGTTTGTACACCCTATTCAGAGTTCGGACAACTCATGCCATCAGGCGCTCACAGGAACCGGCGAGTTAGTCCATCGGTGCTTGTAAGACTGTCTCAAGCGTATATTTATATGGACTCCCCCCTTATAGGAACACGAAAAAACGGGCCTGAAGTTTTCTTCAGCCCATCGGTAACCATCCTGCGTATACAGGCATATGGTAATCCAATCGTTACATTCCGTTAGAAGTCGATCAAGGAAAGACTGATCTGCAGACACTCATCCACTCTGCGCATCAGTTCATCGTCCAGGTGGGTAATCTTCTCTGTCAGTCGCTGTTTGTCAATGGTCCGAATCTGTTCCAGAAGCACAACCGAGTCGCGTTCAAGCCCATACTCCGATGCGATGATCTCCACATGAGTAGGCAATTTGGCCTTTTGAATCTGCGCGGTAATCGCTGCTACAATCACGGTGGGACTGAATCGGTTGCCGATGTTGTTTTGAATGATCAAAACGGGACGAAATCCACCTTGCTCAGACCCCACAACGGGGGACAGATCCGCATAATACACGTCACCGCGCTTGACGTTCATGCGTTTAAACCCCGCTGACAAGTCGTTGCGCAATGACTTCGGCTTCCGCCTCAGCCTCAAATGCTTCAGACGCCAGCCGCAAGTTGATCACTGCCATCTCTTGATATCCCTGTTGCAGAAGTTCGCGGATCCTTTGTTTTTTCCGTTCTCGCACATACATCGCCGTCGCCTGTCTGATCAGATCGCTCCTGCTATTCCGTTCCTGGGCCACTAAACCATCAACCTCATCCAACAGATAGGGTGGCATGCTCACGGCAATCCGCCTTGACCTCGACAATGCTAGATCCCCCTCACGACCCCAATTCCCTTTCGTATTATAACGCACTTCAGAGAAAGACATCCAGTTCAAGGCGAAGTTTTTTCATTATTTTTCTGAAACTTGGCGATTCGCGATAGACGTATGGATTCATCTCACCCAGCAAGCATAACACAAATGCGCGCGAAAGGGGGTTACGCAAGCGCTGTGCATCCGGTACCCCCCTCAGCGAACAGAGGCGCCTGTTCCTCACCGCTACTTCCCATAGTCGCCCAATGTGGATGCAGCCACCTGAATCATGTCACTCACCTTCATATCGGAGGTCAGTTGAAACTCAACGCCTCGGTGCAGCCAGTACATTTGATGAACGCCGCCAGATCCGATAAGCACTGCAGGAACACCGTACAGAGTCAGCAATTGTCCGGCGCCGAGATCCAGCCCCCCGGGTTGTGGTCTGCTCTCCACAATGGTAAATGGTTCAGGCCCGGTATAACGGACATACACCGTTCCGTTCAGTTCCGATTCATCTTCCAGGCTGTCGTTCGTCGGTACAAACGTCGGCTCTATCACCCCAAAGCCCTGCTCCACGGTACTCACAGGCATTTCAATCGCCTTCAGAGTGGTTGCCTGGTCAGGAGAAAAAGCGCCTGCGTCAAACGTAACGCCCTTTTGAAACGTCAGGTAAGTCATCGTAATCACAGGTTGCTTCGCTTTGTCGTACAGAATGATCTGTTTCGGCGCATAAGACCCCTGTTCGAGCTCCACCTTTTGACTGCTGATGAGAGGATTGAGTGGATCGGTCGGCACCATGAACGATACCACTTTGTCTTTCACAGAATACTGCGGTTCTGCGACTGCCAAAATCTTGCTGAGCAGCGAGTGGTACAGATACAGATGACCCTGCCGCTCGGCCCAATCCCCCTGAAACCGGATGACCCGCTTGACGCCGGGACTGATCAGGTAGATGCCTTGCGCATTGTGGACAATGATCTGCGAGATGTCCTTGTTTTCATTACCTAATGCAATTCGGTACAGATTGGGCGCCTGATACCACGTTTCGACATAGTAGCGCTGAATGCCGTCCTGAATATGGACTGTCATAAAAGCTGTACTCTTGTAACTGTTCATACCGCTTTGCACAGATTGCAACTGTTTGACCATCTGGGTGGCGTTCAACTGACCGCAACCCACCAACGCCAGGCCGAGCCACAGTGTAAACAGGAATGCTACCCAGTTTTTGGTTCGCACACGATCACCCCAATACCGTCGTATCATGTCAAAGAGACCGTTTCCTTGTCCATTGCCCGGGAAATTTGTCGAAAGGCCCGTCCCGTCCATGTCAGCAGATCAGAAGCGGTGAGTGACTCTTGCGCTTCCCTATCGTCGCAGGCGAGATCAGCAGCAAGGCCGTGCACGTATACGGCGAGAAGCGCAGCGTCCAAAGCAGAGTATCCACCGGCTAACAGCCCCGCCGCAAAGCCTGCCAGAATATCGCCAGTACCAGCGGACGCCAGTCCCGAGTTTCCAGTCGTGTTAATGAATGCCACGCCGTCCGGGGCGGCAATGACCGTAGCCGCTCCCTTTAGCACGACATGCACGCCAAACTGTACGGCAAATTCGACTGCATGCTTCACGCGGTCACCCTGCACCTCGGAAACCGCCAATCCCGTCAGGGCGGAAAACTCCTTGGGATGCGGCGTGATCACGGTAGCATGCCGCCTGCGCGCAAACCAGTCCTGCATACCACCCGGCAAAGAAGCCAAGGCCTGCAGGAAATCCGCGTCAAGCACCAGCGGCATGGCAGCCTCCGCGAACGGAACCAGCGCGCTTGACTGTTGACTCGCCGCCTCCACAAACCGGGGCCCCAGACCCGGGCCGCACAAACCGCTCGAAACATGGTCGAACAACGCCGCACAGGACTTTGCTCGAGCCGCATCCCAATGATCGTCCACGCCAGGATACCGCCTGATCACGGTTTCCTGTGGAAAACTTTGGCACACAGCCGTGCTCAGTCCGTCAGGGGCAAAGTACTGAACGAGTCCAGCTCCCGCCCGATAAGCCGCCTGTACTGCCAGACGGGCGGCTCCATACATGCCGTCGCTGCCCGCCACGACGCCTACACGGCCAAACGTTCCTTTGTGACTGTCAACAGGGCGTGTCAGGTAACGCTTTGCACAGTCCGGACCGGTCAACAAGAACGTTCTGGTTCCCGCGTCTATGGCCAACGCCTCGGGCATGGACAGATCAGCGATCACCACGGCGCCGGCATACTGCTTGCCAGGGAACTGATAGAGACCCGGCTTGGCAAAACCGTAGGTCACAGTAACGTCGGCGCGAACGGCCGCTTCATCGACCAGCCCGGTATCGGCGTCCAGCCCCGTCGGAAGATCGATGGAAATCACCCTTTTTCCCGCGTCCACTATGGCCTTTGCGAACACCCTCACGGTACTGGAGAGTGGCAATCGACTGCCTGTTCCCAGCAGGGCATCGACAATCAGATCGCTGCCTGACAAGTCATCCCCTGCGTCGGCTACCGCACCGCCAAGCGCACGGTAGGAGCGCAACTGCGCAAACGTCAACGGAGACAAGGCCGACTCTTCTGAAGCAAGCCATACTCGCACATGGCAGCCGCGAGCGAACAAATGCCGTGCCGCGACAAGACCATCCGCGCCGTTATGCCCCTTTCCAACAACGATGTCGACCCGTTCCCGTCCGGTGGTCAGTTTGGCAGTGACAACATCCGCTGCGGCGACGCCAGCCAGCTCCATCAGCGCGACAGCAGACACTCCAACCTCCCCGATCATGACTTGGTCGATCTTGCGCATTTGCTCCGCAGTCACCAGTAGCACAAATTTCCCTCCGGTTTGTAGAGATATATTCGTCTGATCGTACAAGTAGTACCTTCGTCCAGTATGGCGCATGACACTCTCACGACACAAGAAACGGGCGTCGCCGGACGCCCGTTTCTTGTGTCGCGAAAGTATCAAGCCTTGCTGTGAATGATCAACTTTGCAGAAGGTGTGTGGATCACGCTTGTGCTGACTGCACCGCGCCCGCGTCCGCTATGGCGCATAAACCACCACCGCGTTTGGATTCGGACTGCCCGGCTCCACGATGCCGTTGCCTGTGGCGAGTGTTCGCGCCACCTGCCAACCCCAGGCGATGTCGCCGGCCGGATACATGATCTGGACTGGATACGTCCCGTTGCCCGCTCCCAGCGATGTCACCTGGAACCCCGCCGCCTGCAGCTTTGAAACTACGTCCGAAGATCCGTATACCTGCACAGGAATGGTGCTTGGCGCAGGAAGCGCCTGGAGCCCCGTCGCCGAACCGGTCGATCCGTACGGCTTTAGCATCTGCTGGATGTGCGCCGGGTTTAGCACGTCATAGTACGCGCCCGTGATGTAGTTCTCCTGATTGACTCCTGAGAGTGGCGCGCTGGCCAACTGCATGGAGTCTCCGATATTGCCAAGCGTAATATGAGTCACTTTCGCACCGGGGAGATCCGCCGCCAGCGCGATCAGATCGGAGGTGTTCATATCCGTTGCGATATCTTTTTTCCACGTTGCGATGAGCCCGCCAATACTCGATATATCCGTGCCTGGACTCAGCAGCTTGGTTTTGAGCGCCTGCAATACCTGGGCCTCGGCGTTCATCCGCTGGAAGTCGTTGACGCGAATCGTGCTGCTCGCCTGGTTTTGGCGGATACGGATGTACGCCAGCGCCTGCTGGCCGTTTAGGGTTTGCCACCCAGGATACAGGTTGGCGCCGCTGTAGCCCGGATCGTAAAGGCGGCCGGGAACGTCAACCCGAATACCCCCCACCGCGTTGATCGCATCCTGGAATCCTTGGAAGTCAGTCACAATCCAGTGATTGATCGGCAACCCCGTCAACTGCGAAACGGCCTGGACGGATAGCTGCGCAGCCTGGTTTGGCTGCATCTGGGCGCCGATGAAAAAGAGGCTCTTGATCTTCGGAATCGGATTGTTGAACTGCGGCTGCGCAAACAAAACGTTGCGCGGAATGGAAATCAGAACCACCTGATGTTTCACAGGATCGATATGCACAACCATCAAAATGTCAGCCTGCCCGCCGCCCGAACCGAGATCAAGCGGACCTGCCGGATTGCGCGCGTTATTGCCGATCAGCAAGATGTTCTCCTGGGGAGCGCCAATAATCGGCTGGATAATAGAACCAAAAAACCCATGTCCGCCCGGCGATTTTATCGCCGCGTACACGGCGGCGATCGCCGTTCCAATGACCACCGCGCCAATCGCCGCGCTGACGCCCGCAACAATCTTGCGCCGCCTCCGCGATTTCACCTTTTTGCCCACACTTTCGTTTCCACCGCCCTTGCCGCTGCCATCTCCGCTCCCTATGCCAGTCTTAGCGGTTTTCTTGCCGGAACTCAGTTTTTTATTCATCGAATCAACCTCGCTATCGTGAGTGAACACTGCCCATATACGCACTCGTATAAACGCACATCTCCCAAAAATGTCAGACGCCAAAAAAATGGGCCATGCTGAAGCAACCTGTATTATAGCATAAAGTGCAACGGATTCTCTGAACATTTGCAGACAGCGCGTGGAATGCGGGGCGAAAACGTCCGCACCCCACGCCTGGGGCGGTCGCTTGTGCGACCACTGCGCAAGGGAAGCGCAGGAGTAAATGCCCGGAATCGCCCTACATTGACGCGTACTTTAGGGGATCTGACTGACCCGCCTCTGCGAAGCCCTTCAGACGCAAGCGACAACTGTCGCACACGCCGCAGGCTATGTCACCACCCAAATAACAGGAGGATGTCAGTTCGTAGGGTACCTGCAATGTCGTGCCAAGGCGAATAATATCCGCTTTCGACATAGACAAGAGTGGTGTTTCCACAGAGATCGGCAACCCGTTCACGCCCGCTTTGGTTCCAAGGCGGGCAGTTTTCGCAAAAGCCTCGATAAATTCCGGGCGGCAGTCTGGATAACCGCTGTAGTCCAGCGCGTTGACGCCCAGATACACCGCGAAGGCGCCCACGGTCTCCGCAAAAGCCGCCGCCACGGACAGGAAGATCAGATTGCGCGCCGGAACATAGGTAACAGGAATCTGATTCTCCGCCACGCCTGTCACGGGCACATCCAGCGCATCGTCAGTGAGGGCGCTTCCGCCGATCGTCCGCATGAATGGCAATTCGACAATCCTGTGTTCCTCCACATGGTAGTGTTGCGCGACGCGACGCGCCGATTCAATTTCGACGCGATGGCGCTGCCCGTAATCAAACGTAAGCGCCCAGACGCGATACCCCGCAGCAAGCGCAATCGCCAGACATGTCGTACTGTCAAGCCCTCCGCTCAAAATAACAACAGCCCGCTTCTCCATCCCGGAATCCTCCTCCCACTGGCCGCTTATACCCCGCGCTGTTCGGGGCGCCAGATCACTTTGTGAATCTGCAGATTCAATTTGACGCGACTGAGTCCGCGTTCCAGAATCCGCTGAACCAGCTCCCGAGGCTCCATCTCTCCCCACACCGGACTAAAGAGCGGTGTGCCATCGGGTCGATAGGTTTCAAGGACATGACATGCGAGTTCAAAATCCTGGTCGGTGGCAATCACAAACTTCAGTTCATCCTGCGGTCTCAAACATTCCAGGTTGGGCAAGTGCATCTTGCCGGACTCCCCGGACGTTGGAAGCTTGTAGTCCACGATATACCGCACTTTATCCGACGCAACGCTCTTTAGAAACGGGGCAATATCGATCGCGCCGCTTGTCTCAACATGGATATCGACGATGTGCGACAGCGCCGCCAGCGCATTTAACAGAACAGCAGAACGTTCCCTGTACATGAGCGGTTCGCCGCCGGTCAGACAAATTCGTATGGCTTTATAAGCAGCAACGCGCTCAGCAATTTCATTTATTGTCAGAGTCATCTCTGCTCGATGCGGGGCGTAACTGTATGTCGTGTCGCACCACGAGCAACGTAGAGGACAGCCGAACAGGCGCACAAATACGGTTGGAAATCCCGCAGCAGTGCCTTCACCCTCGACGGTCTCAAATATCTCCACGAGTGGAAGCGTCACTTCCGCCGGATCGAGCGCCTGCGTCATGCCTCCATCTCCCTGCGCGTAATCTCGACCGACGATGTGGGCGTCTCATAGAGGACAATACGCTCCACACGTCTGTCCTGGCGGCCGGCCTGGAGCGCTTCGTCGATACGCTGAAACATCCACACGACCATATTTTCCGCTGTCGTATTCATGGGGGGTAAGACTGCGTTCAGATATTGGTGGTCAAGACGGTCAACAACCGTTTGCTTGACGATGGTCTTGACGTCTGCAAAGTCGATGGCGATTCCCGTTTCATCCGGCGGCGCGCTCACGCTGACAATCAGACGATACGTATGGCCGTGCAGACTGACGCACTTTCCTTCATAGGCATATAGGTGATGGGCCGCGTCAAACGTAAATTCTTTTGTCACCAACACCCGCTTATTATGGTAACGCAACTCAGATCGCGCTATGTCGGCATCCAACCGCAACAGTCTTTCGGGCGCCGCAAAATCCATGTGATCACTCCCAAAGGCAACAGACACCCTGCGGTTTCGCTGCAAACGTTCTTTCAGAAACCGCCGGGGATACGATGACGCTCACTGTAAGCATCTCACACTTTAGACCCAAAGTGAAGCAAAGTTCCCCGCGGTATTGCTTGCTCCTTTTCTGACATCGTGCAATAATGTCCTGAAATGAAGCCGCACACCGTTCTGGACGAAATGCGGGGAAAGGTCGGGATGAATCCTGCCTTCGACGTTGAAACGGATTCTTATAGGCCGTCCGAGAAAATTGCGAGAGTTGCAAGACCAACGCCTTTCGAAACTGAAGGCGTTGCCAATTCTGTCCTCCGATGCACTCTCTTCCGTGGCGTATGGCTACGAAGCAGCGCTGGCCGAGTTGGCGTTCGCCGGGGCAGCCGGACTTTGGATCGGCTTGCCGATCGCAGCCCTCATCGTGATCCTCCTGATTACCCTGATCCTGTCCTATCTCCAGGTCATAAAGGCATATCCTGGGGGCGGCGGGGCATACGCCGTCGCATCCGACCAATTTGGTCCGGTTGCTGGTCTTGTTGCTGGATCGGCCCTGCTCATCGACTACACGCTAACGGTGGCCGTGTCAGTGTCGTCGGGGATCGCGGCCATCACGTCCGCCTTTCCCAATCTGCTCCCGTGGACCGTACCGATGTGCATTCTTTCGATTCTGGTCATCATGATCATGAACCTCCGGGGATTGCGCGAATCCGCGTCGGCATTTATGTGGCCGACGTACGCTTTTGTATTTTCCATGCTGGTGTTGATCGTGGTTGGATTCTTTCACCTGCAGCACGCAGGGTGGCGCTATCCGACGACGCCTCACATGGGTTCGCTGCCAAAAGACATCACCCTGATCGTTCTGCTGCGGGCGTTCGCTTCCGGCTGTTCGGCGCTCACAGGCATCGAGGCCATTTCAAACGCCACGCCCCAGTTTCGCGACCCAGTCATTAAGAACGCACAAAAGACTTTGCTTTGGTTGGGCCTCCTGTTAGGATTGATGTTCGCTGGAACGGCCTATCTGGCGTACATTCACGGGCTGCAGTACAACCCAAACGTGACCGTTCTGTCCAGACTGGCCGCAGTCAATTTCCAGTCCGGCTTCTTTTACTACTTCATACAGTTTTCCACATTTGCAGTTCTCATTTTGGCCGCCAATACATCGTATAGTGGATTTCCTCTCCTCGCCGCATTGATGGCAAGGGACAAATTCATGCCGCACATGTTCATGTTACGCGGCGACCGCCTCGGGTACAGCAACGGGATCATCGTGTTAAGCACACTCGCAATCATCATGATCGTGGTCTTTAACGGACAGACCAATGCGCTCATTCCACTGTACGCTATCGGAGTCTTTCTTTCGTTCACGCTGGCGCAGACGGGACTGGTCAAGCGTTGGGCGAAGATGAAACCGGACGGGTGGGTGTGGCGGGGAGCCATCAACACGTTCGGAGCTTTTCTGTCTGCGATCGTCACTGTGGTCTTCTCAGTGGCCAAATTTACCCAAGGCGCCTGGATCGTACTGATCGTCCTGCCGCTTCTCATTATGTGGGGCCTCAAAGTTCGAAAACACTATGAGGCGGTGGCCAATGATTTGCGCATCGACATGGTGCAGATAAAACCTTGTCCGCACAAGACGATTGTGATTGTGCCCATTGCGGGTGTCAATCGCGTGGTGGCGAGCACGCTATCGTACGCGCTCTCCATCTCTGACCAGGTGATCGCCTTCTATGTAGGTTTTGAGGATGACGCCATAGTGCGCATGGAAGACAAGTGGGAGCAATGGAACACGGGTATTCGACTGGTCACCGCTCGCAGTCAGTATCGTTCTATCGTACGCCCGCTCATGCGTTTTCTGGCAACGATCGAAAACTGGGAAGGTGAGCCGGATCATGTTATCGTGGCAATTCCTCAGTTTATCGCGAAACACTGGTGGCAGAACTTGCTGCATAATCAGACGAGCCTGATGCTGAGAACCATCCTGCTGTATCGAAAGGACATCGTCGTCACGACTGTGCCCTATCATTTGACAAGGTGAGAGAGGATTCATGATCATCTGGGTTGACGCCGACGCTTGCCCGCGCCATGCACTGACCATCACCCGCGAAATCGCGGCGACATATGGCATCGCCGTGTGGACGATCAGCAGTTATCGCCATGAATTCACACATGAGCAGCATATCACCGTGGACGCATCGCCGCAGGCCACTGATCTGGCCATCCTCACACGATTGACAGGAGGCGATGTCGTGGTTACGCAGGATTATGGACTCGCCGCGCTTGTGCTCGTTCGCGGTGGGCATGCCATATCCCCGAGCGGCAAGCGTTATACGAACGACAATATAGACCAGATGCTTTTCGAAAGAGATCTTGCGGCAAGGGCGAGGCGGTCCCGGAAAGCGTTTCACGTGAAAGGCCCCGCCCCCAGAACCGGCGAGGATGACAAGCGATTCGCCAACCAGTTGGAGCTTCTGCTTGCTGAAGTGAGTCCACTCGAAACGAACTGATCGGGGGAAGGTCCTGTACTCTGGCTCTGACCATCGCAGCCAGAAGTCTATGCGACCCTTTCGCTATGCTAAGACACCTGTCGGATGGACATCCTACAGGACGAAGTGCAGCAAGCGCCTGCACCCCGACCAGGAGGTTTCGCATGCACAAATCGTCACTAGCGTTATTGACGGGCGTGGTGACGGCCAGTCTGTTCGCCGCTCTCGGAGTTACGACGCGCGCAGCGGCGACAAGGCCCACTGACCAGCCGGACTACGCCCATTTGTTCCCGCACGTGTTCGCACGCCAAGGACCGCCCCGCAGGCAGGTTTCCCTGACGTTTGACGACGGCCCTGACTCACGCTATACACTGCAGATTCTTGATATCCTGAAACGCGAAGGCGTGCACGCCACGTTTTTCGTCCTTGGAGAACAGGTGCGACGCTATCCGAATGTCACACTGCGGATCGTCAGGGAAGGCCATGCGCTCGGCAACCACAGTTTTGACCATCGCAACCTTCGCAAGGTGGACAAACAGGCACTGAACTGGGAAGTCACAACCACAGACCGCGAATTGCTCCGCGCAACAGGGTACCACGCGCGTTACTTTCGCGCACCTTACGGCAGTGTTGACAGTAAGGTCATCACTCAACTTGGGCATATGGGCTACATTGTCGTCAACTGGTCCGTCGATTCCAGGGACTGGCGCAGCATTCCCTCCACACAAGTCGTCAAAAATGTACTGTCGGAAGTGCGGCCGGGCGCCATCATTCTGCAGCACTGCGCAGGCAACGAAAGAGAGATCTTGACAGGAACTGTGGCAGCCCTTCCTGTGATTATTCATCGCCTGCGCGCGGACGGCTATCAGTTTGTGACAGTTCCGACACTGCTTGCGCCGGATGCTCGTGCAGTTCACGCAAAGCCCGCGATAAAACGGGCTTCTCTGTCTTCCGCCCATCCGTTTCCCTAAATTCCTCCGATCTCCAGCGTCGCCCGTAGGCGCGTGTCAATCCGCCTACGGGCGCACTCCCCGCATTGCTTTCCCCATACCCTGCAAAAAACCGAGCAATAGAGTGAGCGCCGCACTGACGTCAGGATCGCGAAAAGCCTGCCACAAATCAATCATACCCAACCGGGATGTCTGATCCGGTCGCGTCAGCGCCGCGTGAAGCCCCGCTGCGACACTCGACAGCGCGACTTCAAGTTGTTCCGGATTGATCGCACTCAGACCCTTTGCCAATTGGACCACATTTTGCATGGTCCTTTGACTTTCCTGCCCGTTCAACTGCGAAAGAATAACCGCCAGCGCATTGTCACCCGCAGCAATCAGCCCCGAAGCGATCGCCAGAACGCCCGCGTCGTGAAGAGCCTGCAACAGGTTCAGTCCGGCGATGACCGCGTCCTTATGAGCGCCGAATTCTGCTGCGATATCTAGCAGAGCCTGCTCAGTGGGATCCACTGGATCGCGATGAACGCTCTGAATCGGCTGTGCCATCATCCTCACGTCCCTTCTCTTGCGTCTTCTGTCAGTGGCCGATAGTCCAGGCGTCGCCACTTGTCTTCGACAAGCACGCCACGCTGAGGCGTGGGCCTTCCGAATCGCGGGTTGTTGCGCGGCAGTGGACGATCGCCCACATCCCCCAACACTTCCATCCTGACTGCAAGTTCCTTATAGGCGGGCGTGTGCGTTGCACGGTCGCTTTCGCTGCCGGTGAGATAGTTGACGGCGTCCAGCCCGCTGCTGTTCATCGGCAGATACAATTCGGCGCCGCGCACGCGGTCTGTCACCAGCGCCCGCACTTTCACCGACCCGTGTGCAGAAGTGAGTCTTACCAGCGTTCCGTCCTGCACGCCGCGCTCCCGCGCCAGTTCCGGACTGATCTCAAGAAACGCGCCCGGTGTCTTGCGCCTGATCCCTTCCGTCCGACAGGTCATGTTGCCCTCGTGAAAATGCTCCAAAAGCCGGCCATTGTTCAGGTGCAGATTGTACTCTTCGTCAGTGGCAAGCGGCGGAATATACTGCAGCGGATAAAGTCGCGCCCTGCCGTCCGGAAAGGCGAAACGTTCCGTATAGAGGAGAGGGGAATCCGTTCCGTCTTCGTGCACCGGCCATTGCAAACTGCTGAACCCCTCCAGGCGCTCATAGCGCACACCGGCAAAGAGCGGCGCCAAACTCGCGGCCTCATGCATGATCTCGGCTGGGTGACCATACGACCAGTTGGCTCCGAGCCGATTGGCGACGCACTGGAGAATCTCCCAATCCGGACGGGACTGCCCCAGCGGCTCCAGCGCCCTGTACAGCCTTTGCATCCGCCGTTCCGTATTGGTAAATGTTCCCTCTTTCTCAAGACTGGGGCTCGCGGGCAATACGACATCGGCAAACTGCGCCGTGCGTGTCAGGAAGAGTTCCTGCACGACGAGAAATTCAAGCTTCGAGAGCGCTTCCTGAACATAGTTTGCATTGGAATCGACAATGCCCATATCTTCACCGACGATGTACATGGCTTTCAGCGCGCCAGCGTGAATGGCGTCCACCATCTGATGATTGTCAAAACCAGGAACTGCAGGAAGTTGCATGCCCCATGCCCGCTCATACCGTTTGCGCACATCGGGAAGAT
>JAJZCB010000013.1 GCA_021846285.1 Bacillota bacterium
TGTTGAATGGCGTTAGACTTCTCAGTTTCATGGCGGATTGACGGTACATTTCTAACGACATCGTCGGTAAGATTCGCGCCGTCAATTTACGTGAGCGGCAACAACAGGTAACACCCCAAATCATGGAGGTGCGTATTGCGACCATCTTCAGTGGGGTTGTCCTATGAGAAAAAAGGGCAAAGAACGTGTGCTGTCTATTGCGTTGGCAAATGGCCTTGACGTGCGGCTCCGTGAACACTTTGAAAAGGGTCCTGGCCAAGAAGATCTCACATTTGCCTTTTGGCGACCAAGCAAGGGGATCGAAAGAACGACCGCAGTTCTGCACGAGCTGGCTCTACCTAATGATGGGGAGCGCATATTGGCGGGAAACGTTGCTTTTACATCGGACTATCTGATCCGCGTACTAGGAATAGTTCCAGAGGGCAGTGGGATTGCGTTGATTCACAGCCATATCGGTCCAGGGTGGCAAGGTATGAGCGATGACGACATTGTGGCGGAGCGTGATCGCTTAGCAGAAGTTGTGGAGGGACACACACGCCTCCCTTTGGTAGGGATGACGTGGGGTACAGATGGGGCGTGGAGTGGGCGATTTTGGGAACGTGAACGCCCACGGATTTATAGTCTTCACTGGGCGTCCTCTGTACGTGTAGTTGGTCGTCATCTGCGAATGACGTTTCATCCGACTTTGCTTCCTTCGGTGCGCTCTACTAAGTTCCAAACGGCTACCGTTAGTGTATGGGGGAATGAAAATCAGTCAATTATTTCGCGATTGCGCGTCGGGGTTGTCGGTCTTGGAAGTGTGGGCAGTATCGTTGCAGAAGCACTAAGTCGAATAGGCGTATCCAAAATAACACTTATTGACCATGATTACATTGAACCTCGAAATATTTACAGAACTTTGGGAACAACTAGAAGGGATGCACGAAGACGCATTCGTAAAGTGGAAGTGGGTGAAAGGCTCATAACGGCGTCACATACGGCGAGCAAGATGGATATTCGGGTCATCGACAAGTCGTTGCTAAGTGAAGAGGGTCTCGCGGCGGCAATGGACTGTGATGTTCTCTTTTCATGCGTAGACCGCCCTTTTCCAAGGCATGTACTAAATGCCCTGGCATACGGCCACCTGATCCCGGTGATTGATGGTGGGATTCTGGCGCGAGTGCATGAAGGGGAATTTCTGCACGCCGATTGGAGGATTCATACCGTTGGCCCTGAATACGGATGCATGATTTGTACGGGTGCCTTACAGCGAGAGGCAATTTCTCTTGATCAAGCTGGACTGTTGGATGACCCGGTCTATATTGAGAGACTAGGACCTCTACTAAATCCATTACTGACTCGGCAGAATGTGTTTCCCTTCAGTTTGAGCGTCGCCTCACATGAAGTTCTACAGTTCATCGGATTAGTAACCGGGGACCAACGAATAGGTGGAGTTGGACCGCAGTTTTATCATTGCTATCCTGGAATGATGGAAGTTTCGCCGAGCGTAGGGTGTAGCGACGGGTGTGAGTATGCTGCGTTAACCGCCTTAGCAACTGACTTGAGTCGTAATATTGAGTCCTGAACACGGTTTTCCGGAGTGTGTCTTCAATACGTGTAGACTCACACTAATATTTGTTCTGCTGGAGGTGTATAGTAACGGAAAAACCATCCAGAGAGGATGATTCAACCGTGAACTCTAATAGCGGCGGCTACAAATACACCAACCGCCTGATCCACGAGAAATCCCCATACCTGCTTCAGCACGCCCACAATCCAGTCGACTGGTACCCATGGGGTCCAGAGGCGTTCCAAAAAGCCGCTCGCGAAGGCAAGGCTGTATTCCTCTCCATCGGCTATTCGTAGCCCTGCGGGGCTACGAATAGCTATATACGCTGAAAGTGGAGTAGTTTATCGACCTGTCACTGGTGTCACGTCATGGAGCGGGAATCATTTGAGAATGAGCAAGTTGCCCTGCTGTTGAATGAATATTTTGTGGCTATAAAGGTGGACCGGGAAGAGCGGCCGGACATCGACCACATTTACATGAGCGTGTGTCAGGCCATGACTGGACAGGGCGGCTGGCCCTTAACCATTGTGATGACTCCTGAAAAACACCCGTTTTTCGCAGGCACCTACTTTCCGAAAACGAGTCGGCATGGACTGATTGGGTTCACGGAGCTGCTGACGCGATTGGCGGAACTCTGGCGGGATGACCGTGCGAGACTGCTCGGTATCGGCGCTCAGATAGTTGCCAGTCTGGGTCGGGATTCAACAAGAAATGCGCAGAACACAATGGACACAGCGGGCACAATGCGTGCGGAGCAGGGGGATTCACCGGACGGGAACGGTTCAGAGCGCGAGTCAACGGCCCCCGCTCTGCTTACGGATACGGACAGGGAATTAAGGCGACTCATATTCCATCACGCATTCGATGAGTTTCGTAGGACATTCGACGCTTCATTTGGTGGGTTTGGGAGAGCGCCGAAATTTCCCAGTCCACATAATTTACTTTTCCTGCTCCGCCATCATGTCCTGACGGGCGAACAGGATGCTCTAACCATGGTTACACGGACGTTGGAGCGCATGTATGCGGGTGGTATATGGGACCATGTGGGATTCGGGTTTGCCCGCTACTCGACGGACGAAAGATGGTTGGTTCCTCATTTTGAGAAAATGTTGTATGACAATGCTCTGTTGGCGCACGCTTATCTGGACACATACGCCGTGACCGGAGACCCGTTTTTTGCGACTGTGGCGAGGCAAATATTTACGTATGTGCTTCGGACGATGAGCAGCCCGGACGGTGCGTTTTACTCTGCGGAAGATGCTGACTCAGAAGGTGTGGAAGGCAGATTTTATGTGTTTACCACAGAGCAGATCGAACATGTGCTGGATCCGCAGTTGGCAGTAGAGTTTAACCGTCATTTTGACATCAGTGAATCTGGAAACTTCGAAGGCGCAAGCATTCCGAACTTGTTGAAGACTCCGCAGGAGGCATGGTTGGCGCGTCACGAAGCGTCATATCAAATATGGCAGAAGGAATTTGAGAGTCAGAGCAGGCAAGCGAACCGGAACGACTCTGAAAGCGGGGACGTTGAAAGAAGGCGAAACGGATCTGAGAGTGAGGAGTTTCAAAGAGACTGGAAGGGGTCTCGAAGTGAGGATGTTCAAGGCAGTCAGAACAGCGTCGCAACCCGCATGACTGGGCGTCTGATTGAGGCGCGGGAGAAAGTATTCGCCGCTCGCGAGCAGCGGATTCATCCCCATAAGGACGACAAGGTTCTCACGGCCTGGAATGCGCTCATGATTGGCGCTTTGGCGAAAGGCGCAAGAATGCTCGATGACGCAGCGTTCATGGATGCCGCAAAGCGCGCCTATGCCTTTGTGCGACGGAATTTGATGCGATCGGATGGTCGTCTTTTGGCCCGTTATCGAGAGCGTGAGGCGAAACACCTGGCGTATCTTGATGATTACGCGTTTTTGGCGTGGGCTGTATTGGAACTGTACGAAACCACATTTGACATCAGCTATCTGGAAACGGCGCTGTTTCTGGTCAAAGAGATGGAGCGGCTGTTTGGCGACGGGGACAATGGGGGATTTTACTTCTACGGGTCGGATGCGGAGCAATTGTTGACAAGGCCCAGGGAACTGTACGACGGCGCCATGCCGTCAGGCAATTCAGTTGCGGCCTATGTGCTGGCAAAACTTGCCGCGATGACTGGCGATCAAAAATGCGCGTATTGGCGCGACAGGCTCATGGAGGCGTTTGTCAGCGAAGTCGATGCGCATCCAACCGCGTTCAGCCAGTTTCTCATCGCGCTGCAACTCGTTCTCTATCCAACGCAGGAGGTTGTATTGGCTGGGCGGGACTATCGTGATTCACGCTTGCAGGAGATGGTCGCAGCGACGCGAATGAGGTTCTATCCACAAACCACGGTCATGTTGAGAACGGACGCACTCAAAGAAAGAATGACCACCTTGGCTCCCTTTACGGAAAGCCAAGAGCCGATCCAGGGAGTCTCGGCTGCCTATGTGTGTGAATCGTTTGCGTGTCGCGCTCCGGTCACGGAACCGACTGTCCTCGCATCGCAACTCGACAGCGCTTATCAGGAACTGCGGCGTCGTAGATAACGCTCAAGCGGTGTGCGCCGTTGCTATTTGAAGAATTTTGGATCGAGTTTGGATTTGTTGAGCAGATCCTCAAATGATTCGGAATCGTCTTCCGGAGCAAACAGGCTCGCAAAGTCTTCATCGTCTTTCGTATGCGCTTTGGTTCCCCCGAGGAAGCGAGCGGTGCGGTCGCCTTCGGGTGACGTCGCCGCCCCCACAGCGCCGTTCCGTTTTCCCGCAAGCAGTTGTTTGCGATCCTCTGAGTCTGTTTCGCGAGGCTTCGGAGTTGCCTGTTCTTTCACGTTCATCAGCTTGGCCAGAGTGTCGGGGTCAAGCATCTGGCGCAGCGTCAGGGGATCTGTGTGTGCGCCGACGCTGCCCTCCTGATTTTTTTGTTGGTGAGCAGCCGCTGCGGATACGGCTCCTTCCTGATGACCAGCAGCCGAAACCGGCGGCTTAGCGTCCAACCGGTCTGAAGACCGCTGTCGCCCAGAGCGGTTGCGCCTGTGCGGTTGGGCGTGGCGCACGTCCGTTCGTTCGCGTTCCACAAATCCCGCCTTCTGAAGTTCGTCAAGCAATAAGTCCGGCTGTTGTGTGACGATAAATATCTCCTGCACCGCAGTCGTGGTTTTTGCAAGCAACTTTAGCCCGTTATCAGTAAAATACTGAAATGTGAGTGACTCTTGATAACTTTTTGATGGAGAGATCGTACCGGTGAGTATGGACTCCACTTCATCTAATGTAGCGATCTGTTTGAGCGTCCTTGTAAAGTCGCCAATGATCGTGTGCATTGTTTTTAGCTTCCCGTCTCTGTGTCGCATGTCGGCCATGTCTGTCGTCGCTCCCAGTTGTCTGATGTGTCCATTATAGCGGATCTATAGCGCATCGCTCGAGTGTGGTATTGTATTTTTGACGGAATGAGATAGGACGTTGGTCGGGAGTGACGATAACCATGTATACGCCGATGAAAACTCTTACCGAACAGATCCTGGCGCAAGAGGCCGCCTTCATGGAATTTGACCTGACCACCGACATGGGTTATGGCCAGTGGCAGGGCATGTTCATGGAACTCGGCGCGTCCAGCCGGCGCTTTAACGGCTATATGATTCAGCCGCAGAATGGGAAGGCGGTTGAACTAATAGGATATCAACCGTCAGTCGAGGAGCAATTGTCGGACTTGTTCCAGCGACACAGGATTCATTAATCATCCAAAACGATATCCAACCATGAGCGGAGGCTTTCGAAATGCAAATCATCCCAGTGGCATTGGGGCAATCCGAAGGTGTGATCACAATTTGGGATGACAATCGTGACATCGCCATGGCGTTGCCGCGGGAGACTCAGTTCATTTCTGAGTTGCAATGGGGCGCAGGTGTTCTGGATGACGATCCCTGTTTGATCCTCTATCTGTTTGTTGGACAGCAAACTATTGAACTGTACCTGCCGGAGCACCTGCCTACCACGCCGGAACAGCAGGTGGCGGTGTGGCGGACAATCGTGCATTGGAAACCGGAAGTACTGCGGGTGCGCTATGGCGAATCGCCGCTTGCGCGCCAGTATGAGGTCACTCTCCTGCTTCCGAAAGAAGAGGGGGAGACGGTTGCGGACAAACTGCAGGCGTTTGTCAAACAGTTGGAGGCGAGCGAGAGCGATCGGGAAGACAGCGATGACTTGACCACCCAGTTGCTGCGTGTATTGTCTCCCTATATGCAGGAAACGCAAGCGTGAGCAGCCTCTCGTGTCTGAGTTTTGCGAAGCACAATCCCACCGCCGACGCGGCCCGTACAGCAGGATGTAAAAGCGCCTGCGGTATTTTTCAGGGCTGAAAGACCCGCTCGTCAGGATTCATATGCTGTGCCCGTCGCGAGTTCGGCGCAGCCGTGTCTGAGCAGGGGCACAGCATATGAATCCGGCTGGCAGGAATCGTATGCTGTGCCGAGGCGAGTTCGGCGCAGCCGTGTTTGAGAAGCGGCACAGCATACGATTTCGGCGGCCAGAGACGATCGATTTTCCGGGATAGACACACATGGCGCTGACGCGCCACCAACAACCGGGAGGAAAATACGCCTGCGGCGATTTTCTGGGATACACACACATGGCGCTTCATTGGCGAAACTGTGTGATCCGTCCATCCATTTTGTGAATACCCCTATGCAAGAATCCCATTACCCACGCGCGCAGACCTAGTGTTACGCTGGCATATGAAGAAACAGCGGCGTAAGGAGGCTCTGCCATGATTGAATTAGACTTGCTGCCCAAACAGGAGCGTCCGCCTGTACGCTGGGGCAAGGTGATCAACCAGGATACGTGCATTGGTTGCCACGCTTGCTCTGTCGCATGCAAATCGGAGCATCAGATCCCTTTGGCAGTCAATCGAACTTATGTGAAACAGATCGAAATCGGCGTGTACCCGGAAGTCAGCCGGCAGTTTCAGATCACCCGTTGCAACCAGTGCGATGAAGCCCCCTGTGTTCCCATTTGCCCTGTTACCGCCATGTTCAAGCGCGATGACGGAATTGTCGACTTTGATCGAGACGTGTGCATCGGCTGTAAGGCATGCATTGCCGCCTGTCCTTATGATGCCATCCACATCAGCCCGGAATCAAATAGCGCTGAGAAGTGCAACTTTTGTGCGCACCGCATTGATCAGGGCCTGGAGCCGGCCTGTGTCGTTGTCTGTCCGGTTGAGGCGATCGTGGTTGGCAATTTGAACGATCCGAGCAGTGAAGTGTTTCAGTTGATCGCGCGTAACAAGGCGGATGTGCGCAAGCCGGAAAAGGGCACGCATCCAAAAGTGTTCTATGTGGGGGCCAGCGATTACACGCTCAATCCGGAAAAGGCGCACTATCATGATCTTCACATGTATTCGGATCAGCAGGAAGGATATCCAGTCAACAGCGAGAAACGGCATCACGGAAAACACAGTGTCGCTGCGGCAAGACTCGCCTACGATGTGCCGCACCATTCCCCCTGGCATTGGGAAGTATCCTTGTACACATGGACAAAATCGATTGCTGCCGGCGTGTTTCTGATGTTCGCGATCCTGACATTCTCAGGTCACACCCTGAGTGCGGGATGGGAGATCGCGAACGCCGTCTTAGGCGGAGTATTTCTCGGTTTTACGGGGATCCTGCTGATCTACGATCTGGAGCATCCATCCCGGTTCATCCGCATCTTTACCCGACCGCAGTGGAAGTCGTGGCTCGTACGAGGATCCTTTATCATTGCAGGATACAGTGTTGTTCTGCTACTCCAATTTATCCTCGGTCTCCTAAGCGTAACTGGCGGAAACGGTGCGCTGTCCGTGTTTGGTCTGATTTTCGGCGGATTCACGGCCATGTATACCGCCTTTCTGTTCGCGCAGGCCAAGGGCCGCGACCTCTGGCAGAATCTCGCATTGCCCGTTCATCTGCTGTCGCAAGCCGCTTTGGCAGGTGCTGCCGCATACTCACTGATCGGCCTGTTTTTACCCATTTCAGCGGCTGCGCAGACTGTGGTGCACGCTGTGCTGATCATCTCGCTGCTGGTTCATCTCGCTCTGGTGGTGAGCGAACTGGTCATCCCGCACACGATTGCGGACGCCAAGCGGGCCGCTCATCACATGGTCTTGGGCCATTACCGTTCGTTCTACTGGACTGGACTGATACTGGGTGTTGTGTTTCCGCTCTTGCTGACGCTCGCGGACGGCAATCTGTCGATGATCGTGGTTGCATCCATCCTGGCGCTCGTTGGATTGCTGCCTTATGAACACGCATACGTGCAGGCGGGCCAATCAGTGCCCCTGAGCTAGAACAACGGTCGCCTAACGCCAGAGAACCATGAGTATCCGATTCCGTCAAATCGCCGATCATGCGGCGGGTCATACCAACTCAGATTTAACTGTGGAGGGAAACGCTATGAGCATTCGAGAACAACAGCTCGAAGCTATCGAGGGTTACGGCAATCTGCAGACACATCCCGATCCGGCCAAATGGGACGACTGGCAGGAACTCGACGCTCGCGCATGGCCGCGCAAGAAATATCATCGCTATGAACTCATACCGACCGTATGTTTCAACTGCGAGGCCGCTTGCGGGCTGCTGGCGTACGTCGACAAGGACTCAGGAGAAATTCGCAAGTTCGAGGGCCATCCGCTTCATCCTGGAAGTCGCGGTCGCAACTGCGCCAAGGGGCCGGCGACCTTAAACCAGATCGAAAATCCCGAGCGTATTTTGTATCCCATGAAGCGGGTTGGCGACCGTGGCGACGGCAAGTGGGAGCGCACAACCTGGGATGAGGCGCTCGATGACATCGCGGCGCGGATTCGTAAAAGCCTGCTCGAAGGACGCAGGGATGAAATCGTCTATCATGTGGGTCGCCCTGGCGAAGACGAGTATACAGAGCGGGTGCTCAAATGCTGGGGTATTGACGGATTGTCGTCGCACACCAATGTCTGTTCGTCAGGGGGACGGACTGGATACGCTTTTTGGATGGGCATGGATCGTCCATCGCCGGATTACGCGGATGCGCGATTCATATTAATGATGAGCGCCCATCTGGAATCTGGACATTACTTCAATCCCAACGCGCAACGGATCATTGAAGCGCAGCAAAAGGGCACCAAGATTGCAGTCATTGATACGAGACTGTCCAACACTGCCTCAAAGGCCGATTACTGGATGTCGCCATGGCCTGGCACGGAGACTTCCATGCTTCTGGCTATGGCGAATGGCCTGCTTCAGACAGACCGCTTCAATCGCGAGTTCGTCCGACAGTGGGTCAACTGGCGCGAGTTCATGAGCGATCGTCAGTATCTGCAGGAGTTGCGCGACAGAGGATTTTTGGATACTGTGCCAGCCACCCAGACATTTGAAGACTTCGTCCATGTGCTAAAACGCATCTATCGCGATTACACGCCTGAATGGGCGGAGCAGGAGAGCGGAGTGGCCGCCGCCATGATCCGGCAGGTCACGGACGAAATCGCGCGCGCGGGCACAGCGTTCGCCGCAAACATCTGGCGGAACGCGGCTGCAGGACACCTCGGCGGCTGGATGATCACGAGATCGTTGGCCTTCCTCAATGTCCTGATGGGGGCAATCGGTGAACCTGGCAGCCTGCTTCCAAACAGTTGGATCAAATTCGTTCCCGCCCGCAACTCGTCGCCTGCGCCGATACAAGTTTGGAATGAAAATCATTGGCCGCGCGAATATCCACTGTCCTTCTTTGAACTCAGCTTCTGTTTGCCGCACATCCTGAAAGAGCGCAACAAGCGCATGGAAGTCTACTTTACCCGGGTTATGAACCCGGTATGGACATTTCCAGACGGCTTTAGCTGGATTGAGATGTTCAAGGAGCCGGATCGGGTGGGCTGTCACGTGACTCTGTCGCCCGTGTGGTCCGAGACCTCGCAGTTCTCCGATTATGTGTTGCCGATGGGTCTGGCCTCCGAACGGCACGATCTGCACAGTTATGAAACACACGCAGCGCAGTGGATTGGGTTCCGTCAACCGGTATTGCGGGTGTCAAAAGAGCGACACGGCATCAAGATTCGGGATACGCGGGATGCGAATCCGGGAGAGGTATGGGAAGAGAATGAATTCTGGATCGACCTGTCATGGCGGATTGATCCGGACGGTGCGATGGGCATTCGCAAGCACTTTGAATCCCCCTACCGACCAGGGGAAAAGATCACCATTCTGGAATACTATCGGTGGATTTTTGAAAACTCCGTTCCCGGGTTGCCGGAGGCGGCATCCGCCGAAGGGTTGACACCGCTCGATTACATGCAGAAATATGGAGCGTTTGAGATCACCAAAAACGTCTTCGGACAGCATCGATGGCCAGTCGATCCCGCCGTTCTGCAAGAGGCGACGATCGTTCCGGACGGCGCGGATGCGCAGGACGCGCATACCGAGGGTGCGAATGTGCGAGACGGGAAGATATGGGTCGACAAGGCGCCGCACACCCACAATCATGTACCGATGCCGGGACCATTCAAAAACGCACAAGGGAAGGTGAGAGCCGGCGTTGTCGTCGAAGGCGCTGCTGTGAAGGGATGGCCGACTCCTTCGGGCAAACTCGAGTTCTTCTCGACGACACTGCGCGATTGGGGTTGGCCAGAGTATGCGATTCCCATCTATCCACGCAATGATGCGGAACGTAAACAGATGCCGCATATCGTGAGTCAGGTGCATTTCAAGACCATCGATTTTGCGCGCAACGAGTTTATCCTCTTGCCGACGTTCCGGTTGCCCATGCTTATCCACTCGCGCACGAACGGCGCCAAGTGGTTGCATGAGATCGCCCACGCTAATCCCGTGTGGCTCCATCCTTCCGATGCGTCGCGCCTTGGCGCAGTGACCGGCGATGAAGTGAGGATCGCCACAGAGATCGGTTCCATTGTGGATAAGGTCTGGGTTACGGAAGGCATTCGACCGGGTGTGGTGGCGTGTTCTCACCATTTGGGCCGATGGCGGTTGCATGAAACCACTGGGAGTGACCGCTGGAGCAGTTCATTGGTGAAGATCGCAGAGGTCGCGCCAGGGAAGTGGCAGATGAAGCAGATTCACGGACCGGCGCCGTTCCAGAGTACGGACAAGGATTCGGAACGCATCTGGTGGTCCGACGGCGGCGTCCACCAAAATTCGATTTTCCCCGTGCAGCCCGATCCGATCAGCGGAATGCATTGTTGGCATCAACGGGTGCATGTAGAGAAGGTCGCTTCGGGACATTATGGCGAAATCGATATAGACAGAAAGAAGGCGCATCAAGTGTTTCAGCGCTGGCTTCAGATTACGAGACCCGCGCCGGGGCCGGGAGGGCTATATCGGCCGTACTGGATGCTGCGCGTCTTAAAGCCTCATCCCGACGCTTACATCGTTCCCGAAGGCAGCGCAGGCATGGTGGAGACAACACCCGTGGATGCGGACGCATCCATCAGTTGACTGTCGCGGTATGAATGGCTCTCGAGTGAGCACTGAAGAGGAAGCACAAAAGGCAACGGGTCTCCTTTTGAGGGGAATGCAGTTTATAATACGGCAGATGGAGCGTGATTCGCATTGCGAAGCGCGCTCCTCTTTGATAATGGAGTTTTACAGAGTTGAACATGGATGTTAAGTTTATTGGCGAGGTGATATTCATGAAAACAGGATTGTTGTTGATCGATTTGCAATTGGATTATTTTCCGGGTGGCAGGATGGCGCTGGATGGCGCAAAAGACGCAGTATTTGCGGCCGCCCGCTTGTTGGCGGCGTTTCGAGAGGCCGAATGGCCGGTCTGTCACATTCAGCACATCTCTTCGCGCGCGGGCGCAACGTTCTTTTTGCCAGGTACATCGGGCATCGACATACACCCCGCAGTAAAGCCGAACGAGAATGAACCCATTTTTGAAAAACATTTTCCAAACAGCTTTCGGGAAACTGAATTGATGAAACACCTGCGATCGAACCAGATCGAACGTCTCGTCATTTGCGGAATGATGACGAATATGTGCGTCGACGCAACCGTTCGCGCAGCGTGCGATCAAGGGTTTGATTGCGTGGTCGCCCATGATGCATGCGCGGCGCGTTCCCTCGAATTTTCCGGGCGCGGGGTACAGGCTGGCGATGTGCACGCGGCATTTCTGGCGGCGCTCCAGGGAATCTATGCCCGAGTCTTGTCGGTCGATGAGATCTGTTCCATAATATAAACGCGGTTCGATGCAAGTCGAACCGCGTTTATATGTGTTGCAAGGAGGTGTCACTCTCTTGTTCGCAGTATCGCCTGAACCCGCAATACCGCACTGCGCAGACTGCAGCAGCGGGTTTGGCTACAGGGTGCTGAAAACCCGCTTCACGTCGTTCGCCGACTTATGCAGCGCGGCTGTTTCCTCTTGCGTCAGTTCGATCTCAATGATTTTCTCGACGCCATTTTTGCCCAGCATCACGGGAACGCCGAGGAACAGTTCATTGACGCCGTATTCGCCGCGCACGAAGGCGGAGCACGGCATGATGCGCTTCTTGTCCTTAAGAATCGATTCCACCATCTGAACGATTGATGCGCCCGGCGCATAGTATGCACTGCCTGTTTTCAAATGGTTCACGATCTCAGCGCCGCCCTGGCGCGTACGTTGCACCAGACGATCGAGGGTGGCCTGATCCAGCAGCGTGTCAATCGGAATACCGCTCACGTAGGAATAGCGGACGAGGGGCACCATATCGTCGCCGTGGCCGCCAAGGACAAACGCTGTCACGTCTTCGAACGATACGCCAAGTTCCAGCGCGATGAAGGTGCGAAAGCGCGCCGCGTCCAGAACCCCGCCAAGGCCGATGATCCGTTCGGGAGGGAATCCGCTCTCCTTAAATGCGACTTGCGCCATGACGTCGGAGGGATTGGTCACGAGAATCAGCTGGGCGTCAGGAGAACGGGAAGCGATTTCCTTGACGACTGAGCGAATGACCTTGACATTGGTGTCGACCAGATCATTGCGGTTCATACCGGGTTTGCGAGCAATGCCAGCGGTAATGACAACAACGTCGGAACCCGCTGTCTCATCGTAGGAGTTGCTGCCTGTGATCACGCAGTCGTACCCTTCAACAGGGGCCGCTTCCTGTAGATCGAGCGCTTTGCCCTGGGGAACGCCTTCGACGAGGTCCGTCAGGACTATGTCGCCGAGTTCCTTCATCGCCAGATAATGCGCCACGGTGGCTCCAACGTTGCCAGCGCCCACCACTGTAATTTTGTGCCGTTTCATCTTGCTATCACTCCTTCTACCGTCACACCGCCGCCTTGACTGGCCTTGCCATCCGCAACGCTGTTTTGCAGGCCGAGATGGTGTCGGGGATGCCAGGCGATCAGCGTTCCATTCATGATCCCCTTAAGAGTACCTAAACTGACTATCACAAAGCAACCGGAAAGAAAGACAAGTTGTAGAAATCCTGCGACATAGAAGAAACGCAATTGTGTGAGGTGGTACAGTGCATATGTGCCTGCGGTGAAACTTCCCAACGGGAAGACGTAACTCCACCAACCGAGTGTGTACGGAATCCCTTCGCCTTTCTTGCTCAGATGGAGAACAGTGTAGAGCGTTGCAATCACGCACCACCATATGCCGACACCCCATAAGGCCGATCCTCCGATGAGTCCGATAGCGCGAAGGCCAGGCAAGAAAGCTGCAAACAGGCTATGGGTGGAGAGCGGAATCGTGGCCAGCGTACCCATGGCCATGCCAATAGGCCCTATTTCGACCCATACACTGGGGGCCATAGCGCCAGGCACCACCCGGTGGTACATCAACCGCGAGTAAAAGAGCGCGCTGACCATCAGGAAGAGAAAGAAAGTGAGCCCAAACAGTGCGATATCGAAAACAGTCATTCCCATGTTGACTGCGGGCGATCCCCAATCGGAGAGAAGGTTGGCTCCGTCAGCCGCGCATACGATCGGCGGCACGACGGGAATCAGCCAGCTGGCCAGCGCATCGCCGGGCGCGATATCGTGTTGCGTGAACATCAGATAGGGCACCGCGATCGCAGAAAACAGGCTGATCGCCACACCGACGAGCCATAGTATTTGACTGATTCGCATCGATAATGCAATAGGCCATATATGCGTGCCAACCAGGAAGAAGTCATTGCCAACGACGTTTACGGCCATGGCAAGCGCTCCATAAAACAAGGCTCTTGCGGGATCGCGAAAGTCTGACAGGGCGTCTGCCGTATGATTGATCCATCGGGCGCCCCACAACGTGAGCGCAAGCACGAGCAGCAGCAGTACCGCAATAAACGCTGCCAAGCCAAGCGTCTTGTGAAACGGAAAGGCCACCGGTGAAGAGTAGCAGAGCCCGGCCATGATCCCCACACCCATGACCACCGTAAACCAGTTGGTGCCGATTTGTCGCGCTACAGACATACAACCAAGCCTCCAATCATGAATTCCTCTCTACAGTGTTAAGAATATCGAATAGAAGTTGTGCGTGAGCACCGTTTTTGCGATTATGACTATAAGAAAATCAAATAGGAGGGATCGGCGTGAATGTTTTGGAACCCTGGCGAACATTTCTGGTTGTGGCGGAGGAGGGAAGTATCTCGCGGGCGGCCAGAAAACTGCGCGTATCGCAACCGGCTGTCAGTCAGCAGATGAAACAGTTGGAGCAGATTTATCGCGCGCCGCTTTTTGACCGCCGCCGCAAAGGGATGGCGCTGACAGAGGCAGGCCGGATTTTGCAGCGGGACGCAACCAGGATCCATGACCTGATTGTCCTGTCACGGGAATTGGTGAGCGATGCGACGGACACGCAGTCTGGAACGCTGGCCATGGGAGCCAGTATGACGATTGCGGAGTATGTGGTGCCTACCGCGCTGGCCCTGTTTCGGAGACTGCGACCCCTCGTTAAGGTGCGGCTGTTTACCGGAAACTCGGAGGAGATCGGTCGTCAGGTGGCCAATGCCGATTTGCTTATCGGCCTGATCGAGGCGCCACTGTACGACACCCGAATCGTCCAGCGCGCATTTCTGGATGATGAACTGGGGGCAATTGTCTCCCCCAGGCACTCCCTGGCCAACCGGGAGACCGTACTGCTGAGCGATCTGACCGGCGACCGTCTGCTGGTGCGTGAAACAGGTTCTGGAACGCGCACGGTTCTGGAGGAGGCGCTCAGATCTGAGGATCTATCCCTGCGGGATTTCTCTGTGTTTCTGGAGAGCAACAACCCGCAGACGCTCAAGGCGCTCGTAGAATCCGGGTACGGGATCTCCATCATGTCCAAGTGGGCTGTCCAGGACGCCGTCGCGGACGGGCGCCTCGTCTTCGTTCCATTTGCGAACAGGGCTGTCAAGCGTTCTTTTCTGATGGCCTGGCGGGAAGAGTATCAGGATGATCCATTGTTAACCGCATTTACCCAAGTATTGGGCCAGTTGAATTTGCCGAAACCGGGTTAGGAGGTTATGCTATACTACTTCGTGGAGGGCGTTAAGACGAGGTGGGCCAAAGAAATGGCGACAGAATCACAAGAGGAACGTAAAGATCAGTTCATGACATCTTCCGGGATTAGTGTGCAGCGGGTCTACGATCCGGCAAGCATCGCTTCGACTGACTCTTACGAAGAACAAGTGGGAGATCCGGGGATGTATCCGTTTACTCGGGGTATTCAACCGACCATGTATCGCGGGCGACTGTGGACCATGCGTCAGTATGCAGGTTTTGGCGACGCCAGGCAGACCAACACCCGATTTCGCTACTTGCTGGACCAAGGGCAGACCGGACTGTCTACCGCCTTTGACCTCCCGACGCAAATCGGCTATGACGCCGATCATCCATTTGCTTTAGGGGAAGTTGGAAAGGTTGGCGTTTCCATTTCATCTTTGCTCGATATGGAAACTCTATTTGAGCAGATCCCGCTTGATCGCGTGAGTACATCGATGACGATCAACGCTCCGGCTGCGGTCCTGCTGGCCATGTACATAGCGGTAGGGGAAAAGCAGGGAGCGTCAGGCGCTTCACTGTCTGGAACCATTCAAAACGACATTCTCAAGGAATATGTGGCCAGAGGCACATATATTTATCCACCGCAGCCATCGATGCGTTTGATCACCGACATATTTGCTTTTTGCGCCGAACATGCGCCCCAGTTCAATACGATCAGCATCAGCGGCTATCATATGCGCGAAGCGGGCAGCACTGCGGTTCAGGAAGTCGCCTTTACGCTGGCCAATGCGCGCGCCTATGTGGATGCGGCTCTTGGAGCAGGGTTGGCCATTGACGATTTTGCTCCGCGACTGTCTTTCTTCTTTAACGCCCACAACAATTTCTTCGAAGAAGTGGCCAAGTTTCGCGCCGCAAGGCGCATTTGGGCGCGCATCATGAAGGAGGAATACGGAGCGCAGAGTAAAAAATCATGGCAGCTTCGCTTTCATACGCAAACGGGCGGTTCGACTCTCACCGCTCAGCAGCCGGACAATAACATCGTGCGCGTAACCATGCAGGCGCTGGCAGCTGTTCTTGGGGGAACGCAAAGCCTGCATACCAATTCGCGCGACGAAGCGCTGGCCTTGCCCACCGAGGAGTCGGCGCGCATTGCGCTGCGCACTCAGCAGATTATCGCCCATGAAAGCGGCGCGGCTGACACGGTCGACCCGCTTGGGGGATCCTATTATGTCGAATCGCTGACGGATGAAATCGAACGGCAGGTCAAGGTGTACATGGACCGCATCGCCGCCATGGGCGGTGCTGTCAGCGCCGTGGAGCAGGGGTATATGCAGCGGGAAATTCAAGCGGCCGCGTATGAGACACAGCGGCGTATCGAACATCGCGAGGATATCGTGGTCGGGGTCAACGCCTTTACCATCGCCCATGAGTCTGAACCAGACCTGCTCAGGATCGGCCCCGAGCTTGAGGATGCGGCCCGTGCTCGTCTGCGCGATTTGCGGGCGCAGCGCGATCAGACAGCCGTCGATGCGTCCCTGCGCCGCCTGCGGCAGGCGGCGCAGGGTGACGACAATCTGCTGCCGCCCATTCTCGAAGCCGTGCGGGAGTATGCTACGCTTGGCGAAATCTGCGATCAACTGCGCAGTGTGTTCGGAGAGTACCGACCACAGCACTGGTGATCGGGCGATCGCATTCACACTGCGTTCCGCCAAAGAGAGCCGGCGGACGCATAGGAGAAGGGCAGGGGTTGGACCATGAATCGGCCCATTCGGGTACTTGTCGCGAAACCGGGTCTGGACGGCCATGATCGCGGAGCGCTCATCGTCGCGCAGGGTTTGCGCGACGCCGGCATGGAAGTCATCTATACGGGACTGCGACAAACCGTGGCGCAGATCGTGTCGGCGGCCATTGATGAAGATGTCGATTGCATCGGATTGTCGTCGCTCTCAGGCGCGCATATGTCACTCTTTCCAGCGATTTTGGCCGAACTCCAAAAGGAAGGCGCGAACGACATCCTGGTCATCGGAGGCGGTGTGATTCCACCTGCCGATGTCAGGGTATTAAAGGAGCTTGGAATCGCGGAGATTTTTACGCCCGGCAGCACAATCGAAGACATGGCCGCGTTCATTCGGAGCCACGTCCGCAAGGACGCGGGAACGACTGATCAGGCCATGACCGATTTGGCGCGTGCGCCCCAGGTGATTGATCACATCGGATTGGCGGTTGTGAGTATGGAGGAGACCGTTCGCTTCTACAGAGATCACCTCGGGCTGCAGGTTGTTCATGAAGAGGTGATACCCGATCAGCAGGTCCGCGCGGTGTTTCTGCAAATCGGCGATACGCATATCGAACTCCTGGAATCAACGTCCGATCAGGGGCCTATCGCCAGATTTATCGCCAAACGCGGTCCGGGCGTGCATCATGTGGCCTACCGTGTGGACAATGTGAGTCAGTGGCTCGAAAGAGCGCGTTCTGCAGGTCTTCAGTTGATCGACGACGCGCCGCGGCCGGGTGGTCAACACAAGTTGATCGCCTTTGTCCATCCGGCGAGCGCGCATGGCGTTCTTACCGAGTATTGTCAGATCGTAAAGGATTGAGACGCAGCGTCGTTGCAAGGGGGTATTGACGGTGGACGAGAAGCTGATGGAACTGCAGGACAGGCGCGCGAAAATAGAACGCGGCGGCGGTGACAGGCGGATTCTGGCACAACACGAAAAAGGGAAGTATACCGCCCGCGAGCGGATTGATCTGCTGCTTGATCAGGCGACATTTCGTGAAATTGGAGCGTTTGTGGAACACCGCGGCTCCAATTTTGGGATGGACCAGATCGAAGCGCCTGCCGAGGGCGTCGTCACCGGCTGGGGTAAAATTGATGGACGCGTGGTCTACGTCTTTGCCCAGGATTTCACGGTATTTGGCGGTGCGTTGGGCGAAATGCACGGGCAGAAAATTGCCCGTCTGATGGATCTGGCGGCTAGGAACGGGGCTCCGATTATCGGGCTGAACGACTCCGGAGGGGCGCGAATTCAGGAGGGCGTCGTGTCGCTGGACGGTTACGGTCATGTATTTCATCGGAACTCGATCTATAGTGGAGTCGTGCCGCAAATCTCCGTGATCATGGGTCCCTGCGCCGGGGGCGCCGTGTATTCGCCGGCCATTACCGACTTCATCTTTATGGTGGAACAGACGAGTCAGATGTTTATCACTGGTCCTAAAGTCATCGGCACTGTGACTGGGGAAGTGATTTCTTCTGAAGATTTGGGCGGCGCCAGGGTGCACGCGGTGCAGAGTGGGGTGGCTCATTTCACGGGCGCCTCAGAAGAAGAAGTGCTTGCCCTGGTCCGCAGACTGCTGTCATTTCTGCCGAGCAACCACAAGGAGCTGCCTCCGGTGGTGAATGCTGATGAAAACGCCTCAAGAAACGAAGAACTGCTGTCGGTCGTACCTGTCGACAGCACCCGTGTGTACGATGTGCTGGAAGTGATTCGGCGAGTGGTTGACCATGGGGACTTTTGTGAAGTGGCTCCTGTCTTTGCGAGAAACGCGGTTGTCGGTTTCGCGCGCATGCAGGGTCATTCTGTAGGCATTGTCGCCAATCAGCCGAAGTTTCGAGCAGGCGGACTCGATATCGATTCCTCCGACAAGATTGCCCGCTTTATCCGTTTCTGCGATTCATTCAACATTCCATTGATCACATTCGAAGATGTGACCGGATTCATTCCGGGCGTTTCCCAGGAACATCACGGCATCATTCGCCACGGCGCCAAGATTTTGTACGCGTACAGTGAAGCCACGGTTCCAAAAATCACCGTTATCACACGCAAAGCGTATGGTGGAGCGTATGTCGCTTTAAACTCCAAAGCGATCGGGGCCGATCTTGTGCTGGCGTGGCCGACTGCAGAGGTTGCCGTAATGGGATCGGAAGGCGCGGCCAACATCATTTTCACGAAAGAGATTGCGCAAAGCGCAGATCCGGAGGCGATGCGTGCGCGAAAAATCGCTGAGTACAAGCAGCGCTTTGCGAACCCCTACATCGCCGCCGCTGCGGGCATGGTGGATGACGTCATCGATCCGCGCGAAACGCGTTCCAAACTGCTGGACGCGTTGACCATGCTGCGCAACAAAGAAGAGCTGCGTCCGGCGAAAAAGCACGGGAACATGCCCCTGTAGGGATTGCGGGGTCCAAGGAATCTGAGCCGCCCTCTCGGCGGCGGAACAAGCGTAAAGTGGAGGCGGATCGGGATGGATGCTGCGGCAGGAATTGATCGAGAGACGCTAATCGCAGATTTTATGACACTCGTATCTATTGGCAGTCATTCCCGTGACGAGGCCAATATGGCCGCATATATTCGGGGTGTCGCGGAGGAACTGGGCTATCTCGCGGAGGAAGATGACGCCGGTGAGATCGTTGGCGGAAATGCCGGGAATCTAATCATCCGCGCGCCAGGCAATCCGGCCAAGTCGACTGTGCTCATGATGGCCCACATGGATACCGTGGCTCCCGGTCACGGAGTGCAGCCAATCCGCCACTCTGATCGAATCACCAGTGATGGCAAGACTGTTCTTGGGGCGGATGACAAGGCCGGAGTAGCGGGCTTGCTACATATGTTACGGGTATTGTCCGCAACGGGTGAAGATCATCCGCCCCTTGAGATTGTGTTCACGGTCTGTGAGGAAGTCGGCTTGCAGGGCGCCAAGGCGCTTGATCGCAGACAACTCCAGGCCTCCTACGGATTTGTGTTTGATTCGGGCGGACCACTCGGTTTCGTCGTGACAGAAGGGCCGGCCCAGGCCAAAATGGAGGCCAGAGTTCAGGGGCGCGCCGCGCACGCGGGCATGGCGCCGGAAAAGGGCGTCAGCGCCATTGTGGTGGCGGCGCAGGCGATCAGTGAAATGAAAGTGGGTCGGATCAACGAACGCACCACCGCCAATATCGGTCAAATCAAAGGCGGGTTTGCAACCAATATCGTTTGTGATCTCGTGGAGATCTATGCGGAGGCGCGCAGCCTGGACGCCGAAGGACTCAGCTCTCAGCGTGACCACATGACGCAGGTATTGCAGCATACGGCTGCCCGCCATGGCGTCGCCGCCGAGGTCGAGTGGCAGGACAGTTATCCGGCGTTCTCCTTGCCGGAAGACTCGCCCTTGCGCCGAGTGGTTAAACAGGCCATGTCAGAACTCGGCATTACACCTGTGTTTGGTCCGACAGGCGGCGGCAGCGACGCGAATGTGATATCGGGAAAAGGGATTCCAGTGCTAAACCTGGCCATTGGTTACCAGCAGATTCATACGCTTGAAGAGTGGATCTCCCTTGACGATTTGTGTTTGGCCGCCGAGCTGATGCTTCAAATTGTACGCGTCACCGGCGAGATTGACGTTCACGTTTGAAAACGTCGTCGGTGTCTTTGGTGTTTTTGACGGCCGCTGCGAGAAAGGCCAGTGACGCCACAGCGCCGATCGCGGCCAGCAGAGTGCGACCGGCGGCGAGCGCAAACCAGCCTTGCACCGCAAAAAATCCAGTTCCGCAGAGCCATGCGACGCGATTGATCAGACGATGGAAGGTGTGTGCGTGTACCGTGTCGCGCACGTGTTCTACGCGAAAATGACCGCTCGCAAGTCGTTCGGCTACTCCGAGCAGCGAGTGGGGCAACTGCCGAAATGGACTCGCCAGGCGCCACAATAACCGAATGATCGCCACGATGCGGTCGACAGACAGCAGATCAGTGAACTGTCCGAGGTCGCGCAGCAGATCAAACTCGGAATGGGCGGCGCCAGTTCCTGCGCTGCCCGCCGCGCTTTCACGCGCCTGTTCACGGCCTGCCGAGACAAGAAACGGTTGCATAATGCGTAAAAACGGAGTCCGTGAATCCAGTTCCGTGGCAACGCCTGCGATCAGGCCTGCGGCCCGCCCTAAAAATGTAAGATGATAGGGCAACTGAACCGGCTGTTCGTAAACAAAAGCTTGCAACGTCATCAGAATCTGCTGAATGACCTCGTCATTGATGTTGTCCAGCAAGTGGTTGCTAAAATACGGACTCATCAGTCCGGACAGCGACTGAAACAGGGTCTCGGCGTCGGCGTCCGGAAAAACAAGCACATCCATCGCGCGCAGCGAAACCAGCATCTTGCGGGCGTCTTCTTCTACGATGGCTCGCAGGAAATCCCGCAATCCCTCACGATTGCGCTGGTCGATTCGACCCATCATCCCAAAATCAAGAATGACCAGATCGCCATTGTGCTGAAGGAGGACATTGCCAGGGTGTGGATCGGCGTGGAAGAATCCGTCTACCATGACCTGATACAAAAACGATTGCACATACCTCTTTGCCACATCGGCCGGTTGCAGACCATGGGCGGTCATGAAGGAGACATCAGAGATCTTGACTCCTTCTACGTATTCCATGACAAGAACGCGCGGTCTCGTCAGTTCGGTGTACACAGCGGGAATCTTGATTCGGGGTCTGCCCTCAAAATTGCGTCGGAATTCAGTGAGGTGAGAGGCCTCCGTATAGTAGTCGAGTTCTTCGAGTGTAGTGCGCGCCACTTCCTCATAAATCGCCATGAGATCGACGCGGGCGCGAACCGCCCTGAACCGCCCCGCAATCCACACGACCACCTTGGTCGCCGTAAGATCCGCATAGATCATTTTCTCGATGCCGGGCCGCTGAATTTTAACGGCGACTTGCTCCCCGGTTGGCAAGACGGCCCGGTGAACCTGTCCGAGCGATGCGGCGGCAAGAGGCGTCTCCTCGATGGACGCGAAATAACTGCTCAGATTGCTCCCGTAGGAGGCGATGAGCTGTTTTTTGATCTCTGGAAACGGCACAGGGCTGATCCGATCCTGCAACTGTTCGAGTTCCTCGATAAATGGCTTTGGCATCAAATCCGCGCGCGCGCTCAGAAACTGCCCCAGTTTGATCAGCATACCCTCCAGATCAAGGGCGGTTTGCCGCAATGTCCGGGCTTGACAGCGCCATAAACCGTTCCATGCGGCGTCCGGCAAAGCGCGGCCTCGCCGCTGCTCCTTTTTGTGATACCGCCAGATTTGCCAGAAGAATCCGAGGCTCATCGCTACGATACGAAAAACCCGGTATACTCTGATTCGCTTGTAGTCTTCTCGTATACGCACGGTTCTCCCTCCCAGGACTCCCTTGTCCATGGTATCCCGTAAATAGGAGTGCCGTCAAACCCTGTGGGATCCGCTGACATAGGTGAGCAGCCATGGGACCGACTCAAATGTGTTCAGGGTGGTTTTGTGACTCGGTTGTTTTTACATCACGGATCACAAAGGAATGGATCTTGCGACTGACCGTTCTGTCTGCCAAAGCCTCGCGCAGAGTCATACCGGAGTCGCACTCCATGGACCGCACAAAGCGCAGTACATCCTTAGTCTGTCCCGACAGAGCGAATTTATTTTTGTGATAGAATACGTGCATGGCTGTTCCTCCCTCCGCCTGATGTCTATGTGGCGATCATGGGAGGTTATGCAACTGACGAAAGACGGTGCTGCACTTTGCGAGAGCGTAGGATCGATGGACACTGCGTGTACGCGGGGAAAATCATTTCCGTACGGGTGGATCGGATTGAGTTGCCAAATGGTCGAACTGCAACGCGAGAAGTGGTCGAGCATCCGGGGGCGGTCGCCGTTTTGGCGTTGACTGCTCCCGGATCAGTGGTGCTGGTGCGCCAGTTTCGCTATCCGATCAACGAAATTACCCTGGAGCTGCCAGCCGGCAAGCTGGAACGGGGAGAGGATCCGTTGCAGGCGGCGCATCGGGAGTTGGCGGAAGAGACAGGGTTCGTCGCAGGTCACATGGAGTTTGTGACGTCCTTTTATTCTACACCGGGCTTTTCCGATGAACAGATGCGCCTCTACCTGGCGACAGACTTGAGAGCGGGTACGCCGCGACCCGATGACGATGAGTTTCTCGAGTGCCTGACCGTTGACCGGTCCACCGCCACGCGCATGATTGGCGAGGGAGCGTTTACGGACGCCAAAACGCTGGTAGGACTCCTGTGGTGGTTGCAGCGAACATGACAGTCTCCAGCGCCAGCGGCAAACGTTTCTTTGTAGACGGTCACGTGCACATCGGGCGGGCCGCGCTGGGCGAACCCATCAAGATCTCTGCAGCGCCGGGACTGACTGTCATGGGCATCATCGAGCACGCAGCGCAGGCGAAGGGCATCGACATGATTGGCCTGATCGACGCTGTCGCGACGCCTGTCATGCGCGATTTGCGCAAACTGGTGGACACAGGCGTTCTCCACTCCGTTCCTGGAGGAGGGCTCTCCTGGGAGGGCAGAGTGACTCTGTTGCTTGGCGCCGAGGTGGAAGTCGGCGGTCCGCACGGCGGGGCGGCCCACTTCGGCGTATTTTTCCCGGATCTTGAGACACTGGGCGCATTTGCCTTGTGGCTGGGTGCTCGGCAGACAAATCCCAATCTGTCCTCGCAACGAGCGCTCCGTACCACAGCGACTGCCCTGGCCGCTGAGGTGCAAGGGTTAGGCGGTATGGTCATCGTCAATCATGCGTTTACTCCTCACAAGGGCCTCTATGGAACTTGTGTCACGCACATGGCTGACATGCTGCCTCCCTCCTTGGTCACGGCCGTCGAACTGGGGTTGTCGGCAGACTCGGAAATGGCTGACCGAATCTCGGAATTGGCGTCGCAGACGTTTGTCACAAACAGTGACGCGCATTCATTGCCGAAAATTGCCCGTGAGTATCACATCGTCCGGTTACAGGAAGCGTCGTTTCAGGCCTACAGGCGGGCGCTGCTTCGAGAAGGCGACGACCGGATCGAGGCGAACGTGGGCTTGTGGCCGCCCCTTGGCAAATACCACCTGAGTGCGTGCCAAAACTGCGGACACCTGTGGAAGGAGAGCGCCCATGGCTGTCCTCTGTGCGGCTCGAAGCGGTTTGCGATGGGGGTTTGGAATCGGCTCCAGGATGTGGCCGATCTTGACACTGCGCAGTCGCCTCTGCACAGACCTCCCTACAGGCATCAGGTTCCTTTGGAGTTTGTGCCTGGACTCGGGCCTGCGAAGCGCAGAAGCCTGCTTGCCGCCTTCAAGACAGAGATGAACATCTTAAATGACGTGTCTGTTGACGACCTGATCCATGTAGTGGGAGAAAAGCTTGCGTTGCAGATCGAACTGGCGCGCACCGGCAACATGACACTCATTGCAGGAGGAGCCGGGCGCTACGGCAAAGTTGTTGGCTCGTCGCCTGTCCTAAGCCACCCCTGCGTAACATAGCATGTGGCGAGGGGGGAAGGGGATGTCGCCACGGACATTCAAGCCTCGTGTGAACGTCAATGAAGTGTATCGACGAACATTGCGGACAGGCCTGTTTTTCACTGTCTTCTATATCGCTGGCATCTTGGTCGGACTCGTCCTGCTGTTCTCAACCCCTCACTGGATGCAGGCTGATCTGACTCAGACTGTGCGCGCAGCCCTCGCCAAAAACGCGTGGTCCTCAGGAACCGTAAGCAGCGGGTTTTCCAATGCGGCCCTGCAGGTCGGAATCATCGTCCTGATCTGGTTATTGGGACAATCCCCAAGTGGTTTTCCACTCCTGTCTCTCCTTGTCTTCCTGCGCGCTGTGAGTTGTGGACTGGCGCTTTCACTCGTCGTAACTGCCGATGGCTGGCGGGGCGTCGGCATTGATTTGCTTGCTCTCCTTCCTTCGAATATACTTTTTGCGTGCGGTTTCATCATCGCCGCAACGGCTGCGACGATGATGACGCACAGGCTGTATCGCTCGACGGCGGGTTTGCCACGGAAACGCGTGTGGGTCCTGTACCATTCGTTTCTGACGGTGGCCGCTCTGGCGACTCTTCTTGGCGGTCTGGTCGCAACGCTGGTGACGCCGCGGGTTCTCGGGCTGCTGGCCGTACATTGGCACGGATGAAACACATGTTTGGGGGGCGTTATGGATCGCAGGCGTTTTACTGTCATCAACGAGGCTTTTATATGCCGGTTTTGTCAATCGGATGTACAGCCTTTGCGTACGGGATGCCGGAATCACTGCCCGCACTGTCTGCACAGTATGCATGTCGACGACTTTCCCGGGGACAGGGCTGCCGGATGCGGTGGACTGATGATTCCCGTCAGTGTATTTTCGCATAGTAAAAAAGGGTATATGATTGAGCACCGTTGTCAATTATGCGGGCACATGACTGTGAATAAGTTGGCGCTGGGAGATCCTGTCCAACCAGACAACATGGAGACTGTACTCGCGATCATGAAGGAAATGGCAACAAGGCGTCAACCATAACGAGGAGGATTACTCATGATTGTCGGTGTTCCAAAAGAAATTAAGGACAATGAAAACCGGGTGGCCATGACACCAGCTGGCGCACGCGCACTGGCTGGAAGCGGTCATCAGGTGTTGATTGAAACCGGAGCGGGCCAGGGCAGCGGCTTTACCGATGACGACTACCGGACGGCTGGCGCCGAGATTATCGCCGAAGCTGCACACGTTTGGGCCGACGCCGATATGGTCATGAAAGTGAAGGAACCGCTGCCAACGGAGTACGGATTTTTTCGGGAGAATCTCATTTTGTTTACATATCTTCATCTGGCCCCTGAGTATGAACTGACGACCGCGCTTATGAAAGGTAAAGTGGTGGCCATCGCGTATGAAACGATTCAGTTGCCTGACCGGTCTCTCCCGCTTTTGACCCCCATGAGTGAAGTGGCTGGGCGAATGTCGGTGCAGATAGGCGCCGAGTTTCTGGAGAAACCGTACGGCGGAAAGGGAATTCTGCTCGGAGGAGTGCCCGGTGTTCTGCCCGGCCACGTCGTGATTGTGGGGGGTGGGATCGTTGGCGCCAACGCCGCAAAGATGGCCCTGGGCACGGGGGCGGATGTGACGATTATCGACGTCAACGCCGAGCGCCTTCGCCAGTTGGATGACATGTTCAACGGACGGATCCGCACGCTGATGTCAAACGAATACAACATTGAAATGGCCGTGCGTTCGGCGGACCTGCTTATAGGAGCGGTGCTCATTCCCGGTTCCAGGGCGCCAAAACTGGTTACGGAAGCGATGGTCCAACAAATGTCGCGGGGTTCGGTCATTGTGGACGTGGCGATCGACCAGGGCGGTTCGATTGAAACCATCGACCGCGTGACGACTCACAGTCATCCTACTTACGAGAAGCATGGGGTCATTCACTACGCGGTGGCGAACATGCCTGGGGCTGTGGCCCGCACGTCAACGCTCGCCCTGACAAACGTAACCCTTGGCTACGCATTGCAGTTGGCCAATAAAGGGTACCGCGCAGCGATTCGAACCAACCTTGCGCTTGCGAAGGGCATTAACGTAGTAGGGGGTAAAGTCACTTACGAAGCAGTGGCGAAAGGGTTGGGGATTGATTACACGCCGCTGGAGGATGCAGTCGCTGAATGATTGCAGGCGGCGGGATATCTTGACGCATCAGGCATGAGTCCAGTGTGGTTCACATAGGGTATCCTCATAGAGTTTGGGGGTGTCTGTCGTGCGCCGTCTGTATCCATCGGTTGTGATCGCCGTTTTCGGCTATGCGTTGTCACTGCTGTTCTCTCGCTGGACTGCGATGCTGTTGACAGACGTCGTCGGTTCCCCTGGGGTTTCGCAGTGGTGGCGCACCATAGCTGTCATCATTGTCGGCGGACCGTAACGATCGTCAGACAAGTAAAGAGATCGGGTGTTTGTGGACAGGCACAAAGGAGCCACCTGCGATGGATTCTCTGCTCGAAGACTTTATGTACTATAGTGCCGTAGAGCGTGGCCTGTCTGCGAACACTCTTGAGTCGTACAGACGGGATCTGATCGCCTATCTGGATTTTCTGGAGACACGGGGCGTCCGCCATGTGGCAGATACAGATCGTTCTTCCATAGTGCTTTTTGTGCAGCACCTGAAAAAAACCGGGCGCGCTACTTCCACTGTTGCGCGCCACATGGCCAGCATCCGGGCGTTTTATGGCTTTCTGGCACAGGAACGCAAAATTTCGTTTGATCCATCGCGTGACGTCGAAGTTCCCAAAATGGAACGGCGTCTGCCGCACTTTCTTTCGGGAGAGGATGTCGAACGTCTGCTCCTTGCCCCGGACAGCGCAACCCCCATTGGCTTGCGTGATCGGGCCATGCTGGAATTGTTGTACGCAACCGGCCTTCGGGTTTCTGAACTGATATCGCTCAATGAATCGGACGTCAATTTTGCCGCATCGTTTATACGGGCGTTTGGCAAAGGGTCAAAGGAACGGATCATTCCCTTTGGCGAGATGGCCCGCCGGGCCATGACGGACTATTTGCAACGCGCTCGCCGCCAGATGATTCGCAGTCCGATCGAAGAGGCGCTGTTTGTCAATCACCTTGGTGAACGCATGAGCCGTCAGGGATTTTGGAAAGTCATCAAGAAGCACGCGCGCACCGCGGGCATTACGCAGCCTCTTACACCTCATACGCTGCGCCACTCTTTTGCAACGCATTTGCTGGACAACGGGGCAGATTTGCGATCGGTGCAGGAGATGCTCGGGCACGCCGACATCTCGACCACACAGATCTACACCCACGTCAGCCGCAAACGGCTGCAAGACGTATATAGAGACAGCCATCCGCGCGCGTAGAGCGCATTGTTGAGGTGAATCGGATATGAATAAGCGCGCCATCGTGATTGTGCTGGATTCTGTCGGTATCGGACCAGCGCCGGACGCTGCCGAATACGGCGATGATCGGGCCAATACCTTGTCGAACGTGGCGAGGGCCATGGGAGGACTGCACATTCCTCACCTGGCAAGCCTCGGTGTGGGACGTATTTGTCCGATCGAAGGCGTGCCAACGGACGCGGTGCAGGGTGGTTACGGACTCATGGTTCCACAGTCAGCCGGCAAAGACACGACCAATGGCCATATGGAATTTGTCGGTGTGACCTTACGGGAACCGTTGCCCACGTATCCCCACGGGTTTCCGCGCGAGGTCATGGAAGCGTTTGAACGCGCCATTGGCAGGAAAACAATCGGCAACCGCCCCGCCAGCGGCACTGAAATCATCGAAGAACTTGGAGAGCGGCACAGGGAGACTGGTTGGCCTATCGTCTACACGTCGGCCGACAGCGTGTTTCAGATTGCCGCGCACGAAGAGGTCATTGCCGTCTCTGAGCTATACGCCATGTGTGAAGCGGCGAGGGCCATTCTGACGGGACCGCACGCGGTAGGTCGGGTGATAGCCAGGCCCTTCACGGGAACACAGGGGCACTTTACGCGGACCGCGCACAGGCGGGATTATTCACGCGACTTTGGCCCAACTCTGCTCACTACACTGACAGAACGGGGGATCCATGTCACAGGAATCGGAAAAATACAGGATATATACGGTGGGCGGGGGATTAGCCAGGGCATTCACACGGCAAACAATGAAGAGGGAGTCACCGAAACAGTGCGTGCGATACAACACGTCTCCGGTCCTGCATTGATTTTTACGAACCTGGTGGATTTTGATATGTTGTATGGCCACAGGAACGATCCCAGCGGGTTTGGGCGTGCGATCGAGGCATTTGACAGACGGCTGCCCGAAGTCATCGCCTCCCTGCAGGACGGAGATCTGTTGCTGATCACGGCTGATCACGGCTGCGACCCGACGACGCCATCCACAGATCACAGTCGCGAGTGCGTACCCATACTCTGCTATCATCCGCGACTTCAGGGCGCCGTGAATCTAGGCGAACGTTCGACATTTGCCGATCTGGGCGCGACCGTTGCCGAGTATTTTGACGTGCCGTGGTCGATGGGTGACAGTTTTTATGGAATGTTAGCGGGGGATTCGCCATGACACCGTCGCACTCATCCCATACATAGGCGTCATCCTCCCGGCGCAAACTACTCTTCATTGAGACAGGCTTTTTCAATGAGGAGGAGATGTCGTTGTGGAAGTATAGTCTACGCGATCTGTGCAAACAGTTGTCTCTGTGCGTGGTTTTGCTGTTTCCCGTGAGCAGTGTCGGCGCCGTGGCCGCCGCCAGGACGGAGAACCCAGTTCTTGCTGCGCACGCCAAGTCAGCCGTGTTGATGGATGCGACTACGGGAACCGTGCTGTTTGAAAAAAACGAGCATGAACGGCTGCCAATCGCCAGTGTGACCAAGATTGCCACCATGCTGATTGTGTTTGAGGCGATTGACCGTGGTCAGGTTCGGTTGACAGACTCGATTCGGACATCCGACTACGCGGCCAGCATGGGCGGCTCGCAAATCTATTTGCAGTCCGGGGAACAAATGACTCTGCGCGATATGCTAAAGGGTATCGCGATGAGTTCCGCCAATGACGCGGCCGTTGCCGTCGCTGAGCATGTGGCGGGCTCTGAGGCCAATTTCGTACAGCTCATGAATGTCAAGAGCCGCGCTCTCGGACTCCGCGACACCCACTTTTCCAACACAAATGGTCTTCCCAACGCCCATCACTATTCATCGGCTTACGACGTCGCCATACTGTCACGTTCCTTGCTAGAACATCATGGCGTCACTCAGTTTACAGGCGCCTACAGCGATCACCTGCGTCAAAACAGCGGCAAGCCGTTCTGGCTGGTCAACACCAACAAATTGGTGCGGTTCTTCCGGGGAATGGACGGGATCAAAACGGGGTACACCGCAGAGGCCAAGTTTTGCCTCGCGGCATCAGCTAAACGCGCCCACTTTCGGGTGATCGCAGTGGTTCTTGGTGAGCCGACGGCTCCTACACGCAATGCTGAGGTCACTGAAATGATGAACTACGCATTTAGTCATTACGACATTAAACCTGTCTATCAGAGGGGCCAGACCGTGACGCTGGCGCCGGTCATGCGGGGACAACTGCAGGCAGTTGCCGTAAGTGCGACCCGCCCGGTCGGTCTCCTGGTCAACAAGATGGATCAGTCAGTCACGGGAAGAGTTGTGAATGATTTGCGACCGCTGGTGGCGCCTGTGAAAAAGGGCCAGTTCGCAGGAGTTGTCAAAATTGTCGATGGGGATAAGGTGCTGTTGTCGGTGCCGATGATTGTCACTGCGAACATTGGAAAGGCGTCGATGCTGGAAATGCTTGGTCGTTCACTGCGCAGTGAGTTTTTGTTCGGTGTGGGCGCCCGTTAGGCAGTTGAGCCGTCTTCAGCGCCTTTGGGAAGACCTCTCTGCACAGCATGGTCACGCCAGTACGTGAGCCGTCCATCGCTGCTGTTCGATTTTTGCTCTGAGGTCGCCAATGCGGGAGTAGCTTGCAATCGCCTGTTCGCTGTTGCCAAGCAATTCGTAAAGGGGCGCCAACTGTTCTAAAACCACCTGTGCAGTCGCAGTCATACCCTTTGGCAGCAGGATGGAGAGCGCCCTCTCGAAGACGGGGATCGCCTGCTCTGGCTGTTCGAGAGCGGTCTGGATAAGGCCCATCACCCGCAATACCTCCGCGTGTTCAATCGAATCAGGAACGGCGATGGCGAGTGCCCGCTCCAGGCTCCGTGAAGCGTCTTCCGGGCGATTGGCGAGGAGTTCGCATGTAGCGCGTTCAGTCCACGCGTTGGCAGTGGCGCTGTTTCTGCCCTGTGCGTAGTACTCGACAATGATTCCGGGAAGGAGGGCGAGCGCGCTCTCATGATCCCCGACTTCGCGCAGGACAATGGCGTAATTCATTTTGGCGTCGATATGTTGGGCATCCATTCCCAATGTCCGATACATATTGACAGCGTCCATGGAAAAGGCCAGAGCCTGTTCCCTGTCGCCGGACGCCACATGCAACACCGCCAATATATGGCATATCTCTGCGAGTTCGGTCCTGTGGGATGTGTGTTTTAGTTCTCTGTACGCTTCGGTGGCATAGGTCAGCGCCGCAGAAATGTTGCCGAGTCGATAAGAGCAGATGATGATGTTCTTCCTGATGACATAGAGCGCGGTCGCCGGAGGGGCGTTCAGGGCGGAAGCGAAACTGAGCGCTTGCTTGAAGCAGTACAGAGCAAGGGATATGCGCCCCTGTCCTACATGCAGTTCACCCTGTCGACTCATGCAATTGGCTCCCAACTGGCAGTCATTTGTGACAAACGCATGGCTCTCTACGAGTGAGTAGAGGTGCGCGGCGTCGTCCAATCGACCCATCAATTCCTTCGCGCGGGCTAATTCCAGATTGAGTTCCATCTCCGGCACATAGGCGACTGGAACACTGCGCAACTCCTCAAGCATGTCAGCAGCGGGTTCTCCGGAACCGGTTTGCAGCAGTTCTCGCGCCTCCTTCAACTTTTGCATCTGGAGGCTTCGGTTTACGACCTCACTCATCAGTTCATCGGGATTCACCCCGAGTTGAGCGGCCAGAAGAGTGATCACACGACGAGACGGCGCCACCCGGTCTGATTCAATCTGACTGATCAAGCCTGCGGTGATTTCACCTTTCGTGAGTTCCCCCTGCGTCAGGCCCTTGGCCACCCGTAACGACCTGATTTTCGCACCCAGTGTAAGCGCCTTTTCGTTGCTCATCTTCATTCCCCTTTCATTATGTATCACTATATCACATTCATTCGTAATGAAGGACATTTTTCCTGCCTGTCGAAAATGCGAATAAAACCACTAGTTTTGTCGTCGGGCAGGAAGTCTTGCATGACAAGGCGAAGCATAAACCAGGCAGCAAGATCGCCGTATTATTGCGCCAACAAGGGAGGAGTACGTCGGCCAATGAGAGTGCAAGTGGAAAGACGTCACCATGGATCCATACTCATGGCGTCGCTCACGGGGGAATTGGATCATCACGCCGCGGAAGCTGTACGCACGACACTGGATCGGGAACTTCAGGGCAGACGCAACGTCCGTTTGATCCTTGATCTGAGCGGAGTTACCTTCATGGACAGTTCAGGTCTCGGGGTTATACTCGGCCGTTACAAAAAGGTCCAGGACACTGGCGGCGAAATGGTAATTGCGGGGGTTTCCCGTGCGATTGACCGCCTGCTTGAAATGTCTGGGTTGCACAAAATCGTTCGGATGTATCCGAACTGCGAAACTGCAGTTGTCGCGTTAAAGGAGGTCGCCAAATGAATCCAGCCAATGAGATGTCCATAAGTTTCTCGGCGCTTTCTGAAAATGAAGCGTTTGCGAGAGTGGCGGTTGCGGCGTTTGTCCTGCCACTGAATCCAACGATGGAGGAACTGACAGAGGTCAAAACCATCGTCTCAGAAGCGGTGACGAACTCCATTATTCACGGGTACAAGGAGCGGGATGGGATTATCTATTTGCAATGCAAAATTCTAGGTGATAGAATGGAACTTGTCATCGAGGACCATGGCGTTGGAATCGAGGATGTTGATGTGGTCAGGCAACAGCTCTATACATCTCGTCCAGATTTGGAGCGGTCCGGTATGGGATTTACCATCATGGAATCGTTTGTCGACGAGCTCGAAGTGGACAGCGCGATCAGCCGCGGAACTCGACTGCGCTTTGTCAAATACATTCGAACTCCGCAAAGCGCTGCTCACTATGAGGTGTAAGATATGGAGCATGGAGTGGCACGAGAGTACCCAAAATTGACAGACGAACGCGTTCGCGCCCTGATCCAGGACTCCCAGAATGGCGATGAGGCGGCGCGCGACGAACTTGTCATCAGCAATCAGCGGCTTGTGTGGGCTGTGGTGCAACGCTTTCTAGGTCGTGGTTACGAACCCGACGATCTCTTTCAGATTGGCTGCATTGGTCTTATGAAGGCGATCGACAAGTTTGATCTACTGTATGAAGTGAAATTCTCCACCTATGCAGTTCCGATGATCATCGGGGAGATCCAGCGCTTTCTTCGTGATGACAGTACGGTAAAAGTAAGTCGCTCGCTTAAGGAACTGGCACGGCACATAAGGCGCAAACGCGATGATTTGGCCAAGGAACTGGGTCGTCAACCGCAGATTAACGAAGTGGCTGAGGCGCTTGGCGTTGCGCCGGCTGAAGTCGTTCTGGCGCAAGAGGCCATGCGTGTACCTGCGTCGATTCACGAGACGGTGTTTGAAAATGACGGTGATCCCATTTATCTGATGGATCAAATCGCGGACACTGAACAGGATAAGTGGTTTGATAAGCTCGCTTTGCACGATGCCTTGTCGCGCCTCCCGGAACGGGAGCGGCTGATTGTTTACATGCGATTTTTCAAAGATAAGACACAATCCGAGGTGGCTGAAATGCTGCACATATCGCAGGTGCAGGTATCGCGCCTGGAGAAACGCATCTTGCAACACATCCGCGAAACCCTGCTCATGGATGGCTCTGTATAATTCAAAGGCGAGCGTCTCATAATCCCACCCCATTTGGAAACCCTATGGTTGCACCACACCACGGGGTTAGGAGATGGGGTTTTGAGCGTTAAGATGGGCGTTGATCAAAAACGCTATCAAGTGTTTCTAAAGGGGCGACAGCCAGTACGGCCATGGTTCAGAAACTCGGTACGCGCATTTTTCACTGGGGGCGCCACGTGTCTTTTGGGACAGGGAATTCAGGAGTTGATCGTACATTATTACCATTTTAGCGAAAAGGAAGCAGGGAATCCTACCGTAGCCATCCTGATCATGCTGTCAGCGTTGCTGACTGGTTTGGGTGTATACGACAAGTTTGGACAGTGGGCGGGTGCGGGGTCAGCCGTTCCTGTCACGGGGTTTGCCAATTCTATCGCTTCAGCCGCCCTTGAGCATAAGACGGAAGGGTACGTCGCGGGTGTCGGAAGCAACATGTTTAAAGTGGCTGGGCCTGTGATCGTGTATGGTGTGGTTGCAGCGTTTGCCGTTGGCCTGGTTCGGTATCTGCTGACACATGACTGACGCTGAAGCAGGGTGCTGAAGAATGCTCCATCAAAAAGGGGGCCTCGATCATGCTGACAGGCAAGCAAACGTGGTCCTTTGTTTCGGGTCCGCGGATACTTGGCACCGGTACTGTTGTGGGCAGCAAGGAGGGGCGCGGACCCCTCGGTGACCGTTTTGATCTGGTCCATGACGATCCCTATGTGGGACAAGATTCCTGGGAAAAGGCAGAATGCAAGATGCTCGAACAGGCGCAGGAGAAGGCTGTGTTCAAAGCGGGCCTATCCATGGAAGCCATCGATGTGGCGATTGCCGGCGATCTCCTGGCTCAGATTACAAGCGCTAACTTTGCCGCTCGGACGGCTGGGCGGCCGATGTTGGGCATATTCAGCGCTTGCGCCACGAGTATGCAGGCAGTCGCTCTGGCCGCCGCGCTGGTGGAAGCGAAGGCAGCGCGCTACGCGCTGGCGGCGACCAGCAGTCACAACAGTTCTGCGGAGCGAATATTCCGGTTTCCAACAGAATATGGGGCGCAAAAACCGCCAACGGCGCACTGTACTGTCACCGGAGCTGGCGCGGCGGTTGTCGGAGCGGGTATAACTGGGGTGCGTGTGAGTTCTGCAACGATTGGAAAAGTGATCGATTTGGGCGTCCAGAGTCCGTGGGAAATGGGTGCGGCCATGGCGCCCGCCGCAGTCGACACGATTGTCCAGCACCTGAAAGACACTGGTCGTTCTGTTGATGACTATGACTTGATTGTCACGGGCGACCTGGCGCGGGTTGGCCATCCGATTGCCCGTGAACTGTTGGGGCGGCAAGGTCATGATGTACAGGATCGCTTTCAGGACTGTGGGATTCTCATGTATGACGAACATCAGCCAGAGGTGTTTAGCGGTGGCAGCGGACCAGCCTGTTGCGCCTGTGTGACGTTTGCCCACCTGCTCCGACAACTGGAGGAAGGTGAGTACAGACGCATTCTGGTGGTGGCGACAGGCGCCCTGCTTTCAACGGTGACCGCGCAGCAGAATGAAACGATTCCCTGTGTCGCGCACGCCGTTTGCTTTGAGGCGGGAACGTCGTGAGACGATGCGGTCGCCTGTTCGCGGGCGGAGTTGGCAGAGTGGCGTATACTTGAAAGCCCTATAACGCGAGGTGACAGGATACACAATGACTGGGATTTGGCTGTTTGTCTCCGCATTTGTTGTGGGCGGGTTGATCTGCGTGGTAGGGCAGTTGTTGATGGACCTCACAAAATTCACGCCTGCCCATGTTATGACCGCCCTTGTTGTGGCGGGCGCTGTTTTGGATGGCTTGGGATGGTATGATCCGCTGATCAAGTTTGCGGGCGCGGGAGCTACGGTGCCCATCACGTCCTTTGGAAACGCGCTGGTGCATGGCGCTCTTGCGGAGACCAAACAATACGGCGTCCTTGGACTGATAACCGGAATCTTCGAAGTGACAAGCGCCGGCATATCGGCTGCCATCATCTTCGGCTTTCTCGCCGCTCTATTTTTTCGAGCCAGGGGGTGAGGACGGTGACGAAATCAGCAACAGACTATGCAGCCGGTTGCTCCGACCAGGGAAGGGTGTTATCATCCTAACAACCATTGCTGGGATGATAGATCGGACCGGAGGCTGTGCAAGAGGATGATCCTATACGGAAACAGCGTGTTGAATGCGAGCGGTGAACTGTGCATCGGGGGCTGGCGTGTCAGCGACCTCAAACGGGAGTTCGGCACACCGCTCTACGTGTACGACGAAGACCATATCAGGGCGTCTATACAGTCCTATCACAGCGCGTTTGCAGGCACAGGCGTGGATTATGCGCTTTCGTACGCGTGCAAGGCCTTTTGTACAGTGGCGATGTGCCAATTGGCTCGAGAAGAAAATGTATGGCTCGACGTCGTCTCTGGAGGCGAACTGTACACGGCGCTGCAGGCTGGGGTTGATCCGGCTTTCGTTTGCATGCATGGGAACAATAAGTCGCCTGAGGAACTGCTCTTTGCCATAAGGGCTGGCATCGGCATGATTGTGATCGACAATTTCTATGAAATCGAGTTGCTGGCGGATCTTCTGGAACAGGAGAATGCATCGATTGACGCTCTCCTGAGAGTGTCCCCAGGGGTGGACGTTCATACACACGAGTATATAGCCACCGGCCGCCAGGACTCCAAGTTTGGCTTCGACCTTTACAGCGGACAGGTTGATCAGGCCATTGACCGCCTTGCGGCCTATCCCCGGATTCAGGTGTTGGGCCTGCACTCGCATATCGGTTCGCAAATTTTTGACGCGGATGGATTTCGTGTGGCGGCTTCGCGACTGGCCAGCCTGTCCGCTCATCTTGGCCGTCGGTATGGCATGTGGTTTCGTGTCCTCAACTTGGGCGGCGGCATGGGGATTCGCTACACCAGCGGCGATTCGCCGATTCCTGTGGAGCGTCTGGTGGAGGGGATCGTGCAGGCGGCTGTCACGTCCTTTCGGGAGTATGGGATACCGCTGCCCCGGCTTATGATGGAGCCGGGGCGAAGCATTGTGGCGCAAGCCGGTACGACGATCTATACTGTCGGCAGCCGCAAGGAGATTCAGGGAGTGCGCACTTATGTGGCGGTAGACGGCGGAATGACGGATAACCCGAGACTCGCACTCTATGGCGCCAAGTACGAAGCGTGTATCGCAAACCGCGTCAACGATCCAGATATGGAAACTGTGTCGATCGCCGGGAAGTGCTGCGAGAGCGGAGACATGCTTATTTGGGATGTAGCGCTGCCAAAACCGACGCCTGGGGATATTCTGGCGGTGTCCTGTACAGGAGCATACAATTATTCGATGGCAAGCAACTATAATCGGGTAGCGAGACCGGCTGTCGTGTTTGTGCGCAACGGTGAAGCGCGATTGGTGGTTGAACGCGAAACGGCGGCGGATGTGTGTCGTCTGGATCGTTCCTTACGTGGCCCGACCATCGAAAGCCTAGGCTGACGCCGCCACGAGTTGCGGGCAATCCCCATACTCTGTCAGTAGCGCAGAGGAGGAGAACACCCATGCTTACCATCATCGGATGGATTCCGCAGATTGTTCGGTTTTTTGGCATTTTTCGAGGCATTGCAGGATTCATCGTTCCAGTCTGGCCCTATGTGTCAAAATTTATCCGCAATCGCAGGTCCGGCGGTGTGGCTACAGCCTTTTAATTCGCCGCATCGTCGCCGTGAGTCGGGTCCAGAGCGACCCGGCTGCACCTGCGACACGTTTCGTCTCTTTACAACGACTCTGGCTACTCTGTATACTGACGTTGACAATCGCATAACCTCCTTCGGGGCAGGGTGAGGCGTCAGGCCAATTCTCGACCGGTGGTAACGCACAGCGAAGTCCACGAGCCTACGGGCACGAACTGGTGAGATTCCAGTACCGACGGTATAGTCCGGATGAAAGAAGGAGACGCAAGGGAAACGGCGAGATCCGTAGCCCTTGTTTCCTTTCCGCGCCCTGAATACTGCAAGGCGCTATTTGTCGTGATGACTTGGTAAGTCAGGATGGTGCGGGGGCATATGAACGACGAAGCGTATATGAAGATGGCCATTGACCTGTCAGAGATCGCCAGAGGTCGGACGAGCCCCAATCCTACGGTTGGAGCTGTACTGGTCAAAGACGATCGAATTATCGGATTCGGCGCACACCTTCGGGCAGGAACTGCGCACGCGGAAATTCACGCGCTTGCCATGGCGGGGGAAGAAGCTCGCGGCAGCACGCTGTACGTCACGCTGGAGCCGTGCGCGCACCATGGACGAACGCCGCCGTGCGCGCACGCGGTGGTTACGGCGGGCGTGCGGCGGGTGGTGATCGCGGTGGAAGATCCCTTCCATCTGGTGGCTGGTCGCGGCATAGCCATCCTGCGCACGGCGGGGATCGAGGTTGCACTGGGCTGTTTGGCGCAAGAGGCAAGTCGCAGCAACGAGGTCTTTTTGCACTATGCGCGAACGGGTCGACCGTTTGTCACGCTGAAGCTCGCGGCCACTCTCGACGGTCGCATCGCAAACCGGTCAGGGCGGCGCCTGGCTATCACCGGAGCGGAGGCGCAACTTGAAGTTCATCGCCTGCGCAATGTGGTGGATGCCATTGCCGTCGGCGTTGCAACGGTGCTGGCGGACGACCCGCTGTTGACGACCAGGCTTCCCGAAGGCGGACGCAGCCCCGTGCGCGTGATCTTTGATCGCACACTGCGTACGCCGGTGTCGGCGCAGGTGGTTCAGGATCGATCGGCGCCTACGATCATTGTCTGTGATGATGTGGCTCACCCCAGCCGCGTCAAGGCTCTGGAGGAAATGGGCGTCGAAGTATGGGCGCTGCCCGCGTCCGAGTCAGACGATGAGGGTAGAGTGAAAAGTACACTCAGGGCTCTGGCGCAACGGGGATTGATTCATGTCCTGGTAGAGGGGGGGAGCATCCTTGCGGCGGCTTTCATCAACGCGGACTGTGTGGATCGTCTGTGGTTCTTTCACGCTCCCACTCTGCTCTGCAGCGGCGTGCCTGCGGTATCAGGCACAGCTCTGGCCGATGTTTGCGCCGGACTTTCGATGCGCGATGTCCAATGGAGGACAGTGGGTAATGACAGCCTGATGATCGCCACCCCGGAGCGCTGCGCTGCAAGACATATCATCTCGAATCATGAAGTTGACGGGATCAGGATGTGAGGGATGGCATACATGTTCACAGGATTGGTTGAGGAAATTGGCAGAGTGACACGCGTTGACCGCACCGGACGAGCCCTGCTTCTGCGCATCGCGGCATCCAGGGTGCTCGAAGATACTGTGATCGGCGACAGCATCGCCGTGAATGGAATTTGTCTGACTGTAGTGCAATTGAAGGATGGGCAGATGGTGGTGGACGCTGTTCCGGAAACAGTTAGCCGAACCACGTTGCGTTTTGCGTCGGCTGGCGTTCACGTGAATCTGGAGCGCGCCCTGTCCAGCTGCGGTCGCATCGGCGGGCACCTGGTCGCCGGTCACGTAGACGGCGTGGGCGTGGTGACAAACGTCGTCCAGGATGATGCAGCGCAGGTGCTGACGATCGAGGCGGAGCCAAGCATCATGCGTTATATCGCAGAAAAGGGATCAATCGCGATCGACGGAGTGAGTTTGACGGTGATGACCGTGACGGATCAATCGTTCCAGGTGTCGCTCATCCCTCACACGGCCGCAGTGACTACGTTGGCGCACACGGCCCGGGAACAGCGCGTCAACCTTGAAGTGGATATGATCGCGAGATACGTGGAGCGGCTGCTCCGCTATGGGTCACCGGATATCGGCAGCAGCGGCCTGACATTGGAGCGTTTGCGGGAGTGGGGATACTGAAAGGAGATCAAGCCCATGTTTGCCAAAATCGACGAAGCCCTCGCAGCGCTTAAGCGCGGTGAGATGATCATCGTGACCGATGACGAAGATCGCGAGAATGAAGGAGATTTTGTGTCGCTGGCGGAATTTGCCACACCGAGCACCATTAATTTTATGATCACGCACGGTCGGGGGCTAGTATGCGTTCCCATTACCGAAGAGCGGGCCAATGAGTTACAATTGAAGCCGATGGTGGAACACAGCACAGACACGCTGAAAACGGCGTTTACTGTTTCGGTCGACCATTCCGTGACCACCACCGGAATTTCCGCTGTTGAACGGGCGCAAACCATCCAGGGCATTATTGCCGGAGAGAGTCAGGCGAAGGATTTCAAGCGTCCAGGCCACATCTTTCCGTTGATTGCAAAAGACGGCGGGGTGTTGCGCAGAGCTGGCCACACGGAAGCGGCCGTGGACCTCGCGAGGTTGTGTGGAGCATACCCGGCGGGCGTGATTTGTGAAGTCCTGAAACCTGACGGCACAATGGCGAGGGTGGACGATCTTGTTCTGATTGCCCGTGAATTTGGCCTGCTCATGATCACGATTGCGGATTTGATCGCCTACCGCAAACACCTCGAAAGACTGGTGTCGCGCGTCGCGGAAGCAGAGTTGCCGACCGAGTATGGTGATTTTCGCATCATCGCCTACAGCAATTCTCTTGATGGCAAAGAGCATATCGCTCTCGTAATGGGTGAAATCGATCCTGACACGCCAACACTCGTCCGTGTGCATTCGGAATGTTTGACAGGTGATGTGTTCAGTTCCTGGCGTTGTGATTGCGGCCCGCAGTTGCACGCCGCACTTGCGCAGATCGCGAAAGAGGGGAGGGGCGTTCTCGTTTATATGCGTCAGGAAGGACGTGGCATCGGACTTATCAACAAGATCAAGGCCTACGAATTGCAGGAGAAGGGACTTGATACCGTCGAAGCCAACCGGGAGCTGGGTTTTGCGCCTGACCTGCGCGATTATGGCATTGGGGCACAAATTCTGCAAGACCTCGGCGTCCGTGAAATGCGACTTCTGACCAACAATCCACGCAAGGTCAGCGGATTGACCGGACACGGGCTCACCATCGTACAACGCGTGCCGCTTCAGGTTAACGTGAGTGCGTTCAACGAAAAGTATCTGACGACAAAGAAAACAAAACTGGGTCACATGTTAAACTTGTAGGGAGTGTGCGCGTTGGGACAAACATTTGAGGGACATCTGATTGGAACGGGGCTCAAAGTGGGGGTGGTCGTGGCGCGATTCAACGATCTGATTTCCTCGCGCCTTCTGTCTGGCGCTATGGACGCGTTGACACGGCACGGCGTGGACATGTCTCTGGTTGACGTTGCCTGGGTGCCGGGGTCTTTTGAGATTCCATACGCCGCCAAGCGGTTGGCTCACTCGGGACGGTACGATGCAGTGGTAGCTCTTGGAGCCGTGATTCGAGGTGCGACACCACATTTTGACTACGTGGCGGCCGAAACAGCCAAGGGCATCGCGTCTGTCGCTCTGCAGTCAGACGTTCCCATCGCTTTTGGCGTGCTCACTACGGACACCATCGAACAGGCTATCGAGCGCGCTGGAACCAAGGCGGGCAATAAAGGATGGGAGGCCGCGGTGACAGCCATTGAAATGGCGAATCTGACGCGCGCGCTGTCGTCCTGATGCGCGCCAGTGCGAGTGGAGATCGTACGCGCCATACGGTATGATCATAGAGACGATACGCTCGACATATCAGACGATACAAATCGCTGAGCGAAACGGTGTCCGATTCATGCGCTTTGGCGATGAACGCGCGGGCTGGCAGGGCGCGATGCTGGTCAGGCGGCCGACTCGGCTGTATTTTCCGTATCAGCAGGCATTTGCGCTGCATACCATGTGGAGGCCGTCTGTGTCGCGGTTTTTGGCTGTAGGCATCGGAACGGGCACTGCCATCAGTCACGTCCACCGCAGGCATCCGCAGGCTAGGATAACCGGAATCGATGTGGACGCGGCAGTCATGGTTGCCGCAAAAGAGCACTTCATGATGCCCGCGGACGACAGGACGCGCTTTATCGAGGCGGATGCCAGAGCGTTTGTACCGCGGATGGAAGATCAGTTTGATCTCATCTTGCTTGACGTCTTCTATCGCGAAGAGACACCGCAGACTTTTTTTTCACCCGTCTATTTGCGAGCTCTTGCTGACAGGCTCATGCCGGGTGGTGTACTCGCCATGAATGTGATCCTGCCGACAGCTGGGGAGCATAGCCGTAAATTCTGGGAACTGGGCCGTTGCCTGAGTCTCCTGGTCGGGCCCGTCTGGTACATACCGCTTGGTGTCATTTCGTTCTCTGCTCAAAATATCGTGCTCTTTTCACAGCGTGACCCCACGGTCACAGCGCCTGTTTCCCTGTTGCGGCGGAGGGGCTTTCGAGAAATTGGCGATCATCAGCGTATGTTTGCAAGGTACGCGCAACTGCTTCCGTGGCGCTTGAAACCATTCCGGAAAAACCCGGATAACTGACAGCAGAAGGGTGGACGAAGGAGTGGGACTGTTCTCCTTTTTTGGGCAAGGACTTATCTTTCGGCTAATCGCATTCGTGATTGGCCTCGCCATCCACGAATTCGGCCATGCTGTGATGGCGCTTCTCGTTGGCGACGATACCGCCAAGAAACAGGGCCGCGTCACTCTGAATCCGTTGGCTCATCTGGATTTGCTGGGACTGCTGATGATCCTGATCGTTAATTTCGGATGGGCAAAGCCGGTCATGTTCAACCCAAACAGGATCAAGATCAATCGCAAATTGGGTATTGTGTTGATTGCCCTTGCGGGTCCACTGATGAACGCGATTTTGGCGCTGTGCGCCATTCTGGCGCTGATTGGAATGCAAAATTCCGAATCGGCATTCTGGCAGACAAGTTTTGGTGGATTTCTCAACAACATGAGTTACTATCTGGCGACTGTGAATATCGCTCTGGCCGTCTTTAATCTCATTCCTGTTCCGCCGCTCGACGGCTGGAAAATCCTTCGCTATTCTCTGCCGCTGCGGTGGTTGCCCCGCGCCGACCAATTCGAGAGACTCGGGCCCTTTCTTCTGGTGCTCGCGCTCATTTCACCGATCGGTGGGCTGATCATCAATGGGGCCATTCAGAGTGTGTTGGGGTGGTTCTGATTGACGCTATAGCCAGCAAAGAGGAATACCGGGTGCGATTGCAGGCGTTTGAAGGTCCGCTCGATCTGCTGCTGCACCTTATCGAGAGCCAGGAACTCGACATTTACGACGTGCCGATCGCGCGGATCACAGATCAGTATATGACTTATCTCAGAGAATCGATGGAGTTCCAGTTGGAAGTGGCGAGTGAATTTCTTGTGATGGCGGCGCAACTGCTTGCCATCAAGGCACGATCCCTGTTACCCAGACACGGACCACTGGAAATTCAAGTCGCGTACGGTCTTGATGCTGAGTATGTGGATGACGAACGGGAGTTGAGGGAGCGACTGATCGAATATAGGGCGTTTAAGCTGGCGGCGCAGGCGCTCGGTGAACAGTCGCTTCTTTGGGCAGAGCGCATCGGGCGACTCCCGCTTCCTCTGGAATCGTTCCAGGAGCAACCAACGGTGTCCGATTTCCTCGCTGGCGTCGAGGTGTCGCATCTGCGAGATTCTCTGGTGAGGGCGCTTGCGCGTACGAAGATTGATCTCGACGTGCGCATTGTGAGGGACCGCGAGACTGTTCCCCAGCGTATGCGTCTCATAGAGAATCAAGTGCGCGACGCGCCGACCACCTTCGTTCACCTGTTGCGCAGTCGCCGTCGAAGAGAAATTGTGACCGTATTCCTGGCGGTTCTCGAACTCATGAGACTCAATCGAATCATCTGTCGGCAGGAGGTTCAGTTTGGAGACATATGGATCACAGCGAACACAGCGAACACAGCGAACACAGTGAACACAGTGAACATGGCCCTGTAGGCATGGCGCCGACGCCGGGCGCGCAGGAAAAGGCGGAATTGCGGAGCGGGTTCACGGCCGCGACGGGGGGATCATTGCAGGCCCTTGAAGGTTTGCTGTTTGCCGCTGGCACCGAAGGGTTGACAGACAGGCAGATCGCGGGCGTATTTGACGTGGACGAGCCTGCTGCGACACAGATGTGCCTGGATCTCCGTGATCTGCAGACCCGTGAAGGCAGACGATTTCTGGTCGAGCGCCTTGCGGATGCGTGGCAACTCATGACGGCGCCAGAACTCACTCCGTACTTGCGTCAATTGGCCTTGGTGCCGCCTCCTTCGAGTCTGTCTCAGGCTGCCCTCGAGACGCTGGCGATTATCGCCTATCGGCAACCCATTACGCGCTCTCAGATTGAGGACATCCGGGGTGTGAAGAGTGACAAGGCCCTGGGCACTCTTGTCGCTCGGGGTCTCGCGCAGGAAATCGCCCGCGCCGATAGCCCAGGTCGACCGTTCCTCTATGGAACGACCAATGATTTCCTTGACTATTTCGGGTTGGGAAGTCATCGCGATCTGCCGCCGCTGGAGCAGATGGATCATGGATAATGCCTTGGTGCGCATAAAGACGCCGACCGCTGGAAATCATACCCCCCAGAGTGAGTTATTGGGGAGGACCGCATGGTGGTATTGGCGCTGATCGGCATGGTTGCGCTGCTTGTTGCCGCAGCTGTATCCCCGGTGACTGTGCGTTTTCTGTTGGAACTGCAAGGTACGGAAGGTCAGATATCCCTCGAAATTCGCTACCTCATTTGGCTGAAATATCGCCGTCGCATCGCCCTCAAATCCAGTGGACAGAGCAGGGAACCAGTTCCTCGCGCCATCGGAAGCTCTTCGCCAGAAACTCCGGATCGCGTCCGTATAGGCGTCGGCATGGTCGGGGACATGTTCAAAAAGGTGCGCACCGTTACACGGCAGATGCGAACTCTGTGGCCTGCTGTCAAACGTCTGCTCCGCAAGATCACTGTGCGTGAATACGCCTGGCGCACTGATATCGGTCTGCTCGACGCACCGGATACGGCCATCTTGTGCGGCAGCGCATGGGCTGCTGTGAGTGGGCTGACAGGAGCGCTGACCCATCTCTTCCAATTCGCCGAGTTACCCCGTCTGGCCGTCCACCCAACGTTTCATCGTGTGGTATTTTCAACCCGCCTATCGTGCATAGCGACACTGCGGCTCGGCAAAGCTATCTATGCAGGATTGAGCCTAATGTGGCTGCTTAAAAGGGGGGGTGCTCATGGAGGAACATCCGATTCAGTCGCTGATGCAGACGGCTATGGAGAATCTTAAGGAAATGGTGGATGTAAATACTATCATTGGCGATCCGGTGGAAACGCCCGATGGCAGCGTGATCCTCCCTATTTCCCGTGTTGGATTTGGTTTCGCTGCAGGGGGAACAGAGTTTCACATCGACAAGGAACGCGCTCCGGCGCATGGTCTGCCGGATGAAGAGGAGTTGCCGTTTGGAGGGGGCGCAGGCGGTGGAGTTTCGATTAACCCGATGGGATTTCTAATCGTCGGGCAGCATGGTGTCAAACTTCTTTCCGCAGAACCCGGAAATCAGCTCTATGACCGATTGATTGACTTGGCCCCTGCCATGATGGACCGGTTGGAGGCATTTGCAAGCGCCCGAAAAAATCCTACGCTTTCTACGGAGCACATTCATAGACCGGTGATGTGATTGCTTCCAGGAGTTCAAGCGCTGTTCTGGCGCTTGTTTTCTTCTGAACAGACATCCATGGCGCTGACGCGCCACCAACAACCGGGAAGAAAAACCCGCTTGGCCGGAATCGTATGCTGCGCCGAGGCGAGTTCGGCGCAGCCGTGTTTGAGAAGCGGCGCAGCATACGATTCCGGCGGGCAGAGACGATCGATTTTCCGGGACAGAATGCGTGCGCAACAAGGGAGAGTGATTCTACATGGACAAGTCGCTGCATAAGGTACAAGTAATCACGCGTCAACTTGTACCATTATGGGGTAGGGTCATACTGATGGCAGTGACTGTGGCGACGTTATGCGCCAGCGCGGCGCCTGATCTGGCCAATGCGCGAACGAGGTCACCTATTCAGCCCATCGCCGTTCCGCCAGTCCTAACTCGTGAACCTGACGTTTCTGCGGAGGCGGCCTGCCTGATTGACGTCGGTACAGGTCGTATACTGTATGCCAAACATGCAGACAAGCGCATGCGCATCGCCAGTTTGACAAAGATCATCACTGCCTGGATAGCGGTCCGTTCAGGCAAACTGGATAAGGTTGCGACTGTTTCTGGTCATGCCGTGCGCCAGGAAGGATCGAGTGTTTATCTTGGCACAGGTGAACAGCAGACATTGCGCAATCTTACTTATGCGATGATGCTGCGCAGCGGTAACGATTCGGCAATGGCCATTGCTGAATTTCTTGGCGGTAACGAACAGCGATTTGCCGCCATCATGAACCAGGAGGTTCATAAACTTGGGTTGACGCATAGCCATTTTATGAACCCGCATGGTCTTGACAATCCTGACCACTATTCGACTGCGCACGACATGGCTGTCATCACGGCTGCCGCGTTGCATAATCCAATGTTCAGACAGATAGTGAGCACCAAATTTTATACGATTCCGTGGCCCAATCAAAAGTGGGACCGCAAGCTGCGCAATAAGAACAAGCTGCTCTGGATGATGGTTGGCGCCGACGGGGTTAAGACTGGCTATACAAAGCTTTCCGGCCGTTGTTTGGCTTCGTCGTTCACCAGATCCGGGCGGCAGGTGGCGTCGATTGTGCTCCGGGATGGCAATGACTGGGTTGATTCTGCGCGGTTGTTGACATATGGACTAACGGCCTATGAACGGCGCAACGTGATTGATCTGGTTCACATAAAAGTGAACGCGCCTGTACGCTTTGGCCAACAGGACACGGTGGCGCTCAAGGCGGTGGGCGATGTTTCGTGCGTGTTTCATCGTGATGAAACGGCCGCGATTGAAGCCAAAATCGTCAAACTGAAACCGCTGTTCGCACCGGTGCGCCCGGGTCAGGCTGCAGGTATAGTCGAATATGTCTTGCATGGTCAAAAACTGGGTCAGGCGCGGTTGGTGACGGCTGAAGCGGTGCAAGCCAAAGGGTTGCTGGGCAGGTTGCGTGATCTGTTTTTGTAATGGCGGTTTAACAGGGATGGTCTCGGGGGAGGAGAACGCCTTGATGAATGTGATCTGGTTCGCGCTGTTTATGGCAGGCATTGTAGTTGCGGCGGCCACCGGTCGCATCGAAACAGTTACTGAAGGAGTGCTGAACGGGGCTAAAGACGGTGTGCTGGTGTCATTTGGCCTGATTAGCGTCATTGCATTCTGGTTAGGAATGATGAAAATCGCCGAACAGGCTGGGCTTGTGCAGAGCCTGGCCAAACTGCTCCGGCCATTGGCCCGCTGGCTATATCCATCTGTTCCTAGCGATCACCCTGCCATGGGCTCCCTGATTGCAAACATGAGCGCGAACATTTTAGGGCTAGGCAATGCCGCAACTCCGCTTGGACTAAAGGCGATGCGTGAATTGCAAAGTCTAAATGGCTACCGCGATACCGCGTCGACCGCCATGTGCACACTGCTTGCCATGAATACGGCCAGTCTGACCGTCATTCCAGCAACTATGATTGGACTCCGCATGGAATTTCACTCGCGGGCTCCGGCGGAAATCGTGGGAAGCACTTTATTGGCTACGCTGATGGCGACGGCGGCGGCAATCGTACTGGATCGGTTTTTTCGACGCCGCAGTATGGGTAAGACGGAAGCATGAACGTTGTCGCGGCAGTGTCGGCATTTGCCCTCCCGGTTACATTGGCGACAATTCTTGTCGTCGGGCTTGTGCGCAGAGTGCCTCTCTACGAATCATTTGTGGAAGGAGCGAAAGAGGGGTTCGGAACTTCCGTGAATCTGATTCCGCATCTGATCGCCATGATGGTCGCGGTCAGTGTCTTTCGTTCCTCTGGAGCCCTTGGTTTCTTGATGGGCGTCTTACACCCTTTGCTCAACCGTCTGCGCTTTCCTCCCGAGCTGCTGCCCCTGGCGCTGCTTCGGCCCATCTCAGGATCTGGTTCGCTCGCGTTGGTGACTGATCTCTTTAAGCATTTTGGCGCCGACTCGTTTCTTGGACGGGCCGCTTCGACCATGCAGGGAAGCACTGATACCACTTTGTACGTTCTTACGGTATACTTTGGCAGTGTGGGTATCCGCGATCCAAGGTATGCGGTTAAGGTCGGCTTATTATCCGACTTGGTCAGCGTTATTGCTTCCATATGGGCTGTGACATGGATGTTTGGAAAGTGAGGGATGCCATGTTGGGTAAACGGTCATCCGATGAAGGAACGGGAGAGACCTCTTTACGCCTGCAGAAAGTCATCGCTCGCGCGGGGCTGGCGTCTCGCCGTGCGGCAGACGAGTTAATCGCCGCAGGACGCGTGTCGATCAATGGATCGGTAATCCGCGAACTCGGTGTCAAAGTGACTTCCCGCGATCAGATTGCTGTAGATGGTCGTCCACTCAGTAACGCCGCGGTTCCCATTTACATACTGCTTTACAAACCGACAGGCGTGGTGACCACTGTCCGCGATCCCTACGAGAGGCGTACAGTCATCGATTGCCTGACCACGGTGTCTGAGCGGGTATTTCCTGTTGGGCGGCTGGATTATGACACCAGTGGCGCCCTGTTGCTGACCAACGATGGCGAACTGGCTCATCGCCTGATGCACCCGAAGTTTGCCGTCAATAAGACATACGAGGCGGTCGTTTCGGGTCGAATTTCGTCCGAAGCGCTGTCTCAGTTGGAACGTGGAGTTTCCCTGGACGGTCGGCTGACCGCTCGCGCCAGCGCAGAATGCAAGGGAACCGACGGCCGTTCGAGCCGGATTGTCATCACCATCCACGAAGGCCGCAATCGGCAAGTTCGACGTATGTTTGAAGCAGTCGGATATCCCTGCCAGAGACTGGTCCGAACACAGTACGCATCGCTCAGTCTACGGGGCTTGAAGCCTGGCCAGTGGCGCCATTTGACAGAACAGGAAGTGCATCAACTTCGGACCATGGTATGAAGTGTCCTACGGTTGTCCACGCTTGTTCTTATATGTTTCGGACAATCTTCATATGCGATAGCTACGGTACCCTATAAAGAGTTATACTATCGTCAACTCGATGGTGTATACGCGCGTTCGTTATGCAGGCCTAAACTGGACGGATTATAGACAGGGAGGGAACGGCTTATGCAGCAGGACCGTATTTTGGTAGTGGACGATGAGGAACGCATTCGAAGACTCGTTAGAATGTATTTGGAGCGCGCAAATTTCGATGTGGATGAAGCCGATAATGGAACTGAAGCGTTGGCGATGGCTCTTGACGTGAACTATGCGCTGATTGTGCTCGATCTCATGCTTCCGGGCATGGACGGGCGGGACGTCTGCTCTGAGCTCAGGCAGTACAGGGACACCCCTGTGATCATTTTGACGGCAGCAGGGGACGAAAGCAACAGAGTGCACGGTTTTGAGGTCGGCGCCGATGACTATGTTGTCAAGCCGTTTAGCCCTCGGGAACTCGTCATGCGCGTGAAGGCTCTGTTGCGTCGCACCGGAGCGACGCAAAGCGATCAGCAGCAAGCGGCCCTGAATCACGTTCTCTCCTTTCCCGGACTGGTTATCAACGTGGACGCACGCAAGGTGCTGGTTGAGAGCATCGAGATTTCACTCACCCCAAAAGAGTTCGAGTTGCTCCTATACCTTGCCCAGCGGCCAGAGAAGGTTTTCAGTCGCGAGGAGTTGTTGCGGGATGTGTGGAACTATCAGTTTTTTGGCGATCAGCGCACGGTTGATACGCATGTGAAGCGGTTGCGTGAAAAGTTGGGTCGAGCGTCTGACCGCGTTCCGCAGCACATTCATACGGTGTGGGGCGTTGGCTACAAATTTGAGGTGGCCGAGTAGAGTGTTGCAACGCACCGCGGTGTACAAACTTTGGCATCGGATCGTCCGCAGTGTTGTATTGAAACTGTGGTTGACGATCATTGTACTGGTGTTGGTCGTTCTGGCCATTCTGGCTATGTATCTGCAGCAATTTTTCGATTCCTATGTGACCGGGATGCAGCGGCGTGACTTGACGAGTCAAGCGATTTTGGTGAGTCAGTTGTTGCAGAGAGAACCAGGTCGCTTACTGACGTCGCAGATCGCTCACGTCATGTCCGCGTTGCACAGTCATTACTATTTGATCGCTCCGCCAACGGTGAGCCCGACAGTTTTGGCATTTATCAACTCACTGACACCCGCCCAACAGCAACTCCTGCGCCAAGATCAGCCCATTATTCAGCGTGGAGTTCCATCCTTCATTGCTTCCCCCGATCCGCGAACCAGTATGTATGCGTTTATGCCCATTCTGGGGTCGGTCAACCAGGTTGCCGCTTTCCTGTTGATCACGGAATCGAACGACGTGGCCGGGGATCCAAGTCGCACCATCCCGGGTCTGATTATTTTTGCCGTGGTCATCGGAACCTTGCTCACAACTGGATTGGCATTTGTCGTTTCGAAGAATCTTTCTCGACCGCTGATAGAAATGAATGATGCCGCGGAAGAAATGGCCAGGGGACGATTCGACATGCGGGTGACGGTTGTCACCCAGGATGAAGTGGGGCGTCTCGGGCGTACCTTAAATCAGGTTGCGGAAGAGTTGGAACAGTCTGTCCGCGCTTTGACAGAGGAAAAAGAACAGATCGCGGGTATCCTAAGCGCCATGACCGATGCGGTGGTCGCGACAGATATGCATGGGCAGTTCATCCTTCTCAATCCAGCCGCTGAACAGTGGATGCGGACACTGCGCGCGCTTCGGACTGATGACGAGACGCCGTATGCATTGCCTCAAGACTTGGTGAGCATGCAAAGGGACACACTGGAGGCAAGAACGTCCATAGAGCGGTCAGTAGAGTGGCGGGGGAGAGATCTGCTGGTAACGATGACCCCCCTCTATGAGCCCGACAACCAGTTTCAGCTTCGAGGAACGTTAGCCGTGATTCGGGACGTTACAGAGGAGCGGCGTCTCGATCGTTTGCGCAAGGATTTCGTAGCCAATGTCTCGCATGAGTTGCGCACCCCGCTCGCGTTGTTGCAGGGATATGCGGAAGCGCTCGTCGATGACTTTGGTGAGGATCCCATACAGCGGCGGGAAATCACTCAGATCATTCATGACGAGTCGTTGCGGATGCGTCGTCTTGTTAATGAGTTGCTCGATCTGGCCCAACTCGAATCGACGCATTTTTCCTTGCGTATGGAGGCGCTTGATCTATCCGCTCTAACGCGCAAGATAGCCCGAAAATTTCAGGGAATCTTTATGGATCGCGACCTGACTCTGGCTGTGGAGGATCTGTCCGGTCCGGTTATGACATGTGGGGATAGTGACCGCCTTGAACAGGTGTTGACGAACTTGATTGACAATGCGCTTCGCCACACGACTCGCGGCGGGGTCACGCTGCGGCTCGATGCGACGGAACGCCAGGCCATTTTACGGGTCATCGATACCGGACAGGGGATTGCAAGCGAAGATATCCCGTTTGTGTTCGAACGCTTTTACAAAGCGGACAAGTCAAGAATGAGGGCGCGCGGAGGAACTGGTCTTGGGTTGGCTATTGCGCGTAGTTTAATCCGGTCTCACCATGGAGACATTGGCGTAGAGAGCACTGTAGGGGTTGGCACCACTTTTTCGATTGTACTTCCGATCTTGTCCGACGGTTGTCCAGAGATGTGACATGAGACTGCAGACTTCAACAGGCAGTTGCGAGTGGGGGTGGCGAATTGACTTGGGTCTATAGCGGCAAACTGTATGACAGCGAATTTCAGGCGGGTTGCCTGGCTACCCGGATTCGTGAGGAAGGATTCCTGTTGACGAGTCGCTTTCCTCGCTATGTGTACGTCTTTAGGACAAAAAAGGGTCGCTACGGTGTAAAATGCATGTGGTAGGGAAGAGCAAAAAGTGAAGGATGATGGAACGTCATGACTCAGCCGACAAACGATGAAATGACCCACTTCTTAAGTCAGATCAAGACGATTGCCGTGGTAGGGTTGTCTGATGATCCAACCAGGATGAGTTATGAGGTGGCCGCCTATCTACAAGCGCAAGGATACGAGGTTGTTCCTGTGAATCCAAATGCCCGAATGGTGCTGGGTAGACCCGTCAAGCCATCACTGCGCGACGTTGCGGAGAAAGTCGATTTAGTCGACGTATTTCGCAAGAGCGAGGCAGTTTCAGATATTATCGACGACGCTATCGCCATCGGCGCGAAGGGAATTTGGTTGCAACTCGGAATCAGCGATCCCGAGGCGGAGAAGCGCGCCAGGGATGCAGGGATGTTCGTGGTGTCCAATCGTTGCCTCATGGTCGAGCATCGGCGGCTTGTAGGTTATGGAAGCGCCTTGTAGCGTATCGGCGTATGGCGAGCCATTGCGCAGGGTGGGCCATAGCGTAGGGTGAAACTGTACATTCGCAAAAACGTCCCAACACGGACTATACGAAATCGTTCATGAGATAACCACGGGTACTGGGGGAACTATGATGCTGACTGATTATCATACGCACACGGAACGAGGACCATATACAGTGCCATGGCTGGAACGCTTCCTTTCCGTGGCCAGTGAACGTGGAATCGCGGAGTACGGGGTATCTGAACACGGGTATCGCTTCAAGCAAACCGGACATCTCCTGGACAACCCATGGACAAGAGAGCGGCGGACTGAAGATCTCGACGCGTACGCAGAAATGATCATGCAGGCCAGATCGATCGGACACAACGTCAAATTTGGGTTGGAACTGGACTACATACCAGGCACTGAGCGACAGATTGCGGAGTTCATCAAACAATATCCATTCGACTATGTGATCGGTTCCGTACACTGGCTCGGCGGCTTTGGCTTTGATTTGAGTGAAATGAGAAGTCAGTGGTCACTGAGGGACTTGAAACAGACCTACGATGAATATTTTGGCATTGTCACCAGCATGGTCGAAGCAGAACTGTTCGACTTTATTGGACATCCTGACGTCATCAAAGTATTTGGAGATGAACCTGACGATCAGATGTTTTTACAGGAATGGTATGAGCGCCTGGCTGAACTGTTTGAGCAACGCAAAACAGTCATTGAAATATCTACGGCTGGTTTGAGAAAACCCGTCGCCAAGCTGTACCCTGCGCCGGACCTTCTGGCGGCGTGCGCAAAGCGCCACGTTCCTGTCGTCATAAACTCAGACGCCCATCGACCTGAGGATGTGGGGGCTGATTACGACCAAGCGATCGCCTTTGCCAAACAGGCTGGATATCAAACCCTGGTCACATTCACAGAGCGGCGACGCAGCAGTGAACCACTCGGGTGATCAGGGGCCACCTCAGGGTGGCAACGCTTCGCAAGTGCGTTCCAGAAGCAGCCGGTGTCCGGAATCAGGATTTTTCTCGGTGATGGATGGCCATGCCTGAGTGTTGCGAAGCAAAATCTCACTTGCGCGGCGCCAACAACCGGGAAGAAAATACGCCTGCGGCGATTTTCAGGGAAGAAAGCTCGCTTGGCCGGAATCGTATGCTGTGCCGAGGCGAGTTCGGCGCAGCCGTGTTTGAGAAGCGGCGCAGCATACGATTCCGGCGGGCAGAGACGATCGAGGTTCCAGGATAGACTTTCAGGCAACCCGACTGGCGCTTGTGTGAACAGCCAGTCGGGTCAATGCCAAAGGGTGGGTCCGCAGCGAGTTACATCTTAATAGCTGTTACGTTGTCTGCGCAGTGTAAAGCATTCGGAGATGCCTGCTACAAGCGTACATCACATGCTGGAATCGGACAAAGTGCGCAACTTCTTACGCTGTGCCATGATTTCAATCATGGCACACAACATCTCATAATCAGATTCTTCAAGGCGACTAACGCGATGGGCCATGGCAATGTAGGGTTGTGCTGCTTCGCGCATCACGAAGCTTTGCAGATAGGCGGGTAGATCCGTTGGCCCACCGTAACTCGTGTCATCGGGAAGACTTGTGAGTTCTTGTCCGTCGCAAAAATATCCGATGGGAACACCCAGTGCTTCCGCGATGCGAATCGCATACTCCAGCGATGGATGACGTTCGCCCCGCTCAATGGAACTAATGTGGGGAGTCGATATCCCCGTGCGGTAAGCGACCTCCTGTTGAGTCAAACTTCTTCTATGCCGTAACAACCTGATCTTTCGTCCAAGGTCATTATCCACTGCAAATCCCTCCCTGAATATCCTTGATTTATGGCTAGGATCAAACCATAACACACAAA
>JAJZCB010000014.1 GCA_021846285.1 Bacillota bacterium
ATGACCCATGGAGTCTGTCTGAATGTAGGCGGGCTCCTTTCCCGTCATTTTCGCAAGAATGAGTCATGAATTCCAGGTGACAATGTCAGTGGGAAAAACGCCGACAGACAATGCAAGCAGCAACAACACCGAGTGCAGCCTGCCAGTCCCCTTGAAGCTTGTAGCCTGTAAAGCGGAAATCCCAGTTGGTTACACCGTACAGTTCACTCAGCACACCTGGTCGGTCATATTGCCGGGCCACACTCTGTGCCTGTTTGGCCGTGGAATACTCGCGATTATCACATAGCATGTCAATGCCGGGAAGTTGGAAGGATCGGTACGAACGCATCGCTTCTCCAACAACACGTGTTTGCGAGAAAAGGGCAGGTTCTTCAAGCACATGCCCAGTCAACATGATTCCATGCGCTTCGCACCACATGCCGATCATGTCGGAAAACGCAGTCGAAAACCGCTCGCTCAAATGGTCATAATAACGGTAACGGGCGACAGAAACCTGTCCGCGAGGGAGTTCCCAGAAAAGTTCCGGCAGAAAGTCCAGAAGCTCGTCTCCATAGGCCTGTTTGTAAGTGTCATTGAAATCATCAGTGAACGGCATGACAACCCCGCGCACCTCTCCGACGTTTCGTAAGTCTTCCTTGCGAGTAAAGTGGGGTTCATCGGTAAAAATCGCTGGAATTGAGCCGCCAAAGTCGTTTGCCAGTTTGCTGTAGTACCTCTCATGGGTAATCTCAATGAATTTTTTTGTCGCCGCAGGGTCGAGGGTATTCACATAGGTCTGGTTATTGAACCACGGATCATCTTTTTCAATCTCCAGGTACGCTCGCCAGATCACTGAATTCGTTCCAACATCTTCATCCCCCATAAGCCTTCTGTACGTGTGCAATCGTCCATCTTTCAATGCGATTTCATAACTTGCGATAAAATAACCCTTAGGATTCCCGTTGTTCTCCACAACCCGATTAAACTCTTCTCTGCTTGACGCCATACCCGTGTTATCAAATACTTCAGATGTAAACACGATGTATCTGGCCCTGTTGCGGATGTCCTGGGTGACATACCCTCCAGCAAAGCCAGAGCCCCAGCGGTCTTCGTCATACAACCAGCACAGCATTTGATTGGTCTTGGCCTTTTCATTACACATCCTGACATACTCCATAAATTCATCGCTGAGGTATGGGATTGCCATACCCGTCCGGCTGTGAATGTGGAAGCCGCCAAACCCCATATCTTTCAGTACATCGATCTGTTTAAAAAGCGCGTGAATATCAAGTTTGCAATTCCAGGCCCAGAACGGCGCGCCTCTATACTCAGACGTGGGATTCATGAACAACCCAGAACTCAGAGTAGCTTCGGATTTTCTTGGATACAGCACCTGACGCACCCCGCCTTTCGGTACTGTTTCCAGGTGTGCGAGCGTTTCTTTGGACACATGCGCTGAGTGGTCATCAAGCACCATTTGGATCTTCATCCCTTTCATTCCTCGTCACATCCCTCACAACGGAGGATTCCCTCCTGAAACAGAACCTGGACGCGGCTCTTGCGCGCCTCTTCCATGGACAAGTAGGTCAACGAATTCAGGGGCAACAGACGCATCTCAACACCCTCACATTCGTAGCCGTTATCCGTCCTCTTCCACCCGTGATGGCCGACTCGCGCGTTGACCGCTTCGCTTTCCCGAACACCCAATATCAGTGAACCGTGCCTGAGCGTCACCAAGTCTGACGTGTGGGACGAATTCAGGGCCGGAACCGTGCGCAGCCCGATGTCAAAGGTGTATGTGATCACATCCCCCCGCGCCGGGATCAGTTGCACTTGTGCAAATCCATTTTCAAACTCCGCCTTGCACGGGCGATCGTTCACCAGGATGCGAAGTGAATCACGAGCAATCCAACTTGGGCAGAAGAAACAGAAACGTTTGGGGCCAGTGGCGGATGTATTGAGCACCTCCAACTGGACGAATCCATCATTCGGATAGGTCGAGGATTGCCGTACGGACAGGAGTCCGTCCTCACACCGCAGTTGGGCATCGTGATCACCGAAAAAAACCACATACAGAGAATGTTGGTTTATCGCGTAGTGATACGTGCCCATCCGCGACAGTCCCTCACCACCCCGCATCGTGCAGCAGAAGGTTGCTTCAAAAATCTCATGCGGATGAAGTGTCAAACCCGCAGGTCCAACGCAACAGTCGCACCCGAATCCGCCGTTGGGTCGTTGACCGTGAACCAAACCGTTGTAATAAATGTGGTGCGCGTCTTCAAGGTATTGAGAATTGTTTTCCACCCTCCACAATTCAAGAGCGGCAAGCAACGAATCGATGACTGCACAGGGCTCCGTCCAAGCAGGTCTGTCAAACCAGTTGTAATTCGCGTACGTCTCTGTCAATGCATGACCCATGTACAGTTGATATAGAGATTTGGCGACCTCGACAAATCGGCTGTTCCCGGAAATCGCGCTGTACCGTAGAATGCCACGCAGCGCGGACAAAGTGGCATGAGTCTGGAACGAACACGTCACAATATCGGTTGCTCCGAGCGTATCTATCATCTCTTCGATGAGTTGTTGCAACGGAGCAATCGGCAAGACACTCTGGGCATGTGTCAAGCCGTCCAGGGCAATAAAAACACATCCAATATCCGTAGAAGTCAACCAACCGTTGGTGCGCGCTCCAGTGAGATGCCCCCCAACTCCGCCCGTTCGGGCGCGGTCCTCCGGACGAACTGGATATGTCCTGATTTTCCCGGCGGCAGGCAGGTACAGATTACGCACCATGTCCTCCACCATGTGTATCGAGTTCTGATTCCCCGTCCACAGGTAATACTCTATCAAGCCTCGCATGGCCCAACTGTTCCCAGCCCATTGCTGCTCATTGATCGCGTTGTCTATCGTCGGACCAAAGTATCCCTGGCTGTTTAGATGGTCTGGCCACGCAACGAAAATTTCGTGTACATGTGCAGCATCCACATGGAGCGCGCGCGACAACAACACCAACGCCAAGAGCAGACGGCCTTCCTTGTCTCCAGGCCATTCCGCAGTGTGTCCCACAAATACTTGCGATGGAAGGTATTCCGTTTGATGCAATCTCTCAAAATTCAACTGGAGACGGTTGAGTATGTCTCCCCCATGCTGAATTTCTGAAAAATCAAGCAGCTTCACATACATGCCCTCCTCTCCTGTTATCAGCCGTATCACAAAGAAACTTTCACACCGATTCTTGGCTCTTCAATTGGATACTCTCTTCCATGAGGTCGGTCTGTTCTAGTGTCCGACCCCGGATATTTAGACGATATGTCCTGATTTCAAATCCGGTTAACGAAACCTCGCATTCAAGCCCCAGAGCCGGAATAGACAATTTTGTTGTTCTTGCACTTCCTGTCGGCTCGAACAAACGGATTACATAATCACTTGACCCTTCACCACACTTGAAAGCCGTCATGAGCACCGTGTTGTCTCCGAGAATCACGCCAGGCAGCGGCTGCTCTCCTGAACCATGTGGAAAGAAAGACAAAACGTATGGCTCCTCGTTATGCGCGAGCGCCTGGCGGTCGATGGTATTCAAACGATGCCGGGTAGGCCCGGGCTCTAACCAGAAACGAAACACTCTCTCGCCCTGATCAATACGCGGCGAAAAACGGTCGTCTCGCATGATCGGTCGATCCAGGATCGGATGACCTGAATATCCTGGAGAGCGGAGCAGTGTTAGCCTCAACTCTCCGTCCATGAAGTCTGAGCCATAGATGCCATCGTTGACGACGGTCAATACACACTCATCCCTATCAGAGACAAGCGCCTGCCATTTTTGTGAGATCGCCTCACTTCCGTTTGCGGGCAACGACTCAATTCCATAAGCGACTTGTCAGAGGATATGCCCATCCAGAAATGGGGTGGGAACCGAGATTTTCAACAGCCTGCTTTTTTCGTTCCAAAATACCCGCACGTTCACCTCGACTTCAGTGCCGTGTTTGGGCAACTTGTATGTGAGCACAATAGAGGAGTGCCCGTACCGGAGAACAGCCTCTATGACAGTACGAACATCCCCATCCTCAATCACACGCACTGAATCGACTACTTGTCCGTGGATACCAGAAAACTTGCTCCCTTCCTCTGGCGACATTAGCTCAAAGTGGTCAATCACAGTCCGAAAATCAGCCACTTCCATGCCCCACGGATCATCAGTGTCTTCTATGACCAGCGGCATGAATGAGTTGGGCAGAACATAATTGACTCCCTGAAACTCAAGACAATCCATCAGCCCCGTTTGACCGTTTATTCCCACGTGAAGTTCAGGTGTAAAAAAGTCAATCATTCTATTTTCTAATTTCATCTCCGGTCTCGGGCGGCCCGGTAGAACAGCAATACGACAGTCAAAACGATTGACGGTCGCAGGCTCCAGATGAGCGAAGAACACGATTCGCTTACGCCAATCGAGATTTAAGTTACTGTGTTCCTTCTCAGGCTGAGACGGAATCAGGGTTCCGTTTCGATAGACCAATGGCATTGAAAACTCCTCATTCCAATTCTGGTCTGGCAATTGAAATTCACATTCGAAAATGCCTTGCACCGTGTATGGATGTGGGTTGTACACCAGTATCGGAATCTCACCTTCACGCGCCTTCCTCTGTCCTTGAGTCAAAGCAAAGAACATGCGTGCCTTTGCCCTGGAGACTATCTCAAGTCCATGGTCTAACAAACGCAATGAGGTTTCCTCAACAGGTTGAATGGATGTTCCTGGCAAGATGTCATGAAACTCGGACATCATCAGGTCGCACAGCGCTTCGTGAATCTCGACTTCCGGGTATCTGGCATACCCCTGTATGGACGCATGCGAGGCCATCTTTTCTAGCATATAGATCTCATTTTCAAGCAGACGGTGTTTCTGCTTGAGACGAATCTGTGATGTATAGCACCCTGGATTCACGGTATTCAAATCTCTTTCGTGTCTTGGCAAGACGGTCATGTTCACCTTAATCTCTTCTATATACCGCTCGGGAGTGGAGTGCATAATGCTCCATTCTCGAGAATCTCTCATAAGTGTTTGAAGCCGTGTCAAGTCAACTTGGGATGGTCCTCCACCGTGATTACCCACACCCCACAAAACCATGCCGAATGGTTTATCGGCATTTTGCTCCATCCACTTCAATACCTTTTCATCTGCCTTGCCGAGTGCGGAATTGTAGAATTCAGCCGCATGATGCCCGATGACCGTTGACCCGTCATAGCCGACCCATATGAAGTCATCGTCAGGTATGTCGACATCGCCCTGACTAGGCCTACAGAAGACATAAGAATCATAGCCGGACTTATTCAGAATTTGCACCAAACCTCGGCTATGGCCGAAAGGATCAAAGTTAATTGCTGTGGTCGGTCTAACTCCAAATTTCTCAAAGAAATATTGCCTGCCGAGCAATATTTGCCGCACCAAAGACTCACCTGATGGCATATTGCAATCGGGTTGCAGGTACCAACCGCCCATGATATTCCATTTCCCGAGTTGCACCAACTGGCGAATTCTGATGAATAACTCTGGCTCGTACTCCTCGACCCACTTGTACAAGATCACTTCATTGTGATTGAACACAAACCCATCAAATTGTTCACAGAAATCTGCCGCGACGCGGAAGGTCGATATCGCGGTTGCCACACCCTCCTCCCACTCCCACAGCCATACTGGGTCAATGTGGGCATTGCATAACAAGTGGAGTTTCTTCACTGGCTACCCTTCCTCTCGTGTTCAGTGGAGTTTACAGGCTCCCCTCTTCGTTGTCTTTCTTCCTGGAACCACTATAATTGAGTTTGCGTGTACGTGAATTCATACGTTCCGGACCCCAGATCCACTTCTACTCCGTCGGCCAACTGTCGAACGAGATGTACCCCATGAACGTCTCCAACCTTTGTTCCCCTCTCGAACACACGGTCCATCTCGGCCCCCGGCAGGCCCACTGTGGCAGTGGTGTTTGGTGGAATCTGCACGGTGATCTCAGTACGGGCCTCTTCGGTGTTGATCGCCCATTCACATCGGATCACACCATACATTGACTCGAACTGCGTGTTCGCGAATGTAAGAGAACCACCAGGCCTCGGGCTAAGTTTCACATGCTTGTACCCTGGTCTTGCAACATCCGTGCCGATTCCGCCGATGACCTGGTACATCCAGTCGCCCACGGAACCATAGGCATAGTGGTTGAACGAATTCATTGCGTCGCTCCAGAACGAGCCATCCGGTTTGACACTGTCCCAGTGCTCCCAAATCGTCGTCGCTCCGTGGAGCACGGAATACAGCCACGACGGATATTCGGTCTGCTGCACCAACGAGTAAGCTATGTCGGCATATCCTGCGTTCGTCAACGCATGACATAGATAAGGTGTGCCTACAAAACCTGTCGTTAACCGAAACCCATTTTCCTCAATGATTTGAGCCAATGTCTTTGACGTACGTTCTTTCACGATTCCAGTCACGAGATCGAAGGACAACGCCAGCACGTGAGCAGTCTGTGTCGGTGAAGCAAGTCTGCCCGAAGGGGTAACAAATTCTTCTCCAAAACTCTCCACAATCCGTTGGTATAACTGCTGATACATCGCGGCATCGTCATGTTTCTCCAAGATTCGCGCTGCGTTCGCCAGTATTTGGGTTGCATGAGCGTAAAAGGCTGTTGCGATGAGTTCATGTGGAGTTGAGCCGCGAAGATTGTTCTCATTGGCATCCAATGCCAGCCAATCACCAACGTGGGAACCAGTAATCCATAAATATTCGCTGTTTCCCTGATTTCGGATGTACTCAACCCAAGCTTTCATGCTCGAGTACTGGTTCTCCAAAACTCTCACATCGCCATAGCACAAGTACAATGTCCACGGACAGATGACTGCAGCGTCGCCCCATGCGGCTGACCTTCCTTCCTCACCCAGGATGTTGGGTATGACGTGCGGAACGCCTCCGTCGGAAAATTGATCCGCTTTCAAGTCACGCAGCCACTTTGTGAAAAACGGCGCGACATTCATGTTGAAGGCGGCAGTTCTAATGAAAACTTGTGCATCTCCTGTCCAACCCAGTCGCTCGTCCCTTTGCGGACAATCCGTGGGGATATCCACAAAATTTCCTTTCTGTCCCCAGACGATGTTTTGCTGCAATCGATTCAGAAGCTCGTCTGAGCACTTAAAACTCCCGGTCCGCTCCATGTCTGTGTGGATGACTCTTGCAATGAAACTCGTCCGAAGTTCACCAGGAAACCCTTCCACCTTCACGTACCGGAACCCCTGGAACGTAAAATGAGGTTCAAAGCTCTCAACACCGTTACCCTTGCACACATAACGAATTGTCTGTTTGGCGCTTCGCAAATTCCCGATATAAAAATTGCCGGCGTGGTCAAGCACCTCGGCATGTTGGAGCGTGATCACAGTTCCCGGCCCTGCGACAACGCGAAATCGCACCCACCCGACCATGTTCTGCCCCATGTCAAGGACTGTTTCACCATTGGGTGTGTGAATCACCTGCACAGGATTTATTTCCTGTATAACCCTGGTCGGCTGGTTTTCCTGAGCGATTAAGCTATCCTTGGGCAGGTGGAGCACTGCGGCTGCATTCCAGCCACCGTCGTCATAATCCGGGAGATTCCAGCCAACCTTCTCCAATCGCGCGTCGTAGGTCTCCCCATGATAAATGGAGGCCATCAATATCGGACCGGTGGCGCTCCTCCATGAGGAACCGGACCCTACAATCTGTTCCCTCCCATCTTCATAGACAATATGCAATTGGACGAGCGCGGCACGTCGGTTCCCGAATAGGTTCCGTTTCTTCTCCCAACCGAGGTGCCCTTTGAACCATCCATCGCCAAGGGTCAGACCAATTGCATTTGTTCCCTGCATGAGCGATGCGGTAATGTCATAGGTCTGATACTGCAATCTCGTATCGTAGGAGGTCCAGCCAGGAGTCAATAACCAGTCTCCTACGCGTTGACCATTTAGATGCAATTCATACATACCCAGGCATGTCGCATAGATCCGAGCAGCGATCACAGGTCCGTAAACTTGAAACGTGGACCGAAATACATTACAGGGTTCATCGTCCGAATCCGGTGCAAGGAAATCGGTAATCCAATCGGCTCCCCATTCGTCCTTTGTTAGCAATCCCATCTCCCAAAATGCTGGTTCACTCCAGTCGGATGCCAGACCGTCCTGATCCCACACTCGGATGCGATAGTAATAGCGCACGCGAGAGAGAACGGGCAAACCTTGATATTCCACATGTATGGATTGATCCGTTTCAACTCGTCCGGTATCCCACACAAGGTGCCCAAAAGAACGGTCATCCCTTGATACTTGAATGTGATACGCAGATTGCATGACGCCGCGGTTAGGAGCAGATATTTGCCAACTCAGTCTCGGATGGCGCTCCCCTATACCGATCGGATTATGCCGATATTCACATTGAAGTTTTGTCACCGCCAACGTCATCCTCAAATCTCTCCTCACATCCAGTTGGAACCAGGATTGCCCTTGATGAACAAAACCGCATAGTCACCATGGTCAAAGCCGTTGCTACGAGTATTCGTTTCGCGGCTCCAACAATGGAATAAACGTAAACTCATCCACCAGGCACTTCATCCCTTCTTGGATTGGAAGATTTTCGTACTGTTGTGTTCGCCCGGAGCGCATCATGGCGCAAATCATCCGTTCCATCAGTTCTTGTCGCTTCCATGACCAGTCCGCGACAGCGTAAAGATTTTGCTGCTCTGTCGGATCATTGTGCAAGTCATGCATCTGGTGACCCTCCCCGTCGAAATACATGGTGAGTCGCCATCTGTCACTCGTAATCAATCCTCTATGCTCAAGCCCTTGAACAAGCACATCATCCCATTCTGTGTTCAATGTTTCGTTGTCCTCACTCGTACAGGCAGCGGCGAAGGAACGACCCTCCAGCGGAGGTCTGGAACCAGCCATACCCCAATCACAGAGGGTTGGGAAAAAATCCAAGGTGCACGTCAGCCGATCTGTCACTTTCGGCATGATACCTGTTCCACAAACGATCAGGGGAGAACGAATCCCCTTGTCATAGTGTTTTACCCCTTTGGTAATCAGTTCGTGGTCCCCTAACATTTCACCGTGATCACTTGTAAACACCAGAATCGTATCTTCCCAAAGTCCTGTCTCATCTAACCATCGGACAATGCGGGCGATCTGATCGTCGATGAAACGTAACGAACCATGATACAGTGCCCGCAGCTGTTTCAAGGATTGCAGATTACCAATGAGGGCATCGAACCCGTTGAAACGCTTCGAAATTTCAAGAATCGGACTTTCATAATGACGCACCGCCGCAGGAATGGGTTCGGGCATGTCATCCGGATCGAAGATGGAATCATACGGTGCGGGCGGATCATACGGATCGTGCGGATCAACATACGAGATCTTGCAAAGAAAAGGTACGTCGGGTTGCTCCTGCACATGATGTTGCATGAAACGCAAAGCTTCATTTGTAATGAAAGTGGTCTGATGAAGTTCTTTCGGCAAAGGAGACGGATACATGACTGCCCACGGCGAAGATGATTGCAAGGGCAGAATGATTTCTTCGCGGGCTTGGCGCCACTCGTCCCACAGATTACGGCCTTCCTCTCCATACTGTGTAATGTACGGCATGGGCCAGCACATGGCGAGCGCTGTCCGGTAATGTTCGGGATACTCTCGTTCAATCCAATCCAACCAGGAGCCCAGCTTCGGATCTTCGGTGATGACGACTTCGTCAAACCCAAGTGACCGCAAGTCCGGAGGTTCCGGTGACTGCATGGGACTGGTGTGAAACTTCCCGAACCCTCCCGTTTTGTATCCTTCTTTCTGCAGAACATGGGCGTAAGTGGGCGCACCGTTTGCCCATGCCATGGCCCGCAGCACCAAGTTGTTATCGGTGATGCCGTGAATCTCCGGCGACCGCCCCGTCAAAAAGGTTGCGCGGCTTGGGGCGCATAGCGGTGAACTGGCGTAGCAGCGATCGAATCGGACACCTCTGGATGCCAGGTGGTCAATCGTCGGTGTTGAACACACCTCTCCGCCATAGCAATGGAGTTCCGCAGCTCCAAGTTGATCGACCATGATGAAGATGATATTGGGCCTACGTTCCATCGAACGATCCCCTTTCCTGGTATCCGTCGGTTACGCTGTCAAGCTCTATATCCCCTGGCGACAAGAGACGCCATCCGTTCATACCGACTGCCGCGCATCCTCGGAGTTGACTGCAAACTGGTACTTGCCGGATCCGAAGCGGAATGACGCACGCCCCGAGTTCCATCCCAAATATTCGATCTCCTCGCCGTCGATGACATTCTTGCCGCTCTCGGCAATGTTCCCAACCTGTTGCCGCGCAACAGGGAATCTCAGCGTCGCGGTCGTATTGGCCGGAATTGTTAGATTCAGAACAAACTGTCCGGTCTCTCCATCCTTTTCCCACTGGCTCACAATCTCTCCATAGGCAGACCTGTAGCTGGCTTTGCAGTACCCCAGGGATCCTCCCGGGTGAGGGGACACCACAATGTGGCGGAACCCTGGCGCGTCCGGGTCCGCCTCAATCCCCGCCATGAATCGAAACATCCATTCACCGACAGACCCGAGCGAGTAGTGATTAAACGAATTCATGCCAGGGTTCTGGAATCCATACTTCTCGGTCCAGCCGTCCCACCGTTCCCAGATGGTGGTCGCCCCGTTCAACACGGAATACAGCCAGGAGGGATAGCTCTTCTGCTCGAGGAGTCTATAGGCCATGTCGTCACATCCAAATCGGCTCAAGACCGGAAGCAGATAACTCACGCCGAGAAATCCGGTGGAGAGATGGTCGCCTCTTTCCTGGATGTTGCGCAACAAATGCGCCAGCGCCAGCGCCTGCCCTCCAACGTCCAGCAGACCCACGTGCAGAGCCAGAAGATATCCCGTCTGAGTGTCTCCCAGGATCGTTCCATCATCTTGCACATACGACTGACGAAACGCCCGTCGGTTCCGTTCAAACATCTCACTGTACCTTGCGGCGTCAGCTATTTCCCCCAAAATGCCGGCGATTGTGGCAAACAGCTTGACACTGTAAGCGAAATAAGCGGTGGCGACGATCTCCTTCGGCGTGTCTGCGTCGATCGACAACCAGTCGCCGTAGTTGACCAGATATGCCTCTCGTATCCCATCCTTGCTCGTGCGGTCCAAATGACCGATCCACCGCTTCATCCCCCCATAGTGGCGCCGGAGAAGGCGGACATCCCCGTACATCAGGTAGAGGGTCCAGGGCACGATGACCCCTGCATCTCCCCATCCCGGGTTGGAGTCATCAAAACAGAACCCCATTTTCCGGTGCCATTCGACAAAATCGACGTCGGGCGCGATGTCGTTGTACGCGCCATTGGACAGTTGCGCGTCGGCCATATCTCCCATCCACTTGGCAAAGAAACGCGATACATCCATATTGTAAGAGGCCGTGCGAACGAATACCTGGGCGTCTCCCGCCCAACCGAGTCTTTCATCGCGGTTAGGACAATCCGTCGGAACGCTCAGAAAATTCCCTCGCTGTCCCCAGAGGGTGTTTTGCCACAGGCGATTGATCAAGGGGTCATCTGTTTCCATGGTTCCGGAAGAAGGTGTGTCCGAATGCGCCACAACCGCCCGAACATCATCCGGGAGCGGGGTGTGAGTCAATCCTGACACCTCCGCGTACCGAAAGCCATGAAACGTAAAATGCGGCTCGAAAGTCTCCGCATTCCCATGCCCGCCCGCCACATAGATATCGATCGGCTTAGCTCCGCGCAAGTTCTCCGTGTACAGAGTGCCGTCCGGATTCAACATCTCACCGTGACGCACCTCGACGCGCGTACCTCGAGATTCGATCAGCCGAAGGCGGATGTGGCCAGAGATGTTCTGACCAAAATCCAGGATATACGCATGTTCGGCGATGCGGTTGACGCTGATGGGAGCGAGCTCCTCGGTCGGGCGCACCGGCGGATCCACCTGAGGTGCGAGCATTCCGGTATATGGTTCTCGTACGTGCGCCGGACGCCATTCTCCTTCGTCACATGATGCCAGAGACCACTGCGCGAGTTCGCAAGTGGCGTCATACAATTCGCCCATCATGATGTCCGAATACTGTATCGGTCCGACCGACCATTTCCAGGTATCGTCGCTCTTCACGATTTCCTGCGTTCCATCGATATACTCGATACACAGTTGAAGCAGCAAGGCGGGGTATTGCCCATAGTACCGTTCCCATGCCCATCCAACGTGACCAGCAAACCATCCGGTGCCTAGGATAGCCCCGATGGCGTGGTGTCCCGGTTTCATGGAGGACGTGACGTCGTAGGTCTGCGTCTGCACTTTTGTCCGGTAGTCCGTCCACCCCGGAGCTAACCTGTCTTGGCCGACGCGGTGACCGTCCAAGTGCAATTCGTAAACACCAAGCGCGGTAGCATATAGGAAAGCGCGCGCAACTGGCTGGCTCACCGTGAACGCCTTGCGAAAATAGGGACTCGCTTGCAACGTTGGATGCGCATCCCCGTAGGGAAGAGGTGTTCCGGCGTCAATCCATTGACCTTCCCAATCCTGCCTTTCCAGCAATCCCATCGACCACAAGGCCGCGTCACTCCATTCGCTGCAAGTGCCTCGTTCGTCCCAGACAGCGACTTTCCAGTGACAAACCGTTCCAGAGCGCAGCGGCGCCCCCGCATACTCGACGTGCACACTTTGGTCGGACGCTACTCTGCCGCTGTCCCACAGATTCCCTTCGTCACGCTCCAACAGTCTCCGATCCGATGACACCAGCACCCGCCAAGCGGTCTGTCTGACCCCGCGCCGCGCCGCATCAACAGGTTCAATCTGCCAACCAAACCTGGGAATCCGCTCACCTATGCCGAGCGGATTGACGGCTCCCTCTGTAGTCAGGCGTTTTACGATGATGGTTTGCACGTTCGCAACCTCCAAAACTCAAGAAGATAAACTTCAGGCCATTTTCAGACCATCGACGTCCGGCAGTTCGGGAAACGGAGCGGTTGGAAGCGACTGATACCAGTACGCCACGGTTGCCATGTCATCCTGGCGGGGAAGATATCGCAATTCCGGGAGCAGTCCCAGGTCCTGCACCGTAACCTTGATATCTTGACTGAATCGAATGGGGTCCATCACATGCCATCGATACATCGAGAACCACTCCTGTGCGGAGTTATGTTCGCGTTCTCTTCGGAACGTGTGCATGCCAGTAAACGGGGTGGAATAGGGGATCATAGACCCGTTCACGCCCCAGCAGTAGGCTCCGCCAAAATAATCTTCTGTACCGGTGCCGCAGATGGACGGATATTCATCGCCGTCAATGAAGAACTTCATTTCCCCTTCACCCCACCAACAGTCCGATCCGTTCAATCCGGCCAGCATCGCCGTGCCCACATAGTGTCCTCGCCCCGCCACTCCGTCCAGGATGACGTGATCTCCCATGTAGGCAACCGGATTGGTTCTCCGAAACTGGGCGTGAAAGTATCCAATGTCCTCCGCAATGTCCGTGAGCGTATAGTTGACCTGATAAAATAACGTTTTTTCGTTCTCGCTCCGATTCTCAATTTCCATCACACACTTGCGACGAAACGGCATGTTCCAATAGCAATTCAAACCGTGATTGGGATTCACTGTGACCGGCCAGGAAGTCAGTTGAACGAACGTGTTGGACGACGCCATGGGATCAAAATCGCTCCATCCATACGCGAAGAAGTCACTCAGTGGACATTCCACCGACGGGACATCCTGATTATCCCAGTATATCCGCAGGATCAGGTTGCGGTCGACGTTGCCTGTGAACCACATGCTCTGGATCGCGCCCGGTCCGTCAATCGCCGCCAATCGAAAGATTTGGCCAGCGCCAATCGCAACGCTCGGGGATATTTTCCATCCCTTTCCCAGATCGCGTGCAAACTCCGCTCCGGTGCCGGTCACAGCGAGTCCGCCCAGACCAGGTTCCCCCGAGAAATTCTCCGCCGAAATGGAACGTGACTTTGCACTCGACAATAGCGGCAGCGTGCCCAGATGCAGCCCCAATCCATTAAACTCCAAGTGATCACACCTCCGGTCTAAATGTCTGTCCCGCGTGCAACGAGATCACGAGACAAATAGAATGTCGGTCAGGTAGTGGAAGTGCGCCACCTTTGTGCTTTGTTCCGGAGCCACCCACAGCACCTGGACCTCTGGCGCGTGGTCGACATTTTGACAAGCAATTTCCAGGGTGTGCCTCTCCCGCGTCATGCGAAACTCCACCGTCTTCTCCGCGATGGAACGATGGTATGCCGGCATGAAGTCGGTGATGTCACTGTGTCTGAACAGTTCCCGTCCATCCAGACACACGCGCGTAGGAGACGAGGTCGCCACAATCAGACGCACCTCCCGGTTTTCTGGGTTCCAGACCGTAGCCGATGCCCGGTATTCACCCGGAACATCCGGCAAATAGTCGGAGAAACGAATATTTCCGTTTGGAAGGGACACCTGAACGGAGGCACTGTCAGCGGGACCCTGAAGTGTCCACACCATTCGGGGCAGAAGCACGAACGAGATATAATCCTCACCCCAAACAGACTCATCTACCAAACGTTCGACGCGCAGCTCCAACCGATACCATTTTTGTGGAGCGCCATCCGCCCGCACAACTGCGGTCCATTGCATCGAGGAAAAGGCGGCAATGTTACACACCACCTCGTCCGATGCGGACCAGCCCTCGGGTGTTTCGATCAATATTTTCCCTTGCCAAGCACAGGATAGGTTGTTTTGTAATCGGATTACGACACTTTTTTCTTCACCGATGCCGATGACCGGTCCTTCCTGTCCATAGTTCATCGTCACCAGCAATCCCGATTCTGTCGCCGTTCCATTTGGGATAACAAATGTGTTTTCCAAGAGCGCCCCGGCACGGACAGCACCGGCCTTGTTCGTACCAGATACCAGCAGTGTCGCCGCGGTCTCATCCTGTTGCGGGGCGCTTGATTCCAATGCGATGGGAACCCCGTTCACACGCCAGACCTCCTTGCCCGCTTGGATAACCCGCAGTGTCAACTCACGCAGATTCTCCGGCGGCGCGAATCCAGTGATGGTGGTACTCATGACGATCCTGTCTCCGATGGGCGTCGTCCACCGTTTGGGAATCGCTTCTGTTCCCCCCAGGATTCCAAGCAGCGCTGCAAGCGTCCCGGCGGTGCAATCGGTGTCATATCCACAGTTCACCGCCTTGAGCAGCGAGTCGGTGAAATCCTCTCCGTACAACCAGCCCAGCATCGTAAAGGCGATATTTTGGGGTGCATCCGTAAAATTGGATCGCCCGTGCTTTGTCAAAATCGATTCTCGCGCCTGCCTCCATTCCACGCCCTGCTGATACCAACAGACGAGATCTCGCACGGCAAGGGCCACCCGGCTGCTCGTTGGCAGATACGAAAGGCCCAGTTCAATCAGTTCCAGCGGATCGGACATGACAAACGCGGCACTTTCCACAACTGAAAGGAATACTTCGCCCCAGGCGCCCTCGCCTCCGGCATGATCCACGGATGCGTCCAGTTGAGCGTAGTGAGCTGCCAATTCCGGCATGCCAGGCGCAATCATCGCCCAGATCTCCGACCGAATCGGCGCTCCCATACAGTCAATAAACGGATTGCCAAACCACCCTGAGATGGGAGGAAGCAAACCACACCGGAGATTGGTCAACGCAAACCCGTACTCATCGTATGGGAAAAATACATGCTCCAACCATTCCTGTCCCAATTGAACAACAGACAAGCGCGGTCCGTACTGCTCCAGGGCATGCAGAGACACCAGTTGCAAATCCAGGTCATCGTTTTCAGCCGGACCATCCGGCAGGTCCAGGTAACCGCTCAGCGTCAACAGTTGTTTTGTTCCTTCAACCGGGGTTCCAAGCGTTCCGCCAATATTCTTGCCCATCCACCCCGCGTACACGCGGTCGTAGTACTTGTCTGCCTCTAGCCTTACCATCTAAAGCACACTCCTCAAGTTGAACGACGCATCGCACGTTCTCTCAATGATAGAAGGGCCAGACGGGCGTCAAGACTGCTGGCGCCCCTCTGTTTTACGATGGCCCTGCAAGGGCCTGTGTCCACGTGCCGACGTGTGATCGTCCCTTTGCCTCAGGAGGACGGTACGACGGTAATGTTGACCGCATCAGCAGGCTCGAGCGTGCCTGACTCATTGAACATTCGATATCCAATGGTATAAGTTCCAGGCTGGGTCAATTGGATTCCGGACGCGGGCATCTGAAGCCACTTCCAGTTCTCTCCATAGCCGATAGGGGTCTCAGTCCACACGTCGTTCGGCGAAACAATGTGATACTCACCGCCAATGCCAGATCCCTGCAATTGAAGGGTAACCGGCGCTGTGTACGTCGTTTGGTCGCTCGCAGGACGCCCATTTACAAGCAGTTGCGTGTGACTCCCATGAACCTTCCTGATCGCCCCGAGGTCCGTCAACTGAACATTTTCAACGGCATACTGAGCGGCAGAGGGAGACTCAAATCGCAAAATCAGGTCATCGGCGCCCGGCGTTGGCACGAAAGTGTACTGAAGAGTTTCAAATTGACCATTCGTGCCGTAAACTGTGTTCAGGACCGTGCTGCCCGCATACCCGGAATATGTCGTGATATTCCGGAAGTACGGTGTGACGGCGCCCTGGTTCACTTGTATCGACAGCTGCACACGGTAGGCGTGGGTTTGCGCCACGGGCAACCAGGAAGATGCTAGGCCCAGTCCGCCCTGCGTTTGAGTGACCGACTCGACGTTCGTGCCGTTTTGGTTCGTGGTGGTAACCGTGGCGCTAGGTGGCGCAAACCAGCCATCCGCCACGCCGCCGTTGTTGCTGTCGAGTGAGAAATTGCCGTTGAGTGCGAGATTGATGCTAGATGGCGAACCGATGTTGTCCTTCGGCGCAAATGTGTTATCTTGCATCGCTGCCTGCAAAACCAACTGGCGGTCGGTTGGATCCACTGCCTTGCCCGCCGCCGCGGCATTTGCGTCGCTCGTCATTTGGGCATTCATGACGGGACCCCAAATGTCGGATCGCAGCGACAAGTAGGTCCAACTCCAACCCAGTTGTTTAAACAGCGTCGTGGCGTCGCTCATCCACTGAGCCGCCCCGGGCGCCCAGCGCAACACACCAAACTCCCCTACGTAGATGGGAACATGGTATTTCTGTTGAAAACTGATCACTGGCTGGAGATCGGCCCGCATCTGTTGGATGTTCCATTGCTGTCCATTGACCGGGCCGGGATAGCGGATTTCACCTGGCCAGCTGGTGGTGATGGGGCTCTTATTGTACACGCTGAATCCCTGTTCCGTGTAGGTCTGGGGATCATAAAAGTGGAGACTGTAGATCACATGTGGGTCTTGGATCAAAGGAACGTTCCCGTTGCCAAACGACGACGCTTGGTCCCACGGCGTCGCCTCCACAATGACAGGAGTGGTCGGGTCCAGTTTTCGGACCGCCGCCACCACTTGCGGGGCCCATTGGAGGTAGGTCGTGGACGCAATGCTGGCGCCGCTGCTGTTGGTCGTGGTCGGCTCGTTCAAAATGTCGTATCCCCAGATGTGCGAACGAACAGGAGCGAGCTCAGTGATGATCTGCTGCCATTCGCTGATCCATACGTTCAGGTTGTTCGGATTGTTCCAAAAAGAGCTTGTGATCACTTGCCCTGCGGATGTATTGTGCAAATCGATGACCGCGTACATGCCATCCTTGGCGACCTCGCTCATCAGCAGTTTGACTCGGTCTAGGTTGGCTGTGAAAGCAGACGTGAGCGGAAGATTCGAACTGGTGCCACCGGTCGACGTCAGATACGGATTGATGACAAGACGCACCAAGTTGGCATGGTACAGCTTCCGCATCTGGTTGATTTCATTTGGATTGCCCATTTGCCCCACGTTGAACCCGCGGCCAATCGGCGGATTGAACGCCGCGCTCTGTCCATGTCCGCCCTGGGAGTCGGCCTGAGCGGTATTCATGGTGAAAGGCAAGCCGACGACGCCCAGCAGCAGCGCCATCGCCATAGCCATTCGCTTAAGACGACGAATCACCTGAATCACTCCTTTTTTATAGAATGTGAACTCCCGTCCGTATAGTGCCGTGTCGATCACGCCATGTCGCTCACCCCCCTGGTCACAGAGCGTGAGATGCAAGCTCACACCTCACAAACAAAACTGAAGTGTTTTCAACCATTCCTGCGCAATGATCTGGTTGCCAATGGCATTCATGTGCACGCCGTCCACGGTGATGGCATACGGTTGCCGATACGCACGGCGAACCGACCGAAGATGGCTGAGAATTCTTTCGTGGGCATCCACAATCCGCACGTTGTGGCGATTCGCCACTTCCTGAACCGCTTGCGCGTATTGTCCGAGACGCGCATTTTCGGAACTGTCAGCGTCCTCGTTATGCACAGTCGGTGTCATAAACACCAAGTGCTCCACATGATGGAAGCGGCATGTCCGGATGACGTCTTCCAGACCCACAGGAAAAGCAAGCTGCGTCGAAACTTCCCTGTCATACGCGTCGTTGACTCCTATCATCAGACTGACCCATGTGGGAGTCACCGCCGCCAGATTCGCCTCCAATCGGCTCAAAACATCTGCAATCCGCGAACCACCGACAGCGCGATTAAAAAATGCGATGCGCGCTTCCGGGTAGGATGCCAGCAGCATTCTCTCCACCACGTCCACCCAAGACGCCGTGTATCCGACATGGCGGAGATGAGCCTCGCCCTCCTCCAGCAGGGAACGGCGCGTGAGGCTGTCTCCTTCAAATAGGATCCGGTCCCCATTTTTCAGCAAACAGGCTGCACCGGTGTGCTCCATACCGCATCCCCCTCTAATGACCGACTGACTCTGCGTCAAAATCGCCTTCCAGCGACGCAATCCGCTTCAACCAGAGTTTGTATTGGCTCAATGAAAATGGCGGCTGACCCAGCAGATAGTGATTTCCATGCTTTTCATCGCCGATGGTCCATTCCAACAGAATCAGTTTTTTATCCGACCTCGAGATGGGGATCCGAACCAGAGACGCATTTTCATTCGCCTCCACCTGAAACGCGCCCTCCGCCAGCAATCGATCACCGTCCGCATCCACAATTCGATAGTCTCCACGGCTTGCTTGGTTCGAATCGTTCCCGGCCATCACCTCAACCGCCCAATTTTCGGGCTCGCGAACCATCAGACACACCGACTCCTGCGAACGACGAATATAGTGGTACGCTAGTTTCTTCCCGAAAAAGTAGTCCACGATCGCGTCTGAAAACTGCGGCCACCCGTCCATCAAATTCCACCAGATGATTCCGGTTCGTCTCCATTTTTTCAGTCGCGTCATTTCGATGAACGTCTTTTTCGCTTCCGCCTGGGAAATCTGCGACGCCAACACAAAGTCTTCCATGGAATCTGGAATGAATCCGAACAATTCCCTGATTTGATTGGCCATCAACTCGACACGGTACGGATTGTCCGCCATGTCGGTCGAATGCAGGATCCACTGACGATTGTCCTGCCACGGCCATACATGGGGCTCGTCGATGAACTTCCGAATCGAACTGACATTGGGACAGCCATGATATCCGATCTCGCTGACGAAGTGTGCCTTATGGTCTGTGTAGTATGGACTCTTGTAATAGTCGCGCGGTCCCCAAATGTGATCCTCCGGCGGAGACGAGGCGGCCTTTTCCAATATGTACGTAGGCGACAGGTAGGGAGAGCTGGGTAAATATGGCCTGAACGGATCACACTTAGCAATCACTTGTGGCAAAACTTCACGGGTGATGCGGTTCTTATCCGGATCGACATACAGATAGTCGCACTCATTGTCGCCGCACCAAAGGACTATCGAGGCGTGCCGCCGTAACTTTCTGACAACCGATATCCCCTCTTGTCTCACTTTCTCCAGAAACCGCTCGTCCTGCGGATACGGCGCACAAGCCATGGAGAAGTCTTGCCACACCATTAACCCGTTGCGATCGCACAGATCGAAAAAGCTATGGTCTTCATACACGTTGCCACCCCAGCAACGGACGATATTGCAATTCAATTCAACCGCCATCGCCAAAATCGACGGAATTCGCTCCGCGTCGCGACTATGGAAGACATCAGCGGGAACCCAATTCGTTCCCTTGCAGAGAATGGGCGTGTTGTTGATCTTCAAAAGAAACTGACCATCCCTGTCTCCAGCCACGTCCGATCGCACCAACTCAACCTCACGAATGCCAAACTGAAGATTCCGACTGGCCTCAATGTTCCCGTTGACGAGAAATTCCAGAGTGGCTTCATACAGGTGCGCCTCACCGTATCCGCGTGGCCACCACAGTTCCGGATTGGGCACGTGAAACCCGTTTGACAAGGCTCCTGACGAGAATCGCACGGCACTCAGAAATTCAAACTGCGAATTCTTGCATGCGCCGCTGAGACGAAGCGAGAGGTTTTCCATCAGGGCCGCAGGCGGCATCCCAAGTTGAAAAAACAGAGCTAGCCTGGCTTGCTTGTCGTCCGCGGCAATCGTCTGCACATAAGCATCGAGAATCTCATACGGGCCGTGGAACACGAGTTCCACCGACCGCCAGATGCCTGCAGACAAGGCGCGCGGCATGATGTCCCAGCCATAACTGTGGGCTGCCTTGCGAATCCACAGCCGATCCCAATCAATATGCCAAGACACATAGCCGGGATCGTACTCCTCCTCAAGCGCCGCCATCAACGGCGACCGAAGGCGGACATGGAGGCGATTGATCTTGCCCTTCATTAGATGCTCGGTCACGTTGAACCGATGTTCCACCAGCATGTTCTCGCTCGCGCCGAGCAGGACGCCGTTCAGCCAATAGGTGGCCAAACAGTCCACGCCGTGAAACACCATTTCCACTTTTCCCGGGTGAAATGCATCGGCGACCAAGAACTCTTTTTCGTACCACCACTCGTTTAACTCCAGATCACGCAGTTGGCGTACTCCGTCGCCAATCAAGGGATCTCCCAGTTTTCCCGCGGATACCAGGTCCAGTTCCACATTCCCGGGTACTGTCGCTGGAACCGACTCCATACCGCTCTGCGCAAGATCGCTCGGACGTCCAACCGAACTCCTGTCCTGACGCCAATAGTACAATTTCCATTCTCCGTTTAGACTCTCAACCCGCACAAGATCCCACCCCCAGTGTCAGCGCGTTCACATAAAAACTCCATGCCTTCTACTCTGTCACGCTAAAATTTCATGGCTCCAGCCGTGATGCCTTGCATGAACATGCGCATGGTCAACAGGAACATGATAAGAATGGGAATGGAAGCGATGGTATAACCGGCAAACATGGGACCATACGAGGTATTGGCGAGAAACTCCCCTTGAAACTGAACCAGCCCGACGGTAAGGGTCATCTTGTTCGGGGAAGTCAGGACTAGAAGCGGCAGAATGTAATCGCTCCAAATTCCCATGACATTCATGATAGCCAATGTACCGATGGTCGCCTTGGTCAGCGGCAATGCAATATATAGAAATGCCTTGAACTCCGAACAACCATCCATCCGCGCTGATTCAAACAACTCTTCGGGCAGATTGGCCATCATCTGGCGAAGCACGAAAATGGTGAACGCCTGCCCTCCCGCCGCGTAAACCAAGACCAATCCGAACCGGTGGTTCAACAGACCGAATTTCTCGATTTCCAGAAACAACGGAATCAGCGTCAGAGCGCCAGGAATCATCATCAACGCAATCATGGCCATGTACAAAAATCCTTTGCCACGAAAGCGCAAGCGAGCAAAGGCATAGGCGGTGACGGAAGTGGTCACCACAATGATCACCACGCTGAGCACCGTAATGACCGCTGAATTGATCACATATGGTTCGACTGCCGCCCAAGCCGCCGCATAGTTGCCCCAATCAAACGGGAATGAGATCCCCAGGGAATTTGAAAAAAACTGTGGATTCGACTTGAGAGAGGTAGCAAGCATATAGTAAAACGGAAACAAGGACAGGGCGACCAACACGATTAAAACCACATGACTTGCCAGGTCGCGTTTGATTATTTTCCACGTCAATCAGCTCACCCCCATCCTGTCAGTTGACAAACTCCTCGCTTGGGCGTATGAACTTGTTCTGGACCCATGTCAATACCAGGACCATTACAAAAATAATCATCGCAATGGCTAGTCCCAGCGACATTTGGTTATTCTGAAACGCATCGAAGTACATCATCAACGCCGGCATATACGTTGCATACCCGGGACCGCCGTTCGTCAATACGAGCGGCCCCATCACGTTTTGCAACAGTCCAATGACAGTCAGAATCATCAGGAGCTTGGTCTGTCCCAAAAGCAGCGGAAACTCGATTTTGAAAAAGCGCGACAGCGCGGAACAGCCGTCAAGAGTGGCGGCTTCAAACACCGACTCGGATACATGCTGCAAGCCTGCGTAAAAAATCAGTAGATTGAAAGGAACGACAAATGGCAAACCCACCAACATCAGGGCTACCAAAGCAAGGTTGGGATCTCCCAACCAATCGGGTGTAAGCGATGTGAAACCGAAGTGGTGTATCAGTGAATTGATGACCCCCAGGTTGGGATCGTAGAGAAAGCTCCAAATCATCAAGAGTACGACGCCGGGCACCACCATCGGTACGACAAACAGCACACGGTAGACATATTGCGCCCGAAGGCTGCGCAAGTGAAAGATGAGCGAAGCGGTGACCAACGGTACCGCGAGGTCCACGAACAGTTTGAAAAGCCCCCACAACAAGAGGTGCCACATCGACAGCCAGAAGATCGGATCCGACAAGACCTGCTGATAGTTTGTCAGACCTGAATACTGCGGCGGGTTGAAACCATCCCACGTGGTAAATGAATACACGATCGCGACAATCACCGGAAAATATGAGAAAGTGAGCATCAAGATAAATGATGGCGCAATCAGTCCATAAGCGACTGGGGAATGGCGGGAAAGTTTTCTGGTTTTCCGGCTCTGCAACATCCGTTCCATCATGCCTTGTATTCCCTCCATCCTCGTACGAGCCGTGCAACTCCATGGCCTTGGGATACTATAAAAGCAAAGCCGCAGTCAACCGGCGCCTCGGCGCCAACGCTTCGAAACCCCGGACGACTGCGGCGTCTCCATCCGATTACACTCGAGATAACGAACGGCGCCAAGAGATAACGCCGTACAATCTGATTTTTTATCGAATTCCCCACTGGGACAGGTTCCAGTGATTCTGAGAAATCAACTGGTCGGCCGCCGCTACCATTTGCTGCTCACACGTGGCTTCAAAACTAGCCAGCGACATCTGTCCTCCAATCCAACTTTGATACGCGCGGTAGATGGCGTCTTCTTCATTCTGAGTAAGATCCATACCGCCGTCTATAAAGTTGGTCGAGGCCTGTGTCTGCCGATACAAATCCTTCATATCCGGAAGTGGCGTGGCGCCAATCACAGTCGGCACAAAGCCGGCAGATTCGTTGACAATGAAAGAATCATGTGCTGGCGTAGATAAGAACTGCAGCCAATTGATCACCGCCTTCATCTTGGCCGGCGTCATGGAGGAATCGGCCCTGGGTGTCGAAACGGAGTAATTGAAACCACCGCCGAAGGGACCGCCAAGTCCCGGATAGAAGGTGTTGGTCGCATACTTGCTGGTCTGTTTGGTTAACAAAGGAATCTTGAAGGTGCCCCACTGAAATGACGGATTCTGCTGGATGATGGTGGGCGCTGAATAGCTCCCGTCGAGCCAAATTCCGACATTCCCCGTCAGGAACGCCTGAAACGGCGCGACACCATTGTTGTCGTTGGCCTCCACATTTGGTTGCCAATACTTGGCGAGTGTTTGGATGATGGGCCACATCGCCTTCCATCGGGGATTCGGCGTGCCGATGACGCCCTTCTTAATGGCGATCACATAGTCCTCTTGGCTGATCTGAGCCTGTTTGGTATACCGCAATTGGTTGAATTGACTGGCGAAGAAGTTCGAGTAAAAAATGCGCGGCAACCAGCCCAGGTTCCTCATTTCGCCGTTATAACCGCCAGCCACGTCCCATTCCATCGGTACGTCGCCAATCGCTTTGATCTTGGCCAAGTCGGTCATCATTTGTGACCACGTCTTCGGCGTCGCTGTAATGCCCGCTTTCTTGAAAACATCCTTGTTGTAGTACATGGCAACACCGACATAGTCCCCGTTGACGACATATTGTCCGCCATCCGGGGATACATACTGCGCCGTAATATTCGGTTGAAACTCTGTGGACCATTTCTTCCCGCCCAAGTACGGATCTGGTTGCTGCAGATACGGCTTGAGGTTGGTGAATATTCCCGACGGATATGACGACAGTGACAAGACGTTTTGCGGGGTAATATCCGGTGCTTGTCCCCCGTCCGCTTTGGCAAGCAACCAGGGTGTAATGGATTGTCCGGAAGGTGACGTCACGAATTGAATCGTGATCCCCGGATGCAGTTTTTCAAATTCCTTCGCCAGCACTTTTGTGGCCACGTATTGAATCCCGAAACCTTGCTGCCCTTTCGGCGGCGGCGGCGAAGGAGTGTACGCCCCTGCGTCCATGGTAATAACACCCTTAAACGTCAAATTGCCGCTTCCGGCACTGGCCGCGCTTACATTCGCCGCCGGCAATACGGTCACAACAGTCGCGAGCGACGCAACTGCCGCCAGCCCCTTCCTCCATTTCGTCATTGCCATCATCCTCCTCTGTTTTGACTGCTTCCCACCACGCATTTCCCCGACGACAGCTTTTCAACAGTTCGGCACCTTCATGATCAGGCTCCCCCTCTTTCTATGAAACGACTCTACAACCGCTTTCATATTATGAATAGCATCTATTGACATCTGTGTACATGCACAGTATTGTGTTTAGCAACCGAGATTTTCTTATTCCATTGACGACGATATTGGGAGGGCGCGGTCGTGGACCTCACGTTTTATTCGATGAATCGATTGTCGACCATCGACGTTAAATGGGCAGATTTGCACTCCGCTAACAACGAATTTCTCAATGTTGTTCATTCTAATCCCTTCTATGAGATTCTGGCGGTGACACAGGGACCCGTATTCATTCAGGTTCAAGACGAGAAATTGTCACTTCAGGCCGGCGAAGTGTTGCTATTGTCGCCGTGGGAAGAGCACATGGGGTGGAAACCCGTAGATGAATCGGCAGGATTTTTTTGGGTTCAATTTGCTTTACAACCCAGCCTTGGAAGACCTCTCACCATTCAAGAATTCACCACAGAAATGAATATGATCCATGCCGACCAATCAGATTTACGAACTGAAGGGTTACACTCTACCGAAACAATCTTGATTCCGAGATGGGGAAAGTTGACTCATCGATATCGGGTGCTTTCCGTATTCGAAGAAATTCGACATCAACTTTTGCATCCGACGGGTTACTACCGACTTCGGACCTCATTGATGTTGGGGCAAATTCTTGAAATGATTGCTTCTGACCTCCTCAACCATTTGGAATTGCAGCGCTCCTTCCCCAAGTCTTTTTTAATATATCGTCGCGTGGTCAACTTTTTGGATGAAAATTACAAGAGGGACCTATCTCCCGAAGTTATAGAGCAACACCTGCAACGAAAATATGGATATTTATGTAACGTATTTAAAAGATACTCAGGCATAACCATGTATTCTTATATTCTGCGATTGCGGGTTCAGTTGGCCAGCCACCTGCTGGCCACAACCAACGCCAGCATCCATGATATTGCCTGCATGACCGGATATGACGACCCGTTATATTTTAGCCGTTGCTTTAAGAAAATGATGTCCGCGAGTCCGTCGGAATACCGAACACAGCAGCAGATCTCTAAAGTTAACAGCTCCCCGCCGTCTTTTCAGAAATGAACTGCTGAAACAAATCTACTGAGCGGATCGAGTACGCAGTGAGGAGATAGGACAATGAAAACACTTGACTTGGCAGGCGTATGGGCGCTGCTCCAATGTGAATCAGGGGAAATCGTGGAGGGCCTTGTTCCAGGAAGCGTTATGTTGGATCTGCTGCGGGCAGGTAAAATGGAAAACCCCTTTTATCGCGATCGTGAAGAGCGCGTGGCAGATGCGTACGCACGGCACAATTACCTGTATTCCCGAAAGTTCACGGTAGACAGCGAATTGTTGGACTGTGCGGCTGTGCTCCTTGTTTGTGAGGGGCTCGACACGTTGGCGGATGTACGGATCAATGGGCAACTGGTTGCCTCCACAGATAACATGCACAGGCGCTATGAGTGGAATGTGCGCCGCCATCTTGTAGCGGGTCGCAATGAAATCAGCGTATTGCTGCGTTCTCCGTTACCCCTGATGGAGGAACGTGAGCAAGCAGATCCGCTCTGGGGTGCGGCCGAAACCATCGCAGGGTTCACCCATATACGCAAAGGACATTTTATGTTTGGCTGGGATTGGGGTCCGCAGATACCTGATGCGGGGATCTGGCGACCGATCTATCTTCAGGGCATCAAGAGCGTACGGATCGCGGATGTCCAAGTGACGCAGCGACACGAAGGTGAGCAGGTCATGCTGGCTGTGCGCGTACAAGTTGATGTATTCGGTGAAGAGTTTGCTGCCGCTCAAGTGCGAATCACGGTGACTGCGCCAAATGGAGAGCACATCGCACACGCCGTCAAGGCGGAGTTTGGGGAGGTACAGCATACTATCATCGTTGCTCAACCGCAGTTATGGTGGCCGAGGGGTTATGGCGACCAACCGCTGTACAACGTCAAAGTGGAATTACTGGCAAACTCAGGCGCAATCGATGAACGATCCCTTCGCCTCGGTCTGCGGACTATCCAACTGCGACGGGAAGCGGATCAGTGGGGTGAATCGTTTGAATTCGTTGTTAACGGAATCCCTATATTTATAAGAGGAGCCAACTACATTCCGGAAGACAACTTGCTTAGCAGATGCAGTCGCGAGCGCACAGAGCGGTTGCTCAGAGATGCTGAGGCGGCGAACTTCAACGCCCTGCGCGTCTGGGGCGGAGGCATCTATCCGGAGGACTACTTCTATGATTTGTGCGACAAATTCGGACTGCTCGTATGGCAGGACTTCATGTTTGCCTGCGGGGTTTACCGTCTGACGCCGACGTTTGAAGCGACGGTGCGGCAGGAAGCGGTCGACAACATCCGGCGTATCCGTCACCATGCCAGCCTGTGTCTGTGGTGCGGCAACAATGAAATGGAGACGGCATGGGCAAATTGGGACATTCCCAAACCAGATGATTTGCGCGCTGATTACCTGCGTCTTTTTGAAGGGATTCTGCCGTCGATCGTGGCGGAACAGGATCCGCAAACTCCCTACTGGCCCTCGTCACCTTCCTCCGGCGGCGGCTTCGTTGTACCGAATGACCAACATCGCGGGGATGTTCATTACTGGGAGGTGTGGCACGCGCTCAAACCGTTCACAGAATACCGCAAGTACCACTTTCGGTTTTGCTCAGAATTTGGCTTTCAATCGTTTCCAGGCGACAAGACGGTGCGTGAGTTTACTCTCCCTGAGGATCGCAACATCTTTTCTTATGTGATGGAACGGCATCAGAAAAACGGCGACGCCAATGGCAAGATCCTATACTACCTTGCGCAAAATTTTAAGTATCCGCGAGACTTTTCCGCCGTGCTATACGCATCGCAGATTCTTCAGGCTGAAGCGATACGCTATGGCGTGGAACACTGGCGACGCAATCGGGGTCGCTGCATGGGGTCGATCTACTGGCAGCTCAATGACTGCTGGCCGGTGGCCTCGTGGTCCAGCATTGATAGTGCGGGGAGATGGAAAGCGCTACACTATTTTGCCAAACGTTTCTACATCCCAGTGCTGTTATCTGCGCAGGAAGATGGCACTACCGTTAGGCTATGCGTGACAAACGATACTAGAGAGACCGTACGCGGCGAAGTCGTCTGGCGCTTGCGCGATGAGTACTCGCGTGTGCAAACTTACGGTCAAGAGTCAGTCACTGTGTCCGCACTGACAGTTGAGCAACTGTCTGCGCTTGACTTTGCGGGTCAACTGACCACTGACCGCGCACGGCGTTCCACTTACTTCGAATATGCGCTGCGCGTGAACGGAGAGCACGTCAGCGGGGGAACGGTCCTTTTTGTTCCGACAAAGCATTTTACATTTGTGCCACCGAAGGTTGCGATAGCCGTGACAGAGACGCCTGACCACTTTTCCCTAACGATCACCGCGCAGGCTTTTGCCAAGTTTGTGGAACTGGAGTTGAGCGTCGAGGACGCACAGTTTAGTGACAACTACTTTGATATTTCGGCAGGTGAGATTACGACGATCACAGTGGCAAAAACATCGCTTTCCACAGTGTTGACGTTGGCAGAATTCCGTAATCAGTTGCGGGTGCGCAGCGTCTATGATCTGGATGCCATCGTCGATGTATGAACAACCAGCGAGCAGATTCCACCGAATATCACAGTTCTCCTTACGCGGCGGCGTCGGGCTGCACAGGACCCGAAGACTGGGCGGCAAACAGCGCAGATTGATTGGCCACAAACACTCCTGCTAAAATCAGAACGCCCCCGATGATTTGCGATCGTTGAATCGGATCGTGAAGCAGAAAGTGCCCGAGGAGAATCGCAATAAAAGGCGGCACATTCATAAACATAGCGGCAGTGCCGGCGCCAAGAACCGCCACGCCGCGATTCCACCAGAAACTGGCCATCCCCTGAGCGATGATGCCGGCCGCCGCCAGGATGCCCCACATGACCAGACTGTGGCTCACCTCAGACTGGCCAAGCAATGCTTCGCCTCCGGCTGCCGGCGCCATTAAGACTGCGCCCAGAACAGTTGAAAAGATCGTAACCGCAAACGACGACATAGATTTGGCAAGACCGCGCACAAAGATAATGCTGACAGAGAGAGCAAGCATAGCGACAATCAGATTCAAATCGCCAGGAGATGCGTGCAGCCCGCCGCCAGTCCCTACGATGACAACGATGCCTGTCAACCCGAGGATCACACCCGCCAGTCTCGCGGTCGTGAACGTCACCTTATAAATCATTCGTTCGAGCAAAATGGTCGCCACAGGAGTTAACCCGATAATCAGCGACGCATTGGCCGCCGTAGAATGACGCAGACCTGTAAAGTAGAAGATTTGATTCAACAGTGTTCCAAACACCCCAACTCCTGCAAGGAGCAGCCACTCCCGCTTCGTAGGCCGGCGCAATCCGCGCGTTTGAAATGCCGCCGCGAGCAACAATAACGTGGTCATGCACAGTCGTGCAAACGAAAGAAAAATCGGCGAAAATCCTCCCAACAAGTACGCGCTTGCCACGTAATTGCAGCCCCATAACACACTGACGCCCAATAACCCGAGAAAAGCTGACTTCTGCACTGACATTTCACACACTCCGTTAGCCCATCTTGCTGGCGTTCTGCTTTGCCGTCCTTAAGAGAACTCTACTTATCTATGAGTTTGTACAACGCTTGGGTTCCGCTTTCGCCCTCGCCCATCTCAGCCAGTTGTTCATAGAGAGACTCTGCGAGGGACAGCCCCGGAGTTTGCAGTCCCATTTCCTTTGCCGATTCCAACGCTATCCGCATATCTTTGATAAAGTGCTTGACATAGAAACCGGGATCAAAGTCATGGTTGATGATCCTGGGGCCGAGGTTGCTCAACGACCAACTCCCCGCGGCGCCCGTTTCGATACTCTTTAGAACCGTTATAGGGTCTAACCCTGATCTTCTGGCGTAAACCAATGCCTCACATACGCCGATCATGTTGGATGCAATGGCAATCTGGTTGCACATTTTCGTGTGCTGCCCGGAACCGGCTGCACCTTGGTACACGATGTTCTTCCCCATCGCCAGAAATATCGGACGCATCGTCTCGAAAACTTCTCTGTCTCCACCTGCCATGATGGACAGCGTCGCTTCCCGCGCCCCAATGTCACCACCTGAAACCGGAGCATCCAAAGAATAAAGCCGCCGCTTCTTCGCCTCTTCATAAATGCGTTTAGCGAGAGACGGACTCGAAGTGGTCATGTCCACCAGATACGCGCCGGGGTTCGCGTGACTGACGATTCCTTGGTCGTGTAGATAGATCTCTTCCACATCTCTGGGGTATCCAACCATGGTAATGACCACATTGACTTTTTTCACCAGATCCGCAACGCTGTCATGCCACTTAGCGCCAAGACCAATCACCTTCTCGGCTTTTGATTTCGTTCGGCTGTAAATATGCACGTTATAGCCCGAACGGATCAAATTGCTAACCATTCCATTCCCCATGACTCCTATTCCTACAAAGCCAATGGTCACACTGCTCGAATCCAGCATTTGTCGTCCCCCTCATCAGGAATGAGACCAGTCTCGCCGTCTCCCCGTCTCTTCTGCCGCGCAAGGAGCGACCTCCAGCTTTGTACACCTATTGTATTAAACCATTGCTTGAGGAAGGAACCAAGACATGCGTGTCGTTAAAGCTGACCGTATTCGTGACGAATTCATCTGAAATCATCGAATTGACAGCTTGATCGCCACCGTTCCACGTCGGATCAAGAAGTATCCAACTCGTGCCATTCCAAGCCTGCACCCACGCATGCGCATCTAGTGGATTTTTGGACAATGCATTTGGCGTTGTCCAAGCGCTGTTGGCGAGGCCCCCTAAAAATTCTGTGGGGATGCCCACCGATTGCAAAAGCGAGGCGGTCAGTGATGCGTAGTCTTGACAGACCCCCGATCCCGAGTTCAAAGCGGATAGATTATCTTGATAATAGTAGTTCGTCGCGCTCTGCAGTTCCGCTTTATTGTATAGGATAGACTCGCTGACGTAGTTCGAGATCGCCTCAACCGCCGTGTTGATGGATGGTGAATTTTCGAGCAGGGTGGCGGCGATGGCGTTGAATTCAGGACTCATGTTGTAATCCCCTTGCGTGGAGGACAGCAGCGCCGCGCGCAGAACCGTGGGCGCGGGGCCGGATACATTGACACTGTATGAGCTATTCGGAACGGTATACCCGGTACCTGTTTGATCAGACACCGTTACAGTTTTCAGGAAGTTGGGGAATAAGGTGACCAGGACCGATCCCGTGAATGGTGAACGGACTAGCCCAGAAAACACTCCATGAACGACCGGCAATCGGTAATCCCAAAAAGACTGCGTCTTGTTGCGATTGTTGTACAGGAGCACGGTGATCGACGACAACGGTCGCGTGGTGGCGCCACTGATCGGAATCCAGCCGCCCGCTGCCGCGCCCTTCAAGTATGTGAGTCCGGCATGCGTGCTCTGAGGGGCTGCCGGTAATCCCATCGGAAGCGACAGAACTCCTGTGTACTTTGTGGGCAAGGTAAAGGGTGTGCTCGATAGTCGACTTTGCCCCACAGTGATTACGAGCGGAACGCTGTAGACTCCGTTGTATTTCGCCTGAATGGTGTAGATTCCCGGGGCGCTTGCGACAAAGTCCGCTTTGGCGATTTGCCGATTGTTGTTTCCCATCGTCCATTCCGAAGCTCCAGGTGTGATTGTAGCGTCCAAACTGTTGACATACCACGATGTATTTTGATCAACAACGTCCGTACCGTTCGTATAGGCGAATAGATACAGGGTTTGATTCGGTTGTACCTGGAGCAGGGGTGTTCCAATCCCCGTTGTGGCAGGATTGTTGGTTTGCGCCGATACATAGAACGACTCTGAAGCCCGTCGCCAAAACCCACTGTCGTTCGTCGCGGCATTAGCGAGAGCCACGGTGGGAACCACCTGCCCATCTATAGTGAGCGGAGAGTTCGGTGTGGTTGCCGTCGTGCTGCCCGACGCGCTCGAGCCATTGCCGGTTTGAGATGAACTCCCGGTTCCGGCTGGGGCTTCGGTCAGGTTCCAGATCCCGTTTGCCCACGTACTCGTCAAATTGATGTAACTCATAGCCTGCATGATATACCAAATAGGCATGAAGGTTGTATATACGCCAGTGGTTGGATCTGCACGAACCAAAGTGGGCGCATTTTCCACACGAACCCCATTCACATCGATGCCTGTCAACCCATTTGCAGCTATACCTTGCGGGGTTACTGAAGTCGGTCCTGTGATCGCCCACTGATGTGTTAATCCGTTCCATGTCGCGGAGATTCCAAGGTTTTTTAACGCTTGCATGACGTACCAAATGGGCATGTAGGTTGTACCGTCATGCACAAAACTGTAAGGATGCGACAGGCTTTGACCGTTGATGTCGATCTCACGCTGCGTCATCGTTGTAGCCGCCGTCTGCGCGAACGCCACCGAACAGGGAGCAACCCCTAAAACGACCGCCAATGCTATGCCAGTTGTCCTTCTGCGTCTCTTCATTCATCTCCCTCGATCCATAGGATAGTATAATACAAGAGAAGGGTACAAAAATAGCCCCTCCTGTAGGCGACGCTGATTCCGTCTTCCTGTCTTCTCTACCCCTTTAATCGTTGGCGCAGATAGGCCAGTTTTTCCGTTTGAAAAGATGGGATGTATTCGTGACCGAAGTAACGGTACACGCGAATCTCTTTTTCCGTTTGCAGATGATTATAGACTGCAAATACGGTGGAAGGCGGCGTAATCTCATCCACCAGCCCGATCGCCGTCAGTACGGAACAGCGAATCCATCCGGCTAGATTCATGACGTCGTGGTAGGACAGAGTTGCCATCGCCCGCTCTTCGACCGAGGCGTCGCCATTGCGCCGAAAGAACTCATTGATCTCCAAATACGGCCCTTTAGGGGCCACATCGACAGCGCGCCGAAAATGACTGAGGTAGGGATACTCCGCCACGGCGACGCGCGGGATGTCTGACAAGGCAGCGGCCGCAAGCGTCAAGGCCCCGCCTTGACTCCCTCCCGTCACGCCGATGCGGTCGCGACGCACTTCCGGCATCTCCGCCAACACCTCCAGAGCGCGGATGGCGTCCATGTATACGCCTCGGTAATAATAAGTCTCCTTGTGGAGAATTCCCTTAGTCATCCAGCCCGCATAGTGCCCCTCGGGGCTCACCATGGTATCCTCGCTGCCATATTGCCCGCGCGTCTGCATGCCGAATGTCGCGTATCCGTGCAGCGCGAAGTTCACGATGTCATGAATGCCGCCGTCAAAACTGTAATTATATCCGTGATAAACAACCAGTCCGGGGTGCGGACCCGCACCTTCCGGCGCCGCGTACCAACCCCGAATGCGCGCCCCTTGAAAACCCCGATAGGAGAGTTCGTAGAGACGCACCCCATCGACCGGGTATTCCTGCTTGCGCACTTCCACGTAAAGCGGCTCCGCTTGCGCCTCGCGCTTGCTGTTCGCCCAAAAAGAGTCGAAATCATCTTGCCTGGTTAATTCCGGTCGATACGCCCGCAATTGGTCAAGGGGCCAATCATAGGGTTGCGCCATCCGGGTTTTCCCTCCCCCCAAATATTGCATGCGATATTTCATAACTAACGGTTCCTATCTCGTTGCTATCTGATATGTTCAGTGTAGATGACCTGCTTACCCATATCAAGTGCAGCAGAGATCCACCGCAGGAGACGCCCCACACCCCTGGTCAAGGATTGCGCCCTGTGCATGACAGGTATATTGTATAGCTAACCTAATCATTATCGTGGAGGTGAAAGTGGCATGGGAATGCCGATGGAACGCGGCGGCGGAGGATCCGGGATGTGGGGGGCGCACAACTGGCAGATGCGGGAGTTGGCCAAGTCGGAGAAACTCGACTGGCTCATCTTGCGACGGGCGCTCGCCGCATTTGTGCCTTATTGGGGGAACGCCATCCTCGTGTCGCTGGTCCTGCTCGCCACAGCGGTGGGCGGCGTCATCCCGGCCTATTTGACACAACGCATCATTGACGACGGAATCCTGCGCAGTCAACTCTTCGTGGTGATCGAACTGACACTGTTTCTCATCCTCGTCGCGGTGGGAACGGGTTTGCTTGGCGTGTTGCAGACATGGCTGAGCAACCTGATTGCGCAGGATGTCATGGCGGATTACGTTATCTCAAACGCGCCGAACATTGCGCCATTGGACAATTGGCGGAGCGCATGAATGTGCGCCCGAGCACGATGTCGCAAATGCTTGATCGACTCGAAAAAGAACACTGGGTCACGCGTTCGCTGGCGCCAGACGATTCCAGGGTACGTCTGGTTCAACTGACCGAGCCAGGGTTGTCGTTCATTCGCACCGTGGAAGCGGTCTGGCAGGAGCGACTCGTGGCGCCTTTTTCGACTTTGACCCAGCATGAACAGACGACGCTGGTGGAGTTGCTCCACAAATTGGCGGACGCTGCCAAGATTGACCGATGAGCTGTCGTGAGCCATTTTGCCTGAAATGAGTTCCTATCGGTTTGTAGTGGTTTAGACATTGAACAGGACCTCCGCCGATCGGTTTGCTTCTTGTCTTACGCTGTCGTAGACGGCCCCATGATCGATCAGGGCCATGGCTGCGGCAGAAAGGGATTTGATCTCTCTAATGGAGAGTCCTCTCCAATCAGGCACTCTTACCTGCTTATATTCGTACAGTTGCAACTTCAACAGACCGCTCCCCTGGTTTCGCGATGAAGTCACAAGGCTGTCGAGATAAGGGTCACTATTGAGCAGTAGCCAGGCTGCTTCCGCCGGGAATCCACCAATAGGCGTTGATACATAAAAGTTGTCCGCGATGGCGACGTTCTCCTGATTCCAAAGATGGCGCGGAGCCTTCCGTATGTAGTAATTAAAGGCAATCGGCCCCTTTACGCTCTTTACGGAGATCTTTGCGGATTCCAGGTTGTTCGCGCCTGCCCGTTCTCTAAGCCAATCTTTCACCTCTGGGTCCTGAGGCGTGTCAGCCAGATACGCGCGCTCGTCCGGGTGAACCACAAGACCGGAGAGCTTTGCCTGTTTGACGAAGAAAGGTTCCGATCGGTCGTAGTAAGGGTCTGTCTGCGAAGCAAGAAAAACCTTTCGGAGAGGCAGGCTCGTTCCCCGGCGGATGGTAAGTAGTTGACCCAGCGCAACAAATCCATCGTCGGCGCGATCCGGTTGCTGGCATTCCCTTGGAAATGCGTGTTCTCTCTTACGGTACAGGAGTATTTGCGCATCAACCAAAACCTCCTGAAACGGAGCTTGTACGGACCAGGAAGATAGCAACTCTGCGTGGCGGGTCATCAGCTCCAATGTTCTTTTCCCGTAACCAGACTGCGTGATCGCATCGTAGACTATCGCGCATAAAACGCCGCCAGGCGCCAAATCAACCAACCCTTTTAGCAGGAAAAGCGCAAACAGGTTTGCCCTTCTGTCCAGGTCGCTTTCCAGCATCTTGGTCAAATACTGGTGGTATGTATCTTTTTTATTCTGAGGGATTGCCTCTTGCCGAATATAGGGTGGATTCATGATAACGAGGTCGAACACCCCGGAGAGAGACTGGTCTGACAAATAATCTCTCATTCTGACCTCGCCGACAAGGCCAAGGGCATGATTGATCTCCGTGGTAAGCTGTGCCATTCGCTCATCAACGTCATAACAAATCAGTTCCAAACCATTCGCCCCAGCATTATTCAAGGACCGTGAGAATGTGGCGGGGCCGCATGATGGGTCAAGGACTTTTCTGGCGTCAGGTTTAAATGACAAGGCTTTTTGCGCCATCTCCAGCGCAATGTTCTCTGGAGTCCAGACCTGGCCCAGGGCTGAGTTGAGAGTGAGTTGGGACTCTGTCATACAAACAACCCTCTTAAAGACTCGGCGACAGCTTGCGCCATCAGAGGCGGCACAGCGTTTCCGATCTGCATGTGCAGACTTCGTTGGTTGCTGTAATAAGGGTTGAAATGATCAGGGAACGACTGCAACCGCAAAGCCTCTCGAACGGTGATGAGACGATCTTCTTGGTGGTGGTAATTTGCGCCTACATTGGGACGATTGAAGTAAGTGTTGATGGTGTATGCCGGCCTGTCCGGATGGAGTCGGCCATAAGTGGTTGTTCTGCCGCCTGTGGCCTTGAACGATAAAATGCGTTTGGTGGCCACCGAATCCGGTATATTCGTATAGTTGCCGCCGGGCGGAATGTGTCTGACAAATTCACGGTCAAGCAGCGACATAGTCGGCATCGATTGCAGCGTGACGGCAGCTTGACCCGATCTGCGCATGAGTCGGGAGTAGGCCGAATGCGGCGCCGTCAAATAGGCGGCGGCTGCTTTACTCCCCTTGACCAACGGAGCAGGCAAGTCATCAAGGGCTTGAGCCACAGAAATCGGCGTCTGTAACTCTGAGTCACCCAACAACTGGGCAAACTTAACCGAGTCAATAAGACTGAACACCCTCCGGCCAAGACGATGCCCCACCATCAGAACCCGCTGTCGTTTCTGTGGCACGAAGAAATCTGTGGCAACGAGTCTTAGAATCGTAACTTCATATCCTAATCGTGTGAATTGTTCGGCGAGGTGAATGGGGAGTCGTTTGCCATCAATTTTTGACGCCATAAGTCCAGGAACATTCTCCATGACGAACGCTTGCGGCATTACACGTTCAATAGCTTGCTCAAAAGCGAATACCAGCTTGGCGCGAGGATCGTCTTCCAGCCGCTTCCCAACCAAAGAAAATGCCTGACAAGGCGGCCCGCCCACAATGACTTCAACTGGCGGTATTTGCTCAAGATGATCCCAAATATCGCCAACGATAACATCATGCCCAATCAGTTGCGCGTAGGATTTGGCTGCGTCTGCTGACCATTCATTGGCCCATCCGATCTCGTAACCTGTTGCTTGAAATCCAAAGTCCAGTCCGCCGCAGCCCACAAATAGACCGGCCACGGTCGGTTTTACATATTCACTCACTCTACACTCCACACTCCATTCCGTTATTTAAAGTAAAGGCGCATCCTATTTGGCCGCGCATCTGCTCGCCCATTTTGATGTGTCCGTCATGGACAGACTCCAGTCTTCCGCAACGGCGTATTGATTTTTGCCCCGGCCCTTCGCGACATATAGTGCATGATCCGCTTTTGTCAACAGAGTCTCTACGGTTGTTCCATGTATCGGGTGCATACTGATTCCGATACTGCCCGTCAGAAGAAACTCCTCTTCATTCAACAGTAAGCTTGTCTGAAAGGCGTCCAAAATGGCATGTGCGACGTCTGACACATCCTTTACTACGCTAACGGAGGGAACAACAATGACGAATTCATCTCCTGCAAGACGCGCTACAAATCCAAATGGACCTACCGTTTCCTCAAGTAGCACCGCGACGGCCTGGAGAAGTTGATCTCCCACGGCATGTCCGCTCGTATCGTTCACCTGCTTGAATCCATCGAGATCAAGCATGATCAGCGCAGTCATACTATCACTTGGGCGCGAACCGTCTATCGATTTCGCCAGTTTCTCGGAGAAAGCCAAACGGTTCGGAAGGCCCGTCAGTAAATCGTGATAGGCCATATAGTGAATGAATGACTCCGCTTGTTTACGCCGACTGACTTCACGGGCGACGATCACGACGGAGCTTACAGTATCGCCTTGAACAATAGGGTTCCCACGAATTTCGGTCATAAGCCACAAACCATCGCCATTTTTGTACCGAATCTCGACTGGCTCCTCATACACTTCTTGTCGAAGGAGTTCCATAAGCCGCTCCTGAACAAATGCCGCGTCTTCCGGGTGAACTAAGTCAATCGCGCGCTTACCCAGCACTTCGGAAACCGGAATTCCAAATATCTTTTCGTGGGACGGGGATGCATACCGTATCACTCCATGCGTGTCGAGAACCGCGATAAAGTCAGAGATATTATCTTCGATGAGTTGTAGTGTCTCGCCTTTCGACAGTAATGCTGCCGGCAGATCCAGTTTCTTCAAAATGACGTACACAGCGCGCACAGTATCTCCGTCACTAACCGGAATATAGGCAGCATGCCAAGGAACCGCGTCAGGTCCAACGACCAGCGTCAGTCTCTCTGTTGTCTGTCTGGCTTGTCGCGCACTCTCCAGCGCCCGTTCCACCGACGCGAGATCCGCGGATGAGACAAGGGAGAAAAAGGCATCGATTTGAATTCCGTCAATCGGGATACGGAACAGCGAGCGACCCGCTGGATTGACATCCAGACAGTGCCCTGCCAGGTCCAGCAGAAAGATCGGCTCTTCACTACATTCAAACAATGCTCGTTCATACGGGTGGTCTTCTCGTTTCAAGTAGCGCACCCACCACCTCTCGTTCTGTTGCGTTTCTGTTTATGGTGTATCAGATTCTCCGAAAGCGCGCAAGTAGTCTAATTTGCTGCAGAGCCAACCGCTGCATGCGCTCTTCCGCATACGAGTAGAAGCGTTTATACGCCGCGCAAAAATAATCCGGCGCCACGTCCCCGCCCTCGCCATATACGCGGTTGCGCGGACAGCCCCCCTGACAGACGTTCTTCCACTGGCACGTCTGACATTCCGCAGGAAGTGTCGGCTTCAGAGTCGCAAAACGACGCATCGCAGGACTCGCGAGAAGCTCTGCGATGGACTGCTCCCCCACATTCCCCAATCGCCAATCCGCATCCATATAAAAATCGCACGGATAGGCGTCACCGTTTTGCTCCAGGACCAGCGTTTGCCCACAGGTCTTCGACAACACGCAAAATCCCGGATCGCGGTTCATGTACTGAGCCAGAACACTGTCAAACATGCGAATGGAGAAACGCGGGTACTCCTCGTCGTACCAATACTCGAACGCCTCGCACAGAAAATCCCCGTACTCGTCGGGCGTGATCTCGTAGGACCCACTCTGCTGGACGTCCTGTGCCGAAAAGGCCATGGAGGGGATGAATTGAACCCACCGGAAGTCATGGCTGCGATAAAATTCCATCAATTCGCCTACACGACGCACGTTGCCGGGATGGATGACGGTGAGAACGTTATACTCGACCTGGTACCGATTGAGATGGGCCACGCCGCGCATGACGCGATCAAACGAGCCGACCCCAGAGTGCGTCACTCGCCGCGCATCGTGAATAGACTTTGGACCGTCAATGCTCACGCCGACCAGAAAGTTGTACTGTTTAAAGAACCGCGCCCACTCCTCGGTGATGAGCGTGCCATTGGTCTGCACCGCATTGCCGATGGACGTGCCGGGTGGCGCGTACTGCGCCTCGAGGGCGACCACCTCTTCAAAAAAAGGCAAGCCGGCCAGGAGTGGCTCTCCCCCCTGCCAGGCAAAGGATGCGGACCCGACGGACAGATTCATATAGTTGCGGATGAAGCTTTCGAGCACATGCGGTTCGATTCGCCGAATCTCTTTCGGCTGACCTCCGCAATGGCTGTAGTAGCAGTAATCGCAGGCCAGATTGCAGGCCTCGGAAACCGTCTTCCACATGACGCTAATCGTCATACGGTTCTCCTGCCTTTCTCATCCTCGCCGCACTGTGCCTCCAGGCCAAAACGTGCGCACATCTCCACGGGCGCCTGCAGTTCTCCAAGCGCTGATTGCACAAGCCCGCGCATCATCTCAAACACTCGTCCACCTCTTCACTAAGCATCTTCAACGCCTCCTTAAATGGTTTGAGACTTACCCCCCAATCGACGGACGCCTGATTCGATTGTGCAAACAAGGGAACAGTGTCCCAGTACGCGTCATACGCCCCATTCCAACTCGGCAAATGGCCATAGTGACCTTTGCGCTCCGCAAACCATCTCTCCAACGGACAAAAACAGACAGAAGACTGATGGGCGACACAGTGCTGGTACCCATCTGGGTTCATAAAAACATACGCAAGCAACGGGAGATCCTCGATGGGATAGGCCCGTGGGAAGCGCGGATGAGAGAGATCCGTTTCATGCGCCCATTCAATAAACGCATTCTCTGGCAGGGGTGGTGAAAGCAAATAGCCCTGCAGACGATATCCGCCCATTCGGGCCCAAAGCGCCAAGTCTTCTTGGTCTTCGATCCCTTCCGCAATCACAAGACGCCCTGATAGCGTCCCCAATTGGATGATTGCTCCAGCCACCGCAAAGACATTCGGATCGGTGCGAAAGCGTCTGATAAAGTGTTGGTCTAGTTTCAATTCATCTACGGGGAGATTGGCTGCGTGACTTAGCGAAGAATATCCGGTGCCAAAGTCATCAAGAGAGACAGTGAACCCCATTTTCTTGAGATCACGAATGACAACCATGGCGTGATCCAGGTCTATTAGCGCTGTGGTTTCCGTAATTTCAATGACTACTCCCTTAGCGGAGCGCCCCATAAAACAGGACTTCACATCATCCACAAAGTCTGGGTGCAAGAAGTGACGAGCGCCAATGTTTATGGATACGCGTAGAGAAAGACCCGAATCACGAAGTCTGTCTTGTAGAGCGACCGCTTCACGCAATACATGGTTACCCATTAAACGAATCAGGTTCGGATCTCTTTCTACTTCAGGCATAAAATCAACCGCTGAGATCCACCCTTTCGGCCCTGTCCAGCGCGCGAGCATCTCCACGCCATCAACCCTGCCGGTCAAACCGTCAACTTGAGGTTGCAAGAAAAATTGAATCTCTCCAGACTTCAAGGCAGCCGGAAACGTTTGTCGAACGTGAAGACGCCTTTCAAGTTTTTTGGCAATGTTCCCTCCAAACATCCGATATGAATTCCGACCCTCTTCTTTTGCTCTGAACAGTGCCTGATCGGCATACGTCAGCAGCGTTGAATACGTCTTCCCGTCATCTGGGTATATCGCCCATCCCAGACTACCCGTCACATGCCCCGCGTGATGGTCCACGGAAGACACGGCTTCAAGCACATGCTTCGATATGTTCATCAGATCATCCGGTCGATCTATGGACACGCAGAGTCCAAACTCGTCGCTGCCGAGTCTGCCCAACCCCTCTTCGGGTCTCATCACACCCTGAAGACGCATCACCAAGTCCTGTAGCAAGCTGTCTCCCGCTTGATGGCCAAACGTATCATTCCATTCCCTGAAGCCATCCAAATCAAGGGTCCCGATGGCGATCATCCTTTTCTCCTGTTCGGCGCGAGTGATCGCCTTTATCGCGTAGTTCCCAAAGGACATGCGGTTAGGCAACCCGGTAAGAGGATCACAAAGCCCCAACCGCACGATTTCTTGATGATTCTTGTGCTGTGCAAGCACAATCTGAATGCTCGCGATCACTTGATCCATGAACATGCGAAATTCCGAAGTGAAATAACGATCATCCGGACCAGCCACGACCAAGACAGCCGATGGGCTTTCTTTGTCTTCTTCAAAAATGGGCCATCCGCCAACACTTTTCGTGCTCCAAAAAGACGAATCGCTGTTCTGGATCATCTGTAAATCGGAATCTTCTGCTGGATTCACAACGACTGCATTCCCCTCGCGGTAGACGCGCGCCGCGACCAGTTGTCCATACGGCCGATTCTTGGGATCAATGGACGGCGTGAGTCTCCGAAGGGCCCTCTGATGATCTTCAGAACGAGCGTCGACCGCCACAATGCGGAGCCACTGCCGATCAGGCTCCGCCGGAACAGCAACAAACGCACCCAAAGCATCGGTTCCTTGAACAAGAGCCTGGACCACTGACTCAAACAAGCGCTCCGGAGGAGGATATTCCAGAAGTTTTTGTTGGAGTTCCGTTAAAATGATCTGGTATCTCCGAAGATTAGAAAGTTTTATTGCTTCCAGTCGTCGATCCAAAAACGTGCTGATATCCATGGCGAGACCCTTCATTAAATCCATCACACCAATGGGAAAGGAGGAATTGACACCTTGATGAAGTCCAATGATCCCCACTTGCCCGTCGCGCGTCTGAAAAGGGATCGCCGCCATTCCGCCTCCTAACCCGTTCTCCCGGACAAACGCCTCCCAAGGACCTAGTCGCAGCCCTAAGGGCAATTCAGTGATTTGTGGAATCACTGTACGCAAAGCGATTCCGAACGGCCCTTGACCCTCTGACACAGAAGCATCAATGGAAATGTGAAGATTTTTTGTCATATGCGCGGCAACGCCGGAAGCTGCCAGCACCTTCACCGACCTTTCTTGCTCTGAAACCAAGCCCGCCCAAACACACATACATCCGATTCTATCCGCGATACTATCCGTCAGTATTTGGAACACGTCTTCCAACCGAGCGTCAACCGATACAGAAAAGAGTCGATTAGCCTCCGCCAACACCTGATAAAACGCATCCCGACACGCAATCAGAGCCTTTTCCGCATCGCCGAAACCTTCCAAACACCAAAACATATCGAGCTGTAAGCGCTTAATCATGGCTTGCCTTAAAATAGCGGATTCCCCTTCAGAAATCCCCGAGAGAGTCTCTATGCCAGCCTCTAAATCCATGGCATAGAGGCTGTACGTCGCAACGAGCCAGTGAATGGGCAATCCGATGCGCTGATGCGCTTTACCCACATGATGCAGGATATTTCGCATCGAAACGTCGTAATCATGCAGCAGAATATTCCGATAGTGTTTGACCATATTTTTCATCAGTAATTCGATATCATGTCCGGTGAGAGCAGACGATACTTCGTCTTCTTGCAGCACATGCTGATAAAAGGTGTGGCTAAATTGCTGCGCCCGCACCGCCAAATAGGGGGCATACTGTATGACAAGTTGTTTTTCCATTGGATGTAAAACAAGAAATTCAGGTATGAGTACATCCATCGATAAGGACGAATCCATAATATCCATCGTTGTTCTCTTCCTTCCTTCCTTCCTTCAGTCACAAATTAGGAGGTGAAAGGACATGTCAGTTACTACTTGAAGTTTAATGATGCATAAAATCTATGTCAACACAATAGTCACACTTTATCCTCCTATTCGGTATTTTGTGGCAGTCTTCATCGGTATAAAACTTTGGAGGACAATACATATACTCCTCTCTGAGCGCAAACCCGTTGGCTTGTACCCTGGGATTCAACTCATCATTTGCGTCAGAAACGGGGCGGCGAGCGCCCCCGCCATCGAGAGCGTCCACGCTTGCCTCTGCTGACGGATGGACGACACGATCAAGCGCTTCACGGAGCGGGTGTCGATCACTCGTTCACTCATAACGAATCGCCTCAGCAATCCGTAGTCGCCTGAACGTGCCGCCAATCGAGAGGGCGCCGCACCCGGCGATTACGACCGGCACGCCGACCGCAGCGATGGCTACGGCGACAGGCGAAAGAAGCAGACTGATCGGAAAACCCGCAGCCGTGATGACCCTCCCGAGCAAGCGCGCGACGACCGCCGCCTCCAACAGCCCGAGCCAACACGCCAGCGTCGTGACGATCAGCAGTTCGAGAAACTGTACCTGCGTCATCCACCCGGTGGCCGCCCCGATCGCACGCATCACCGCGCTCTCCTGCACCCGCGCCGCCACGTTCATCGTTTGCTGGTTCGCCAGTCCCAAGAGCGCGATCAAGGCGACGAACACGGATAGAGACGTGAATACGGCATAGACGGGCCCCAGTTGCCGCGACTCGGACGCGATGGCCCCAGCCACCGTCACGATCGACGGGTGATCGCCTCGCGCGATGCGCTCCAATGAGCGGCTCGCGGCGGCCGTAGCGCCAAGCGATGACAGCATCACGTCGTACGTGCGCAAGGGCGATGCGTAGGAGGATGCAAATGCACGCAGGCTCATCAGGATCGTGTCGTTCTCGCCGACCGGTTGAGCGGGCAACGCCCCGATCACGTGATACACCCCGACGCCATGCGTGGTCGGCAAACGGATGGCCTGCCCAACCCGCCAGCCGAACTGCGACATCAGAGGTTGTGCGACCACCACGTCACGCGGATCCGCCTGGAGCTGACGCATCGCCTGTGGCCACGAGACCCCGGTCAAGCGGTACGACGTCAGTGGTCCAGCCGCTGGCAACTGCATGCCTTCGACGCTCACAGGGGCCGACGTGCCAGATGTCTGCAGGTCGAACGCGGCACTCTGCTGCTCATACACGCCGCTGACATCGCGCAAGCGATTGATCGCAGACTCGGACACCCCGCGATTCGATGCCACGGTCAGGCTCACCGCGCCCCCCAGATACGACTGCGCATCCGCTCGCAGCGCGTTCCCGACAGCACTGTCAATCCCACTGGTGGACAGGTACACGACGATGGCCACGCCGATCAAAGCGCCGATCGACGCCGCAGCGGGAACGCGTCGACCCACACTGCGCGACGCGATCTTGAGTCGGCCCAACCCGAAGCGGTTCGAGACAGCGGTCAGAATCCGTGTCGACACCCACAGCAATGGGCGGTAGAAGACAAACAAGGTCACGACGAGGCACCCATCGGCTGCTGTCCATCGGCCGATCACCGCAAAGACGAGGCTCACGATCAACCCAATGGCCGTGAGAAGAGTCGTGACAAGCGGAATCCGGTCGGGAGCGATCGCCGCCAGCGGTCCATGGCTGTTGGACAGGATTCGGGCGATCTCAAGCCGCGTCGCCCGACGCGCCGGCGCATACGCCGCCAGCAATACGGTGGTCAGAGCGATGCAGGCCGGAACGACAAGACTCGTCGCCGTCAGTGGACCAGCCGCACCACCCTGCGCGCCGGACTGATCAATCGCCTGAAGCACCGGTTGCTGGAGCGCTATCCCGAGCACCAGCCCCAGAACGATCCCAGCCCCGCCTACGAGAAAACTCTGCAGCAGCACCATGCGCAGGATGCGCCCCTTGGTCGCCCCGATCGCGCGCAGGGTGGCAAACTCGCCCACCTGTTCCGCCACGGTCACCTGCATCGAATAGAAGATCATCATGCCTGCGAGGATGAAGATGAGTGCAGCGAGGAAAGTGAGAACCTCGAGCATGATATTTACATTATGAGGCATTCCGATCTGCTCGTCGGCCACCGCCGCCACTGAGAAAAGTCCGCCCACCTCTTGCTGAATTCGGCTGGCCACCCGGCTCACATCTGCCCCCGGGCGTGTGAGAATCCACACTGCGTCGGTGATCGGCGGTCGACCCAGCCACGCGTCCACCTCCCCGCGACCCGCAATGGTGTAGTGACGTCCCAACAGTGGCGCGAGCGCCCCTTCCGATCGCCCGATCCCACGAACTGTCGCCTGCACAGAGCGGCCATCGACCACCAAGTGGACGCGCTCGCCGACGCGGACACCGAGGGTGCGCGCCTCGGACGCGGATAGCACCAGCCCCCGCCCGGACACGTCGATCTCGCGACCGGAGGGGGAGAAGATGCGCTCGAATCCGCCAAATGTCCGACCGACGCCCAGGATCGTCAGCTGCATGGCGCGCTTGGCACGGCCAACAACGGCGGTCTGCACGTTCAGGGCGAGCATGGTCTGTACACCGGGCACACGGGCGATTGCCGCCAGCGTGTGCGCGGGCAGTGAAACCGCGGTGTTCGGTGCATTCACCGTCACGGTGGCCCGGCCGTAGAACCCCTGCAGCTGGGCGCCCAGCGCTGCCGGAACGGCAATCGCCACCTGCAACACCTCGAACGCCAGAAACACACCCAAGACCACCCCAATCACCGCTGACGCCATGCGAAACGTGCGTCGTCTCAGGCTGTTCAGACTCCATTTCAAAGCTATCGGCACACCCGGCACCCCCTCACTGCCTCGCGATCGAACGCGCAAGGGACAGCACGCCGTCCTCCATGCGCCACACCGTATCCGCACGGTCGCAGATCGCGGTATCGTGCGTCACAAGCACAATTGTCACCTGCTGATGCTTGTGCAGATCCTCGAACACGCCCAAGACCACGTCCGCAGCCTCCCGGTCCAGATTGCCGGTCGGCTCATCCGCCAAGATCATCGCAGGACGATTTGCGAGCGCTCGTGCGATGGCCACGCGTTGCTGCTCTCCTCCACTCAGTTGACTCGGAAATGCGCGCGACCGCTGTGACAAACCGACCAAATCTAACAGTTCAGAGGCGCGCGTCAGCGCATTCCGACGCGGTAGACGCGCCAACTCCATGGGCAAGCGCACATTTTCAACGGCCGTCAGTGAATCGATCAGGTGAAAGCTCTGAAAGACGAATCCGAGATTCTGGAGCCGAAAACGGGCGAGGCCGTCATCCTTGAGTTGAGTCACCTCCGTGCCGCACAGCCAGAGCGCGCCCGCCTGAAGCGGCTCCATCGTTCCGAGCACCTGCAGCAGCGTACTCTTGCCCGATCCGCTGCGGCCCACTATGACGGCGAACTCGCCCTGCTCGACCTGCATGGACACGTCGCGCAGGATGTGCCGTCCGGGTTCACTTGGGTATACGTGTGTGATCTTGTCCGCGAGGAGCACTGCAGCCACGAAGCCACCTCCTTACTCTTGCGCAAAGGCACAATATATGATTCTTCTAATCAAACTCATTGTCAAATGTCAGCAACAAAACTCCCGACAAACGTATGAATACAACATGCTCAGCGTACAAAAATCTCCGTTTCGTGACGTGACCCTATGAGGAAAACATCACGTACGGTTTGATGAGGAGGGTTCATTGATCACTTAACACACCGATAATTTCCTGACGGGCTGCCCACGCCGCAGCCGACCAGCTAGCCAGCAGTCCCAGCAGAGGACTCAGGAGAACACTGCCACAGAGCGTCGGGATCAACAGCCAGACTCCGCTCGGATGGCCCACCGCCATCAGCGCCAGATAGGCAAGCGCGCCACCTGCAACCGTACCGGCGAGACCTCCGAGAGTGGAGATCATCATGCCTTCTGCGAGTATCAAACGGATGAGGCGCCCCTTTGTCATGCCGATCGCCCGCAAGGTGGCGAGTTCCCGAAATCGCATCCTGACTGCACTCGCGGTATGGTTCATCAGGACAATGGCGGCGATGACGGTGATGGTGAGGATCGTGATGCCGAGGACAATGCCAAACAACAGAACGGCCTCTTGCGCCTTTTGCTTCTCATTCAGTTTGTTGATCAGTTCCACATTTTGATACTGCGGATTCCGCAGGAGTCCCCGCAAGGTTTGGAGGACCTCACCCGTGTTGCCGGTGGTGACGTTGATCTGGATGTTTTGCAGGTCGCGCACAGAAAAATCACGCGCCATCACGGCCGGACTGGTGTATAGAAAGGGGGCCCCAAACGGAATTGTGGTCCCTTTAATAATGCCCGCTACTTGGAGGTTGGTTGTCCTGCCTGTCAGGGGGTTTTTGAAACTCACGTTGTCTCCGACTTTGAATCCTAGTACGTTCGCTGCTGATGCCGTCAGTACGACCCCGTTGTGCGCAAGCCGCCTGGAGTCAATGTTGCCTGCAACGACGCGAAAATGATCTATGCGTTTATCCGTTTGCAGATCAGTACCTTGTAAAGAACGGATTGCCGAGTAAAAATTAATCCCGGAGTTTTTACGCGGCGCATTGATCACTTGCGCAAAAGCACCCGTCGTGAATTCCTCATAGTCAATCCCCTTCAAACGCCCCACCTGGGTTGCCAATGCTGGGGAAAATCCGCCCAACGAGTTCAGTGTGATATCGTGCGGGAAATTGGAAGAAACCACCGCTGTTTCCGCTGCCTCCGCGGCGTGCAGGAGCAGTATGCCGGCATTGGCGATCAAGATGGTCAGCATGAGGGCTCCCACACAAAGCGCGCTTTTGCTCCTGTGTCGAACGATGTTACGACTCGCCATCAGGATTTGCGATCCAAACAGATGCCGCAGGAACTTCGAAGACAGCCAGGCCGAGCCCTGCAACAACGAAGGAATCCAGACATATACACCGACCACAAATCCCAAGCCGCCAACCACATACAGCACTGGATGGAACCGCAGGATGTGCGTCAATACGACCAGCAGCAGACTGAGAAGGATCAAGGAGGGCGCAACTATCGCCGAAACCAGATCATCTTCCTGATCGTCGGAAGGTTCCGCGCTGCGGTATGCCTCGATTGGTGACAGACATCTCACCTGCCTTGCGGGAATCAACCCGGCCGCAGACATGACCGCTATACCGGAAAGGGCAATCCACCCGAGCGGCTGCCACGATATGATTAAGTCAATCATCTGTACATGGAACATCTGTACCGATATCGTCTTGATCACAAGTGACAGGCCGATGCCGAGAGCCAGTCCTGCCAGCGTGGAGAGAACGCTGTATAGTAATGACTCGATTAGGACGAGCCCTGTCAACTGGCGACCGTTTACGCCGAGCAACCGCAGCAGCGCATACTCCTTACGCCGCTCCTGCAAGGAGATCTGCAGCGTACTGATGACGATGTAGATCGACGCGACGATGGATGTGACGGATAACCCTTTTAGGAGGGGAAGAAAAGCTGCTATGTAGTTCGTTGCATTTCCCAAAGCGCCCAATTGACCCTTGGTATAGATCGTGATGGTTCGCCCCATCCTGTGCGCCCATCTGTAAAGCGTATTGGTAAAGGTATTGAGTGCTAGACTTCTTCTATTCTCGCTCAGATTAGGACGCAGCTTCATGACGATGCCTGTCGCCTGTTTGATTCCTGTTATCTTTTGCAGCCAGGCGTAATCATAGACGGCTATCCCAAAATTCTTCTGCGAGTCTGACGACAGTTCCCCTGATACTGTGAGGTTGACCAGGCCTCTGTGGGGAAATGACAGCTGGATTGCTGAGCCGATATGCAGGTGGTGCCGCGACATGATACCCGGGGACAGTGCCACTTCGTGGGGCAGAGGGAAGCGGCCTTGCGCAATATCATAGTTTTTCAATTGCCTGGAGAGATAAGAGTCAGTCAACCCGACATCATACAGAGAATCGGAAAAGTAGCGCGGCAACCGGTTCTGGTAAGGGTACAGGATCGGCTGTAGCGCCTCGACTCCTTGTATATCCTTTAGCTGGTCGAGTTCTTGGTTTGTCAACCCTTGGCCATCCGTCTGAAAATAGGCCAACACGTCATAATTTCCGTACTTCTGCCGCTGCATGGCATCGTAAGATTGGTTCAAGGACGTAAATACAATCTGCACAGCGGTCACCAGCAGAATCCCGAGAGAAATGCCCAAGATGGAGAAAAACGTCCGTCCCTTCCTCGCCGCGAAGAATCGAATGCCCAACTTCCACACGAACGCGTTCACGCCATCAGTGCCTCCCATTCCTGCTGGATCACTCTTCCAAAGGCGAACGGGGTTCCGTCGGCCTGCGCAGAAGAAGGATTTCCAATATCACCCACAACCTCTCCATCTCGCAGGAAGATTACACGATTCGCGTACGCGGCCACTCGCGGATCATGCGTCACGAGAACGAGTGAATGCGGCTGCGGTTCCCTGCAGGCATCTCTCAGCAGTTGCAGGACGTCCATGGCAGTCTTGGTATCCAGATTCCCGGTGGGTTCATCAGCCACTAGGATAGGCGGATCCGGTAACAGAGCCCGGGCAATTGCTACCCGCTGCTGCTGTCCGCCGGACAGCTCTTTCGGGCGTTTGTGCATGTGATCGGCAAGACCCATACGGGACAGAAGCCACGTGGCGCGTTCTCGAAAGGCTGACTCCTTGTGGCCGGCCATCAGCATGGGCAAACTCACATTCTCATAGGCGGAAAGGACGGGTATGAGGTTAAAAAACTGGAATACGAACCCGATCATCTTGCCGCGCAACCTCGTCAGTTCCTCATCGTTGCAGTTCTTCAAATCCACATCGCAAATAGTTACCCTGCCGTCCGTAGCCCTCTCGAGCCCAGATAACATGTGAAGCAGAGTTGATTTTCCAGAACCGCTCGGCCCCATAACCGCTATGAACTCCCCAAGCTTAACCTGGAGATCGACCCCCTTTACGGCGTGAAACGCTTCCCCTCCAGTTTGAAACGTCTTGCTCAGCCGCTCAGCTTGCAGAACCACGTTCACGGGGATTCCTCCGCTTTCTTTTAATAATGGCGCGTGCCGAGGAGATAATGAGTCCTATGACCGATACGATCATAACAAAAAAAGATATAAACAAACCCCACGAATAATCAGTCATCAAATAGGCTGCCGAATTTCTTTCGTCAATGCTAGCCATGGTTGTAACAGGATGACTCATCGCCAAATTGTAATAATGGGCGCTCATGTGCTGGCAATAAAGTATCGAAGAGATTGACAAGACGGCAAGCGCTAGGAACGTCACTCTGGTCTTCATTGATTAAAGCCTCCTGGTCGCATATTCCCCATTCAGGTTTAACAATTCCAAATGAGTGCCGCTTTCTGCAATTTTTCCATCCTTCATCAACAAGATCAGATCAGCCTCAGGACAAATCCCCAATCTGTGGGTTATGAAAATAGCAGTTTTATGAATAGTGAAATATTCATTCTGCAAAAGGCATACTTAATACTTAATCTTCCTTTCGATCAATACCCACGATAGAAATCGAATTACTGGAGTGAACAGAGCAATAATTATCCATACCAATGAACGATATCTCATAAACAGTAATGCACACGCAATTATTGCAACGATCATTACAAATACTGTGGCCTGGCTGTTAATTGGAGTGCGCACCCCGCTAAGCGTTTTCTGATTACTCATATAGCAATCAGAACATAATCCATGGATTCCACTCATGGACAAGTACGTGTACAGATCATCGCGCTCAGCGATTGTTTTACCGCATTCGTGACACAGCACATCTCGCATGAGTATCCCCCATTTCAATTACTCTTTAATACTTAACACACTAGCCGATTATAGCTCAATATTCTGAAATAAAACACATTGCGCACTCTGTAACACGCCGTATTAGCTCGAAGAAGCCTTCAACTTTGCCTGTTTTCCGTATTGCTTAGTAATCGAATCTGTCGAATTGATCATAACATCAAAAAAGGACTATATTGTGACTAACTGCTAGTTAGCACAGCTTACCACTAGCTATCATTTTCGACATATTCATATCCATTCTAGGGGTGGGAATCCGTGATGAAATCGGCAGGTCGTAAAATTCGCCTATTGCGATTGGAACTTCGCCTTTCCCAGTCCGACCTGGCAGGTTCAGATATGACGCGAGCGTTCATCAGTCAAGTCGAATCTGGAAGAACACTGCCATCCCTCCGCACTCTGTCCATTATTGCCAATCGACTCGGACGCCCCCTCTCGTACTTCCTGGACGATACCGATTGCATAACGACCGGCACGACAGAACTCGAGAATAGCCTGCAATCCTATGAACTGGGGAAATATTGCGATGCCACGCAAAGTGCCAAACGTGCCATATCCGCCTTGGTGTCGAGTGAGGATCCGAGTCTCCTATTTCAGGCTCGAATGGCACTGGCCAAGAGCACCATCGCCGAACGAGCATACGAGCAGGCCTGGGATCATCTGTACGATGCGCTGGAGTCAGCTGTACTATCGAACAATCATTCAGACATCGGTACAACATTTTACTGGCTGGGCTGTTGTGCCTACCTGAGCGAAGAGTTCTCTTTGGCCAAGCGACATTTTACGCAGGCAATGCAGAGATTGGCAGTTCGAAAGAGCGACCTTTGTCTCTACTTTCTCTCCAAGCTTTATTTCGGAAGTTCCTGCCTCCGCCATGGAGATCTATCTGCTGCATTGGAATCATACGAATTCGTCTATCGCAAAACGAACTCGTCAGAATTTGCCCGGACACACATCGATGCCGGGTTAGGATTAGGGTGGGCACACCATCTACTTGGGAATTCCAAAAAAGGCTATGACGTCCTCATTGCGACACGTAAAATCAGTCAAACGAACCAGGAGTACAGGTTGGTAAATATCGACCATAATTTGGGTGTCATATCCAGTTGTTTAGGCCAGGATGCTAGAGCAATTCAAATCCTACAGGACTGTATCGCGCAATACCTTGAACGTGGCGATCTTCTCTCGGTTGCGTCGGTGTTAGAAGAAGTATCCGCACATCATTTGCGATTTGGTCGAATATCGGAAGCCACGAGATACGCTGAAGATGGCCTTAAGTCGGTCACCAACAATCAGTGTGCGAATTTGCAGCGCGGACGACTGCATCGACTGCTAGCGAAAATCGCAATGGCTGACGGCTTACAGGATGAAGGCCTCCGTCAGGTGGAAATGGCTA